>JAOUMX010000061.1 GCA_029881275.1 Gammaproteobacteria bacterium | reverse complement strand
TCACCAGACTGCTGATGGCAGTAATACGTCGCTTCGGCATGGTCGATTCATCCTGTTCATTTGCGGGCGCTGAACGCCGGGGAAGTGATTTCCATTATATGACCGACGGGCCATTTAGTGAACGACGATTATCAACAGCATATCTATCAACAGGATTAAACGCGACTGATTTACCTGTTATTTTTTGATTCAACCGAGATTGCTTCGTGCCTCGCAATGACAACAAAATATAATAAAAGAACGGAGTCAGATTTGACTCCGTTTACAACGTGTTAACTAGCTGATTGTTTTTTACGTCTTGCTATACCCGTTAAAGCCACCAGTCCAGAACCGAACAACCAGACCGCTGCAGGCACAGGCACAGCACTGGGCACATAGTTCTGATAGGAAATCGTCGCCGCATGTATATCGGTCACATGCCAGCTATCACCATAAGCACCCCAGAAAAAATCGAACTGTTCGGGCCAGCCATCATCCGTATAACCGGTTGGTAACTGTCTTATCTGCCACATAATGCTGTAATGTCCATAGGTACCACCATCGGCCGAAACAGAATGGTGATCCAGGTTACCACCATCGAGGCTCAGATTTGCATCGACATCCAGTTCAAGAAAACCTTCATCATTGGTCAGATTCAACCCGGCCGCATTGGGGAATGACAGTCCACCACTACCCGAATAGAAATAAGTAAAATCCAGCCACAGGTAGACCTGCTCATTGACACCGGGATTAACCGGATCGTAACCGGGATTGGCATCACCATAAAGGGTCAGGTTGTAATCACGACGCACTCGATTGTAGCTATCAAGCCTTGCCAGCGTGGTAAGACTGTTGTCACCCCAGGATGATTCCAGCGTACTATTCAGTGGCGCATCAATCGTATAGGCAGCATCAAATGTGTAATGCACATAAGCATCCGCCTGATCAAGCCAGAAGGGCGTCACTGGATCAATGGTCAGTGCACTACTGCCAGCAGAGTAAATAGATAATATTGAAAACAATACTATGGGTTTCATGTTAATAACCTCAAAAAATTCTGTTTCACTTTTTTGCTAAACACGTCTGCGTCTGGCAATGCCAATTAATCCCACCAGACCGGAACCAAATAACCAGACAGCTGCAGGCACAGGTACTGGCGCCACATCGATATACCTCACCAGCAGGCTGGCGGTATACATGTCGTAGCTATTGTCATCTGTATACTCAGGCGCTACTGTGTAACTACTGTCTGTACCCTGCGTTTCATAAAAATAGCCCCTTGCAGGCACATAGGCATTGCCATCGTCATAAGCCACATAACCCAGATAGCTAAATAAATCTCCATTGAAAATAGTTTCTGAATCAGTGCCATAAAAGAATGATGTGGAACCACTGGTTGAAGTTGCATTAAGAACGCCAAAATCGTTAAGGAAATTAACCGCTGCACTGTAGGTTAGTGAACTCCAGCCGGTATCAAAACCGGTGAGGGGTAATGCAGAATAGGAATCCAGCAATGTCGCCGTTTCATAACGACTGGCATACTGGTAACCATAAAACACACTGCCTTCCTGGAATCGCAGAATATCAATTTCATCCCGTGAATAATTCTGGCTATAGGAAAACTCCAGAAATTCACAATCTACTGCAAAATTTGAACAGGCAGGAACAACGATAGTTGCCTGCGCTGAAAAACTACTGCATAACAGCAGGGTTGTAGCACCCAGGCCAGTCATTTTATTTTTAATACTTACATTTAACATTTTATTTCTCCTTAAGAGTTAATGGTTACTGACTTTACTGTGCTTCCTTACCCCACTGCACTGTTCAGTAGCCTTTCCTTTTTCATTATTGAATTTGCTTTACTAAACTTTATTTTTCATAACAGCCGAATGATTATTTACGACTCCTTTGCAAGATGACATTCATGAAAGAAGACATTTGATAAGCGGATACAGCCTGATCTGGAATATCCCCCGAACAGGGGATCAGTGACCACATATTCACGCGCATATAATTATTCATCTGCCCCACTCCAAACCACTTTTACTGTTTTATTCCCTATCACTCGCAACCTGCTTGACTCTTACTCTGAATATTCACTATTCCTGCGAGGCGACCTGACTATGCCTCTTCTTCAGCAGTCTCCTGTTGCGTAATCAGCGTCCACAATTCATCTTTATTATGAAAGGTTTGCCATTTGTCCTTGCTCACATCGTTTATTTTTCCTGTTACAGGAACAGTATCCAGATCGTCAGCAGTTATAACCCCTGCTGCTTCCCGACTCCGATAAATACGTACGATATAACTATTTTCAGGCATAACAGTCCCTTCCCTATGTTCATTTGACGACCACCCAACTGTGATTCGATCACGCTAGAATCAACCGGTTTTTAACGCATCAATTGTTTAACTACCCCTTATTCGCAGTACCTGATGCCACCTGTTGTACAACCCGGTTGATGGTCACAGGCCACTTGCCGATTTCACCTTTAGAACAAGCATAATGCTCAGCCAGTTACAATTAGGGTACAGAAAGAAGAATTTTTTAAATAAAGAGGCATTCAAATTGAATGGCGAATTAATAAAATGCCAGATTATTGATTTATAAGCAGATACACAGATAGTTATCATTGCCGGAGTGACAATGGCGTTTAAATATTCTCGAGTCTAAAACGAAGTTCTTCGGTTTTTTTCGACGGTGCGATGCCGAGCCCCTCAGCCAGCCGTTTATAGCAGCGCTGATAGACGGACAGACCCTCCGCCCGATTGCCCTGCATGACATGACAATTGAGTAGTCCCTGATAATGACTTTCAGACAAATCATCAACTTCCAGACCTTTCTGATAACAGTCCATGGCCAGCTGATACTCATTTATCTGACAGAACCTGTCACCCAGTTTGTTGAGAATCCCTAGATATTTGTTACGCATTTGTTCACGGGCCGGCAGTATCCAGAACTGGTGCTCATCAGCACCCAGAAACGGCCCCTGATACAGACTAATGGCACGATTCACCAGTTCTATTAGAACAGGCCGCTCATTCATTAATGACTTTTCTATTTCACTTAAAGAACGTTTCAGTGCCCAGATATCGATCCAGCAGAAATCCGGATTCAGGCTAAGGTGATTTTGACGTAACAGTAAAACTTCGTTACCTATATCTTTACGCACTCTATGCAAAGTAGTTGCAAAATTCTGATGCGCCACATCGCCATCGGCATCGGGCCATAATGCACTTGAAAGCGTTTCTTCATGCACATCACGCCCGCCAAAAGCAATCAGTGCTTTAATAAATTGCTGGTGCTTATCGCTAAGCCTTAAAGCCACGTCATCCTTTACAATGCCAAATCGACTCAGGGTATAGATCTTAATCCTGTAGGGCCAATGATCAGAAACCGCCTGTTCTTGATCGGGTGTATATTGGTAAATCTTTATGATTGTACGAACAATGTCAGAGTGAATATTATTATCAAGGGCAGTGGCACATAACTTACGAACTATTTTATGCGGCCAGAAAAAACATGATCGAATATGCCTGTCATATGCCAGGTTCAGCGCCTCTTTAAGATAGTGAATATATCTGTCATGCTCGCCCCTGTTTAATGCAATCCAGCTACGAACGAATAAAATTACTACATTGCCTGAATGACAGCTAAACGCATTAAAAAATGATTGCGACTTTGCAAGCTCTTCTTCTGCAAGATCATACTGACCCGTTTCACTATAAATATATGCCTGAACCATTCTACAATGATGCTCCTGAAATGAAGCACTCGCCCGCTGAATGAGCCTGGTTGCTGCCTGTGCATGCTGTATTGCCTGATTAAAATCTTCTTCCATGATGGAACAGACAGCGGCATGAAGATGATAGTGCCCGAGATCCATATCACTATCCTCCGATACATCATTCCTGTATTTCTCTACCAGCATTTTTACTCTTCTGGTATCTCCTTTTAATTCAGCGTGATAAATAGCATGGGGCAACATAAATCCACTAAAAAAACTTAGACCCGCATCATTAAAATTTTTATATGCAAGATCAATTTCCTTATCGGTCATTTTAAAATCTGCGGTCAGGTAATCACAGGCGATCAACAATGTACTTATAAAAACAGATAAATGTTTTGGTATTGATGTATCGTTTGCATACCTGGAAAATACAGATGACAGCTGGCCTATCCTTAAAGAGTTTCCCTGTTGCCCATAATAGAAAGTGAGCTGGGTTGTACATAGTATTTTTAATGTTTTATTAGGCACCATCTTTGATAATAATTCAATTTTACCTATCAAGTCCTTTAACTCGGCATTGGCAGGATCGGCCCAGTACATCAGCATAGCCCTTGAAAAAAGCAGGCGCACTCTAACTTCGGGAATCAATACCCTGGGAAATTCTGATTTAACCTTGTTAAACTCAGTTAGCCAGGCTTTGGCGCCTGTAAAGTTATCATGAGAAAAACTAAATGAATCTGCAATTCCAGACCAGCTCAAATAAAGCCCTTTACTATTACGGCTTTTCTTAAACATATTATAAGCACGTATAAATTTCTCTCTCGCAGTATTATTTTTATAATTTAATAATGCCATACCGTACCAGTAATTTGCATAGGCATCACTGTTGAGCTTCTCACCAGGCAGACCCTCTAACCACTGTATCAACTGCCTGTTACGCCCCTGATCAAGAAGAACAGCCGAGTATTTGCTAATGATATTTAATATAGATTCCCAGCTTTCGGCGGTCATTAATAAGTCTATGGCTGATTCATAGTCGCCCTCTTCTGCCAGTAAAATACCTGCGGCGTCATACAGATCGGTAATTTCAGAATCACTAAATAGACTTTCAGCTTGCGCAATAAGGAAACACCGAAACAACGGGTGATATTCATATGACGAATTCACCTGGCCATGACACACGATAAACAGCTGTTTATAAACAAGTTCATTGAGCACCTTATTTGCATTACGCATGCCTGTTATTTTTCTGGCCAACGAGACCGTTATAGTCGGGAAAACTGACGTCTTAAGTAAAAATGTTTTTATATCAGGCTCTAGATTGCGCAGTATCTCACTCGCAAAGTATTCAAACATGGTGTCCTGGTTTGCTGATTCAATATCAAGGCCGGATTCATCCAGGTTTTCCGTATGCTCAATCAAAAGTTTAAATCCAGTCACCCATCCTTTTGTAACCGAATGCGCTTTATTGATAAAGTCTTCTCCTGAAGACTTATTTATACCCAGCAAACGTGCAACACTGGTGCTTTCATTCAAATTAAACTCCAGCTGTGTTGAGTCAAGTTTAAACAAAAACCCATTGGCAATTAATTTTGCAAAATCTGAAGTCGGATTCTCCCGGGAAACAAATATTAAATGACATCCCTGAGGCAGCTCCTCAGCCGCTTCGGTCATCACTCTGTGAAGATCAGCATCGACACCCGCATCCTGATAATTGTCAAACACAATGACAAAACCAGAAGGCAAATGGCTATAAAGCTCGCGAAAATAAACGCGAGTAAAGGCTGTAAGTCCCTGCTGATATTCAGGCGTGAATAAAGGCGCAGAAAATTTCTCACCGGTTATGTTTTTAGCGACAAGCCCCATATAATAAAAAAACGAAGCAATATCCCTGTCACCTGCATCGACCTTATACCAGAGAGAAGAAATACTTCTGCTTTGTATATAGGAATTAATGAGTGTTGTTTTTCCATATCCGGCGGGAGCTGAAATCCATAGAACAGGTGCATCACACTTTTCATCTAATAATTTATATAATCTCTTGCGGTCAACGAACTTGTCTAAAATAGGCGGAGTGAATTTTGCAAGAACGATTTTATTTCTCATAATCTAGTACATCTTGATTCCAGTCATGAATCGAGAAAACAGGTAATTACTTACAACACTAGAACAGTATTAAACCTGATATATCCATTTAAAAAATATAACATCAAACCTCATAATAAACTTAACTTTTATTTTAGTTAATTATCATTATTTACATTGTTAATGAAAAGGTGAATGTTTTACTACTTTATAATCTTCAACCACCAATAGTCCGGTCAGGCAGTAAAAAGAACTACAATTGACTTAGATCAATTCCAGGCCTACCCACTCATCAACTAATTCTATATTTTCAAATATATATTAATTTAATGTTACTTAAATTGAAGTTTATCAAACCATTAGAAATTACATCATTGACTTCTAGCAGCATCAACTTAACTCAACAGGGCTACTGATTAGCCAGAATTGAACCAATTAGAAAACTTAAATAAACAAATTATTAACAGGATCAGAATCGATTAATCGTCACAATAATTATCGATCATGAAAAATTTCAATATTTACTTAAGATGACAGTTATAGAGGAATACGTGCTGTGTTCTCAGTCATTTTTAACTCAACCAAGATTGCTTCGCGGCTCGCAATGACATAAAAAAGGAAATTGTCATTATGATCGGTACGTGGCAATGCTATTACTTACCTCATGAAATGGTTTATATTATGCCTTTATCGATATATATAAAAACAGTTATGACAGCATTAGGTAACAGCCATAACCACTGGGGCCTGGTCGCCAGGCTATTTCACTGGCTAACTGCGTTCATTGTACTGGCCATGTTTATACTTGGCCTGTGGATGGTTGATTTGAATTATTATCATCAATGGTACAAAACCGCACCAGATTTACATAAAAGTGCTGGTATTAGTTTATTTGCCTTTACCCTGTTACGCCTGATCTGGCGCTTCACCCATCTAACACCCTCCCCGCTGGCCAGTCACAGCGCCTTTGAAGTATCAGTTGCGCGTTTTACTCATCGCCTGCTTTACCTGCTATTGTTCGGCCTGATGCTGAGCGGTTATCTTATTTCAACCGCCGATGGTCGAGCCCTGGATGTTTTTAAACTTTTTGAAATTCCGGCAATCATACATGGCATTGATAAACAGGAAGATATTGCCGGAACAGTTCATCTGATTCTGGCCATAATGCTGATAAGCATCGCCCTGTTACATGCCAGTGCAGCACTTAAACATCATTTTATTGACAAAGACCGAACCTTAAAGCGGATGCTTGGTCTTTAACTTAACTCGAACTTCCCTCATTCTGAAACGGAGATAGCACAATGAAAACCATCATTCTTAGCGGCTTGTTATTATTGAGCAGCACAGCCACTACCGCCATGGCCGATAACTACACCATTGATACCAAGGGCGCCCATGCCTTTATCCAGTTTAAAATCAATCACCTCGGTTATAGCTGGCTCTATGGGCGCTTCAATACCTTCGACGGCCAGTTTAGTTATGATGAAAAAAATCCGGCAGCTGCCAGCGTTAGTGTCAACATCGACACGGCCAGCATCGACAGTAATCATGCCGAACGTGACAAGCATTTACGCGGCAAGGATTTTCTTGATGTCAGCAAATTCCCAAAGGCATCTTTCGTTAGCACCTCGTTTACAGAAAAAGGTAATGGCAAGGTTGAGATCAAGGGTGATTTCACACTACATGGTATTACCAAAGCAATTACCATAGATGCCGAACACATTGGCAATGGCTCTGACCCATGGGGTGGTTACCGTCGCGGTTTTGCCGGCAGCACGACCTTTGCGCTGAAAGACTTTGATATTAACTACAACCTGGGACCGGCGTCAAAAGACGTGGAAATTATCCTCTCGATTGAAGGCATACGACAGTAAGCTGACCATGCCAATTGTTATGCTTTATAGATAAACAAAATGGCGACTCATTAGTCGCCATTTTGTTTTCATCTAATAAAAATTATTTGTTACCAGGAATTTTCAATATTACAAACGTCGACATCTAGAAATAAATAATTAAGTTATTTTCTATCTAATATTTACTAACTGGCAATACGCAGAAGGCGCGTTATCTGTGCGATAAGATCTGCAATATCCACCGGCTTTGACAAAAATACTTCACACCCCGCATCATATGCATCCTGCTGGTTTTTATCCATAGCATTGGCGCTAAGCGCAATCACAGGAATCGCCTTTGTTGATTCAGCAGACTTCAGTTTACGGACAGCATCATGACCATTCATACCCGGTAAATTAGAATCCATAATAATAAGATCCGGATGATGACTCTCAACAAGTTCAAGACCACTTTCCGCTGTTTGTGTCGTCAACAGACTGACATTAGGCAAACAATCCATAATATTTCTCATCAGATGAGTATTCGATAGATCATCTTCGACGTATAGAATCACTTTATTTATAGTATTCATAACTTCTTTTTCCTGTGCATCAATCCTCTGCCCATTTTGATCATTTATATTGCTATTAACCTGCCTGGCCACAGGCATATCCAGCCAGAAGGTACTGCCTTCTCCTTCGATACTGGAAAACCCAATCTTGCCACCCATTTCTTCAATCAGTCGCCGGGTTAAACTAAGCCCGATACCGGTACCCTCTATTCCGCTGCTCTCTGCTCCAAGCCTGTTGAAAGCCTCAAATATATGTGACTGACTGTTTGCGGGAATACCTATGCCGGTATCTGATACGATAACCCGCAACCAGTCATCATTAATCATCTCTGTCGAAATCGTAATACAACCACCGGGCCGGTTATACTTCACCGCATTCGATAATATATTCAACAAGGCCTGTGATAATCGGACACGATCAGAATAAACCACAATATCAACATTTTCTGTTCTGTCATCTATTGTTAATGTCTGTTTAACTGCCAGTGGATAAATATAAATCATACATTCCACGATAATACTTCTGATTGAAACGGCCTTAAGCTCAAATGCCAATTTCCCGGCTTCTATTTTAGCCAGATCAAGAACATCATTAATTAATGACAATAAATGGTGTCCTCCGTCCTGAACATAACGAACCTGTTCTAATTGTAATTCTGTCAACGGCGGATTTGATGTTTCAAGCAACTGTGAAAAACCAATAATGGCATTTAGCGGGGTACGAAGCTCATGACTCATGGATGATAAAAATTCTGATTTTGCATGATTCGCTTTATCAGCTTGTTGCTTTGCAGATTCAGCTAATTCTCTGGCAATAATCGCCTGCAAAGCACTATCAGATATTTCCTTACGACTCACGACAAAAAGGTACCACAGGCATATTAACGCCAACATCAGCAGCCAAAAAAAAACGCCAATAATCAAACGCGCCCTGACCAGACCAGCAAACGCCTCATCCTGATTCACTTCACTTGCAATACCAAAACCCAGCATATTGTCCCAAACCCAGGCGCCCACCACAGGAACACCGCGGTAGTCACGATAACCATTAGTATCTGAACCCGACTCATGCCTTGATATACTTAAAGCCATGCGTGTTAATGGCTGATCTTCCCGTGGCAACTTAGACGCATCTCCGCGGGTCAGGTCAGCTCCCGGATCTTTAATCACTATTTTAAGATCAGAATGATGCGCATCTTTAAGCAAACCGATCTCAACCAGATGCTGGTTAAAGCGACTATCACTCAGCAATAACCCTTCGCTATTTAAAGTATAGGTTTCACCACTGCTGCCAAAACGGGACTGATGCAATATCTCAGAAAAATACAGATCGGGATCAATTCGCAAGGCAAGCACCGCCATGGTTTGCCCCGCCTGATTTTGAATAGGCGTTGCCGAAAACATGCTCGGCAAGCCATTGATTACATGACCATGACGATCTTTTAAAGGAACATCGGATTCTATCGGTTGACTGATTAAAGTCTTACCATTCCAGACACGTTGTAGAAAGTCCCCCTGCCTGGTCAACAGATTAACGCCGCCCACATTCACATCTCGAGAAGACGCCAGACTAATTCCATCTTTGTCAATTATAAAAAAACCTTTAAATCCTGCGAGACCAAGATAAGGATTAAACAAGGAACGAAACAATTGCTGCTCAGACGAAGATAAAAGTGCATCAGGTATACGTTTTACCTGTAATAGACGTTGTACAGCCATACGGACACGATCATCATTGGCCCACACCAGCGCTGGCGCCTGCTGGTTCTGAAACAGGAGCCGCAACCCCTGCTGCGCACTATCCAGTGCGGTTTTTAAAGATTTTTCAACATCTCTTTTAATTGCACTTTCAACCCATTCGTTAGCGACAAGGGTTATCAGAAGAATAATACAAAGCGTGATTGCTGTGACAGCATTCAATAAAGGATCTTTAAACAAATCTTTTAAAAGCGCCAATTTTTATTCCCCTTAACTCAAAACAGCACCAGAAATAAAACTTAAGGCTCTACACTATATATAAACACAAATACATTAAACCCATTAAAAGACTGGTTTAAACACATAAAATAATACCCCCATCTTCTGAACTTTTTGGTCATCAAATTACTCATTACAATTATTCAGGTTATTCTATATAACTTCATGAATTGAAACAGCTTATCAATACCCGCATATTAAACTTTTCATCACCAGACAAAGCGCAAGTCAGTGATTTTCATTTATCACAGCAGGGTAAAATGCTAGTATCTAAAAAAACAATTATTAATCACATATCACCATTTTATTAATCCATTCTTCGTCGGGACCTGGTGCATGGATGTTATACAAAAAAAGCATAAATTAGCTAAAACCAACCGGCTGTTACTGGTTCTTGGTGCGCTGTTTTTTATTATCTGGCAATTACCGTTATTAGATATCACAAAAAACACCGTATTTATGTCTTTGCCTACGCACATGTTTGCAGAGATATTCTCGGTTATTGTTTCAATGCTGGTATTTGCACTTGTTTTTAACAGTCATGCGGATAATCGCTCAGACAATCCCATTATACTTGCCTGCGCATTTTTTATTATTGGCCTACTCGATTTTGCCCATACCCTGTCCTATGCCGGCATGCCTGATTTTGTCACACAGGGCAGCCCTGACAAATCTATTTATTTCTGGTTAATTGCACGTTCTATTGCCGCCATTGCATTACTTCTGACAGCATTACAACTATCAAAAAAAATACCCTCTTTACCTAACCGCTACTGGCTATTATTTATAAGCCTTTTAATCACTGCCTTTTTTTACTGGATTGGTCTGTATCATCTTGACGTGTTCCCGAAAACATTCATCACTGGTCAGGGACTGACAGCTTTTAAGGTTGGCGCAGAATACACTATTATTGCAATCCTGCTGATACCTGCCGTGCTATTTTATTTTCAGGCACAAAAGCAACAGTCCTTTGATGCTACCAATCTGTATACTGCCACCGTAATCACCATACTTAGCGAATTATGTTTTACACTGTACGCCGATATCACTGGACTGTTTAATTTTCTTGGTCATGTTTATAAAGTTATCGCCTATATTTATATCTATAGAGCAATATTTGTTTTTGTTGTACGCGCACCTTATCAAAAACTTTTTGAAAGCGAACAATACAACCGCAACCTGTTTGAAAGTTCACCTATTGGCCTTGCACTCTGTAAGATGGACGGCACACTTGTTGATATTAATCAGTCCTACGCAAATATCATTGGTCGCAGCATAGAAGAAACCAAGCAATTAACCTACTGGCAAATCACACCTAAAGATTATATAAAACAGGAAGAATATCAGCTCGAAAATCTTAAAATTAATCATTCTTATGGCCCTTATGAAAAAGAATATATACACAAGGATGGTCGACGTATTCCAGTACGGCTTTCAGGCAGATTAATAGAAAGAAATAATGAAACATACATCTGGTCGAGCGTCGAAAATATTACCGAAGAAGTTGCCGCTGATCATGCCCGTTATGAGTCTGAACAACATTTCCGACAACTGGCTGATCATATTCGTGAAGTATTCTGGTTAACCGATATCAGCAAACAAAAGATGATCTATATTAGCCCGGCTTTTGAAACAGTATGGGGAAGAAGTTGCGCTAGTCTCTATCACAATCCCTCATCTTTTATAGATGCTATACATAAAGATGATCGTGAACGTGTAAAACAGGCCATCGCACATCAGACAGACGGTTTTTATAATGAAGAGTACCGTGTAGTACAACCGGATGGTACTGTGCGCTGGGTTAAAGATCAGTCTTATCCGATACAGAACATGAATGGCGAGATTTATCGCATTGCCGGGATTGCTGAAGACATTACCGAACAGAAGCTGGCACATGAATTACTGGAGCAACGGGTAAAAGAACGCACCGAAAGCCTGCTTAAAAAAGAAGAAGAACTGATATCGGCAAAGGACGAAGCTGAACGCGCCAATATGGCCAAATCACAGTTTCTATCTCGCATGAGCCACGAACTGCGCACACCACTGAATGCCATTCTGGGTTTTACCCAATTGCTACAACTTGATAAAAGCCTTAATAGTCGGCAACTCGACTCGGTAAATGAGATACATCATGGTGGTAAACATTTACTCGAACTTATTAACGAGGTTCTGGACCTTACCAAAATCGAAGCCGGAAATTGTGACATCATTCCCATGCAGGTTAGCATGAGACTGGTTTTGAATGAATGTCTTTCACTCTCATTACCATTACTCACTCAATATGAAGTATCCCTCTCTGTTAATGATGACCAATCTATTCAAGATGATGTATATGCAGATATCACACGACTAAAACAAATCATTCTTAACCTGATATCCAATGCCTGCAAATATAATCATAAAGGCGGCTCAATAAAAATTACACTTTACGCAACAGAAGAGAATAATATTCGTGTTAGCATCAAAGACAGCGGCAAGGGCATCGCAAAAGAAAAACATGCAGCTATTTTTGAACCGTTTAATCGCCTGGATGCCGAGAACAGCAACATTGAAGGTACCGGTATTGGCCTCACTATTACCAGACAGTTAATCGAAATGATGGGCGGTAAAATTGGCTTTGAAAGCGAGCCTGGTCAGGGAAGCACTTTCTGGATTGAACTGCCAGCCTGCAAACATTAAAACACCGCTGACCAGATTCACCATAAAGTATCTTATTCCAGTGCATACACCATACTGATTACAATCGGACTGTTAAAAAAAGTATCCGCAGGCGGTTCCGGATATGGACTGGCATCCTGCACCGCCTGCATGGCAGCACGTTCTAACACACTAATACTTCCATTAGCCTGAATATTCATCGGTATTTTATCTGTTGTTAAACAAAACGACACCCGCACCTCGCCTTCAATACCCCGGCGCCTGGCAGCTGATGGGTAAAATTTATGCGCGTCAATATGCTTCATGATTAACTGGATATACTGTTCCTTCTGTTTGATTTTTAGCTGATGATCATTCTGTATTTGATCACCCTGCCGTTGCGGCTCGATTATCTGTGCAACTTCATGCTGCGTTTGTTCAGGCTCTGTTATGTTTTCTTCGACGGGTTTTTCCACGGCTTTAAGCTGTTCTACTATTTTTTCTTCTCGCACCGGCATAGGTGCAGGCTCAGGCAAGACTTCAGCTTTTGGCTTTTTTACTGGCTGCTGCTGTACCAGTTGAATATTTATCACATCTCGCACGGCAATATTATCCAATGAAGCATCCTGCACACCCAGGCGTCCACCCCAGGTGACCAGTACTGCCGCATGTGCCAGCACTGACATCAACAGAAAAATCTTCCAGGGCTCAATATGATATTTAAACACTCAATTTAACCTGCATTAAACCAGCGAATTAAATCCGCTTTTTTCAGTTTTCCGGATACTGCCTGACGCGTTTCAGCCGTATGAAAATAACTGCGTGGCAACTCGCCATACCACAGGGGGTCGATACTGTATCTCAGATATTGTGGTGACTCATTACCGAATACCCATTGCGGCAAGCCTGTTAACTTAAATTTATTCATTATTTGCATTATTTCATCACTCTGAGCTTCCGAGTCTGTGGAAACCAGAATAATTTTTTTATCCGGAAATTGTTGATGCAAACCACCCAGCATAGACAACTCATCCATACAGGGAGGGCAGTCCAGAGACCATAAAACCAGCAGAAAGGACTGCTGATTTTCATTTTCCAGAATTGACTGATAAGTTTGTTTTTCAAATGTCTGCAAAACAATTTCAGCATGCGCAGACAGCGTCACGAATAATAAGATAAAAAACAGATTTCCAATCTTAAAAAGTTTCACAAAACTTACCTTGCCACTGACAACAACCGGAACCCATCAGACTGAGTCTGCCACTGGATGTAAATATCATCCTTGTCTTTCATCAAAAGCGGATAATCAGCTGCCGAAGTGGTGACTGCTATCTGCTCTGCCCTGCTCCAGCTATCGCCCTGATCGGTAGAGTGCTGCAACCAGATGCTTTCCTGCTTGCCGTCAAACTCTTTCCATACCAGCCAGACATGATTTTCATCACTGATGACATTAGGATGTGACGCCCCTGCCTTATAATTACCAAAGTTAACCGCAGCAGTGAGACTATTGTCTTTTTGATTACGTCGTGCGTAAAACAGACCATGACGTTCCGGGGCATTATTAAACCAGGTCAGGTGATAATTATCGGCATCATCAATCGACATATCCGGTCCGTGATGGGGACAGGCATCGATACGCCATTCATCATAACTGACTCTTACCGGCTCACCGGGCTGATCTTTCGACAGAAAATTAACCAGAGCGTGGTCACGAATATCATTACCATAAATATTGCGCCATAAAATCACCGGCAAATCGTTTTTATCGAAATCAATAATTACCCGACAACATTCACAACTGTGATCAATGATTTTTTTATTGGGCTTAAAACTTTTACCACCGTCTTCTGACAGGGCATAATAAACTGCCGCACCCTGATATTTTTCTTTATTACTCATTGCCTGATCACGATCACGCTTATCCAGCCAGGCAAGATAGACATCACCTTTTTTATTCACGCCCAGAGCATCAAAGCGGTGGCCGCTGATTTCCAGATGATCATTCACAGTAACTGGCTCGGAAAAGTTTTTGCCATCATCTGAATAACTGAAACGAATATGACCGGTGAAACGTTTTTCCAGTGGCATGGTCCAGGAAATATACATTCGCCCGGCATCATTAACCGCAATCTTGGGACGATTCTCGCCGCGTGCCGAAATACCTTCGGGCACTTTATTAACCACCACTGAAGAATGAAATGTTTTGCCCTTGTCATCGGAACGACTGACATAAACATGCCCGGCATGGGACCAGGCCACCCAGAGACGCCCTTTATGATCAAACACTGAACTGGGCGCCGGTGCACATTTTAATTGTGCCGGCTGTGACGGGTCAGCACAGACATCCGCTGATTTATTTTTGGCATTATGGTCCATCGCCGCCAGGCTGATAGCCGGGCTTAACATAAAGACGGTGATGATGATTGATCTAAGCAACATCGTTATTCTATTTCTGCTTCATTTGCGGAATTACCGCACTGATTAAGGTTACTAAATCAGTGCGGCACTTTCCTGATTAAAACTTGTAAGTGACGCCACCATAAACCGTACGCGGCATACCCGGTGCATATTCGCCATTAGATGCCGCTTCTGCATAACGCTCATCGGTGACATTCATGACGCGAGCATACACTTCAAAGGCTGTACTCACAAAATAGTTAGCCCGCAAATTATAAAAATCATGGCCATCGTATTTGGCTGTATTACTTTGATCCATCCAGTACTTGCCCATATGCACCCACTCGGCTTCGACACGGCCGCCATTTAGCAGTTCGGGTTTATAATTCAGTCGTGTATTGGCGATATTTCTGGGTGCCGATTCTATTTCATTTCCACTGTAATCAACACCACTGTGTACCCAGTCTTCATAGGTATGTTCCGCATAGGAAACACTTACGGCCAGCTGCACCTCATCTGTTAATGCGCTATCTATACCCAGCTCGATACCTTTATGTAAAGTCTCACCGGCATTAACAGTAATTCTTGGCAAGGC
>JAOUMX010000060.1 GCA_029881275.1 Gammaproteobacteria bacterium | reverse complement strand
GCACCCCGACACTCTATGACCAGAATGCATACCTGGTCATTAATGAACAGTTAAAACAGAACGGAAGCCCAATAACAGATCCTGATTTACTATGCCAGCTCGGTGGTGGAAATAGCGCTGCAGATTGCCCTCCATCTATTCCAACAGACATACTTAACAGTATAGACCTTATCTCAAATGGCAATATTGATTCTGAAGAAATTGAAAGCATCGAACTGGGTTATATCGCCAGATTAATGAACAACCAACTAACCCTGGACATTAAAGTTTTCAAAGACAATACCGACAAACTTATTTTTACATCCGGTGTCCCAACAGAAGAACCAGAAGACAACCTGGATGGAGAAGCCGATGAGATACTGAATACCCACAGGACAGAAACTGAAGGCACTGAAATTGCGCTGGATTATAAACTTCCAAAAAATTATCGGCTATACACACATTACAGCTATATCGATATTTCAGCCGAAATGTACAACCCGCTTGGCTACTGGCGTGAGACCCGTCGCCTGACCAAGTCGGCACCTAAAAAAACCTTTGGCTTAACCTTAATTAAACACTGGGCAACGAACTTTGATGCCAGCATTAACTATTACCATATTAGTGATATGGACTGGCTGGATAGAACTGGCTCCACCTCACCATACTTTAGCGACAGATCCGCACAACCCTACAATAAACTTGATATCAAACTCAGTAAAGCTTACATATTTGGCAATGAAAAGCTGAGAATCAATTTTATTATGCAAAACCTGCTAGAAGATCATTACGATTACAACAAGACACGATACACAGATGCAACACTAACAACGGTATTTCAAAATACAGACATTAATGCACATGGCAGCCTGCAGGATATGCGCACCTATCTGGAAGTAAGCCTGGAATTTAATTAAACAAGACAGAACAGGAAAATGCAGCAACAGGGATATAAATTGAGCCAACAAGTACCGGATGATATTTTCTCAGGGACCATTTTAGCCTTCATAAAAAAAATGAAGCGCTCAATCGGCTTTACACTTGCATTTTGTCTCCTGCTGCCAACCAGTATACTTGCAAAAGACTACTCCTTACTTCTGGTATCAAATGCAGATAAAACCTACGTCAATGACATCAGCCAGAACCTGATTAATAACCTTGCAGATTCAAATATCAGAATCAGAACAGCTAATAACCATAATGAGTCCATCACCGATCAATATGATTTAATTGTAACCATCGGCAGCCAGCTGGCTCATGAGGCGTTACAGGACACATCGTCAGAGACACCTGTTTTCAGTCTTTTAATACCCGAGCAGATAGCAACCCATATTAATCCTGGAAACAGTCGCACATGGGCGGCACAGGTCATTGATCAGCCTTTCAAACGGCAATTACAATTAATTAAAGTCCTAATCGGCAGTAATAAAAAAACCGGCGTTATTTTAGGACCGGCATCCTCAGTTCACAAGCGGGATATCGAACGGACATCTAAAGAAACAGGGATAGCTGTTAATTACGAAATCATAGAGACATCAGACATGATCATTCCTGCGCTTAAAAAAGCTCTCGAAGAAAACGATATCATATTGTCTATCCCCGATCCTGATGTGTACAACAAAAACACCATACGAGGCATATTACTGCTAACCTATCGTAACAAGATACCCGTAATTGGATATTCAAAATCATACATTAAGGCAGGTGCAACCGCAGGCATATACTCAACGCCCGATCAAATTGCCAACGATGCTACGAAACACATTAAAGACTATTTTGATAATGGAAAAAAATTTAAACAGAAAATATATTATCCAGACTCATACAGCCTGGAAATTAATAAACGGGTTGCATCGACTATGCAGTTAAAAAACTATGACAAGGACGCCATTATAAAACAAATTAAATCGCAGCAATAACTCATGAAGAATTGGGGAATAAAGAAACGCGTTCTATTTGTGGCATTACTGCCAACAATACTTATTGCAATATCTATAGCCTCATACTTTAGTTATACACAAATCATTAACCTTGAAAATTCACTGCATGAACGAGGAAGACTCATTACTGATCAATTAGCAAATGCAAGTGAATACGCCGTATTTTCCTCAAATATCGACATCCTTGAACAGATTTTCAATAAAACTCTAGATGATATGAATGACATTATTGAAATATCAGTAACTGATACATCCGATACTTTACTTATAACGAAACACAATCCTCATATACAACTCAAATCTGACAGCAATGCAAACCACATCTATTCATTTATTTCAGATTTAATAAAAGAAGACACAATTAAATTCCATGCCGCTATAAAAACGACTGAAATAGAAATCAATGATTATAACGAGTCATTTGAAACACATAAAAACAACTCGGCATCAAATATTATAGGACACATATCGCTTACACTAAGCAATCGCACCACCCGCGAAAAGCAGTTAACCAGCCTGATAAAAGGCGCATATATTACATTTTTTGGCTTACTAATTAGTACCATCCTGGCAATCAGGATGAGCACAGGTGTAATAAAACCGATAAAAAGACTCACCAAAGCCATGGATGACATTGCCAACAATCGACTAGATACCCGACTATCAATCGACTCAGGCGGCGAAATAGGATCCCTGGAACAGGGGCTAAACAGTATGGCTGATGAAATTCAATCGGTCAGACAAAATCTTGAAAAAGAAGTAAAACAGGCAACAGCATCTCTAACACAAACACTTGATGAACTGGAGATACAAAACATTGAACTGGACATTGCACGCAACCATGCCCTCTCAGCAAGCAAAATAAAATCTGAATTCCTGGCCAATATGTCACACGAAATCAGAACACCAATGAATGGTGTTATTGGCTTTACTGACCTGCTTAGCAAGACAAAAATTGACAGCCAACAAAGTGACTACATAAAAACCATTGAAAACTCTGCCAGAAACCTGTTAACAATTATTGATGATATTCTTGATTTTTCCAAAATAGAGTCTGGAAAATTACGCATTGAAAACATAGGCTTTGACCTCACAGAGGTACTCAACAGCATTATCACAATGTTTACACCAATGGCATATAACAAAAACATTGAAATCGTCAACCACCCACTTCCTGACAAAATACCAAACCATCTTATTGGTGACCCAACACGATTACGGCAAATTCTTGTAAATCTGATCAGCAACGCCATAAAATTCACCAGCAATGGTCATGTATCTATCAAACTGGAAATCATCGAACAAACTCATGACAACATCCACATCAAATTTATAATTCAGGATACTGGCATTGGATTAGATAATATAAACAAACAACAGCTATTCAAGGCATTTACTCAGGCCGACAGCTCTATTTCAAGAAGATTCGGCGGCACAGGACTGGGACTGGTTATCTGCAAAAACCTGACCGAACTTATGCATGGCGACATTGACTTTGAAAGCAGTCCGGAACAGGGATCAACATTCTGGTGCTCTATTAAATTTGAAATAGTACCCACAGACAACAATGACACTTTAGCCATAAACTGCACGGATAAAACCGTACTCATTTATGAGGATTATTTAGAAAATATCAATGCTACTTTAGGGCTTGTAACAAAACTTGGGCCAAAAACTCTAACCATAACAGATCACAATGCGATAGAAGACATTACCAGACAAAACAAAATTGATCTTGTCATTATAGGCATCAGCAGATCAAAACTTAAGAACAATGATTTTATATCAGAAATATCAAAAATCGCAAAAACATTACCCGTTAAGTTTTTAACTATTATCAGCACATTTTCTGAAAATGATTTGAAAAACATCCAGAGCACTGGTCTAAAAAACACCATTTTCAGATCGTCGCCAGAATCACTAATTGCGAATGCCATCAGCAACATTATGCAGGGAAAGGCGACCATAAATACTCATGGTACCCATGATCTTCGCCGCACAGTAAAAAGAAACTTTAATCACATTAAAGCACTGGTTGTAGATGACAATGATATCAACCTGAAACTTGCTAAAACCATCCTTGAAAACAGCCTGATACAGGTTTCAATGGCAACTAATGGAAAGGATGCTCTTGATTTATGTTCATCGGGATATTTCGATATCATTTTAATGGACCTTCACATGCCGATTATGAATGGATTTAAAACCATCGAAGCCATTAGAAGCACAAATAACCCCTGCAAAAAATCAATCATTGTTGCTTTAACTGCCAATGCAAGCCCTGAAGACAAACAGAATGCATTCAATGTTGGTGTTAATGATATTTTAATAAAGCCTTTTAGTGAAAATCAGATATTTACCATTTTTGAACAATGGCTTCTGGCAAATGCTAACGCCAAATCTGATCATAGCCAGCCTTCTGGGACAGAAACATCTACCAGTCCGTATAATCAAACAGCAGCAATCGAGCTTACAGGAGGCAATAAATCACTGGCAGATGAATTATTAGCCATGTTAGTTCTGGATCTGCCAAACCAGAAAAAACTAATTGAGAAAATATACCTGTCTAACAACCTGGAAGAACTCCGCCATGTTGTTCATAAACTGCACGGCGGTGCCAAATATTGTGCCGCTGAGGATTTATCATCCTCAGCAGGTAAACTTGAAGATATCATAATAAAAAAAGATAAACTCCATCTTGAATCGGCAATTAATCTTGTATATGACAATATCGAGAAACTGATTTCTTACTACAATGAAATGTCAAAATAACATTTGATTATTTTAAAACACTTTCTCGCCCATCTCTCATAATTTTCTTCATTTTCTCTACCGCCTTTGGCAACCCAATAAACAGGGCCTCGGCAACTAATGCATGTCCAATATTTAACTCACGAATATTATTAATAGCGGCAATTGCCTTTGTGTTCTGGTAATTAAGACCATGTCCTGCATTAACCTGTAATCCCAGCTCATGCCCGAGTTCTGTTGCCCGGACAATTTTCTTTAATTCACTCTGTCGCTGATCACGATTACCTGCATCCGCATAATGCCCTGTATGTATTTCTATAGCAGGCACGCCACAACGTTTAGCCGCTTCAATCTGTTCAGCATCGGCATCTATAAACAGCGACACTTTTATACCTGCTTCTGCAAGGCGTTGAGATGCTTCTTTTATTTTTGATTCCTGTGTAACAACGTCAAGACCGCCTTCTGTGGTTAATTCCTCTCTTCGTTCAGGCACAAGACAGCAATCCTCCGGCCTGACTTTTTCAGCAATTGCCAACATATCATTGGTGACTGCCATTTCAAGATTCATGCGCGTCAACATCATCTCTTTTAGCATTCTTACATCTCTTTCCTGAATATGACGCCTGTCTTCCCGCAAGTGCAGGGTAATACTATCTGCACCAGCCTGCTCTACCTGAAGTGCGGCATAAACAGGATCTGGATAACGTGTACCTCTGGCCTGTCTTACAGTCGCTATATGGTCAATATTGACACCCAGTAAAATATCCCTCGATGCGGACATTCTTAGTCTCCAGTATTATTTCGAATTTACGGGTATTTTATAGAATAATTACTCATACGCCTATTAGACTGCGTGGCAGACAGTCTACATCTCTGCTATTGTCATAGAAATCAACTCAATACATCATATAAAAGGGGAATATAAGGAGTGATAAATCAACGGATCCTGCGCTTTATTCTGGGACTTGCATTAACGCTTCTGCTGATTTTACACGCCAGTAATAACTTTCCCATCCCTTTTCTGCACACGCTGGAAAATCTCTCATATGACACCCGTCTGAAGATGACACTGTCTGCCAGCTCTATCACTAATATTAATAAAAAAGTTGTCATTATTGATATTGATGAAAAAAGCATGGAAAAGATTGGTCAATGGCCATGGGACCGTCACACCATGGCTCATATCGTCGATAACCTATTCGATTATTACAAGATCAACACCCTGGGATTCGACATAATTTTTGCCGAGAAAGACGAAGATCCAACTGATCAAATATTAATCAACATGTCCAATGGTCCATTAAGGAGCAACCCCCATTTTATAACTGAATTTAATAAAGCTTTACCCAAGCTACAGCGCGATAAACGTTTTGCAGAAGCATTACAAAATCGAAAAATTGTTCTCGGCTTATTCTTTGATAACGGTGACAAAACATTACATAAAGGCCAGCTTCCTGCGCCTCTGCCTGAATTCCCAAAAGAAATCCTTAACAGCCTGAACCTTAATAAGGCACAGGGCTATGCCGCCAATTTATCCGTTTTACAAAATGCAGCACTCACCGCAGGTTATTTTGATAACCCAACAATGGATGATGGTGTTTTCCGCAAAGTTCCCTTACTTCAGGAATATAATGGCCAGATATACGAGTCACTGGCCCTTGCGGTAAGTCGTACAGCGCTTGATAAAGATAAAATCCAGCTCGGTCTGACTGTCATTAACGAACAGACCAACGACAAAATTCTTGAATGGATAAAAATAGGCGAAACCCTGATTCCCGTAGATGAATCCGCCAGCATACTGGTGCCTTACATTGGTAAACAGCGTAGTTTTGAGTATATCTCCGCCTATGATATAGCCACCAGAAAAGCGCCAAAAGATTTACTGTTTAACAAAATTGCATTATTTGGAACCAGTGCCGCCGGCCTGCTTGATTTAAGAACAACACCACTGGAAGCGTCTTATCCGGGGGTTGAAGTCCATGCCAATATTGTTCAGGGCATACTCGATCAGACCATTAAACACAAACCCGGCTACATCATGGGTTTTGAAATAATTTTACTTGTCGTTCTCGGTGTCATACTGGCCTATCTTTTACCGCGCATATCACCATTATGGAACACCATCACCAGCATGGCCACCATGTGTTTTGTTTTCGCAATTAATCTCTATGCCTGGAATGATTTACAAACAGTATTACCCCTTGCAACACCAGCTTCACTGGTATTACTTCTTTATATACTCAACATGGCCTTTGGCTTTTTCGTCGAATCTCGCGGCAAACATAAACTCACACATTTATTCGGCCAGTACGTACCACCCGATCTGGTTGATGAAATGAGTCGTAATCTAACCAAGATTACGCTGGATGGTGAAATACGTGAAATGAGCGTGTTATTTACCGACGTACGTAACTTCACCACCATTTCTGAGAATATGGAACCAAAAGAACTGACCCAGTTTATTAATTCATTTTTAACACCGCTGACCAGAGTCATACATCAGAACCGTGGCACCATCGATAAATATATGGGCGATGCCATCATGGCATTCTGGGGCGCACCTTTAAATGACCCCAATCATGCGCGTAATGCCTTACTTAGCGGTATCGAAATGATCAAGGAAACGAGAAAATTACAAACAGCATTTAAGGCTAAAGGCTGGCCTGAAATACATATTGGAATAGGCATTAATACCGGACCGATGAACGTGGGCAATAAGGGCTCAGAATTCCGCGTAGATTACACTGTACTGGGTGATGCTGTTAATCTGGGTTCACGGCTTGAAGCACTGACCAAAGTTTATGGTGTGGAAATTATTACCAGTGAAAGTACCATTTATGCAGTCCCCGAATTTGAATACCGTCAGCTTGACCTGGTCCGCGTCAAAGGCAAAGACAAGCCGGTAAAAATCTATGAGCCACTGGGTTTGATTGAAAACATCGATAAACAAACCCGCAAAACCATTAAAGCATTTCATCACGCACTCAATCTGTATCGTCAGCAAAAGTGGGATGATGCAGAGAAGGCTCTTTCCCTGTTAAAACTTCAGGATCCTGAACGCCTGATTTACCAGATTTATCTGGATCGTATTGCCTATTTTAGAAACAATCCACCCGCCCAGAACTGGGACGGTGTATTCACCCATACGAGCAAATAAACCGCTAATTACTGTCAAAATTGCGGATAATGTGAGAAAAAGCTCATTTAGGCTGCTATTAAGCTGTTATTAATGTGACAGGTTTCACGCCTAAATTGCTCATCAGTTTGTAGGATTACATATAACAGCAACACAGCAAATGATTATGAAACATCGTGACTCAGAATTTGACGTAACCAATACCATTAACGTAACAGATACACAGGCTGTTAAAAACGCCGTCTGTGATATTTTCCGTAGCTGCTACCTGAATGGCAATACCTCATATATCGAACGTGCTTTCGATGATTTTGATAACCTGTTCGAAGGACATTTCCAGGATTACACTTCCTGCGACACTTTTTATCACGACAAACAACATACGCTGGATATGACCCTGGCGCTAGCCCGCATCATTGACGGGCATGAACGTCAAAGTAACAGCCATCAAACCTTTGGCAGTATGCAAACTTCCGTTGCCATCATTACCGCTTTGTTTCATGATTCTGGCTATATAAGAAAAGAAAATGATCAGAAACATGCCAACGGCGCAGAATACACACGTGTTCATGTCAGTCGAAGCGCAGATTTTCTACGCCATTATTTACCTATGATTGGCCTCAAGGATTACGTCAACATCGCAGCCAATATGGTTCATTACACCGGCTACGAAATGGCACTTGATAAAATAAAATTACCCGATGAAAAATTTCATTTACTGGGCTTTATGGTTGGAACAGCAGACCTGATTGCTCAGATGGCTGATCGCTGTTACCTGGAGAAATGCCGGGATCGTTTATACCCTGAGTTTGTTCTTGGTGGACTCACGGAACAGATCAAAGAGGACGGCAGTAAAATAATTATCTATTCATCAGCTGAAGATTTATTAATCAAAACACCTGTTTTCTATGAAAATGAAGTTAAAAAACGTTTAGATGTGATTTTTAAACGTGTCTACGAATATGCTGTTGCTCATTTCTCGGGCAATGATTATTACATGGAAACACTGGAAAGAAATCAGCAATACATACATCAGCTGATTAATCAGGGTAAATTTAACGATCTAAGACGAACACCACCCGATAACCCTGGGATAGACTCAATCAGTATCTATCACTAAGCCCACTATCTGCCTAACAAATTATTTAAATCGACTTCACTTAATATTTCAACCCCCAGCTGTTCAGCTTTAGCTGCCTTTGAGCCAGGATTATCACCAACAATAACTGCACTGGTTTTCTTTGACACACTGCCAGATACTTTCGCACCTTTTAACTGCAACAGACGTTTTGCCTCATCTCTACTCATCGCAGACAATGTGCCGGTAATAACAAACGTTTTTCCAGCGAGTGACTGATCACCCTGATTAACGACATCGACATTCTGCCAGCAAATACCTGCCTCACGTAATTTTTTAATAACTTCCAGATTATGTTTTTGTTGAAAGAAATGCACTATATGTGCAGCAACCACGGGACCAACATCAGGCACATTCTGCAACTCATCAATATTTGCAGCCAGTAATTTATCAAGGGAACCAAAGTGTTGCGATAAAGATAAGGCCGTAGCCTCGCCCACTTCGCGAATACCCAGAGCATAAATAAATCGTTCAAGACGAGTGCTCTTACTTTTTTCCAGTGCATCAATAAGATTGGTTGCAGATTTCTCACCCATACGTTCCAGCTTTGATAACTGTTCAATGGTTAAGGAATACAAATCATCAACATGATCAATCAGTTTCTCATCAACCAGCTGCTCGACCAGTTTATCGCCAAGACCGTCTACATCCATTGCCTTTCTTGATGCAAAATGTTTAATTGATTCTTTACGTTGCGCCTGACAAAAAAGACCACCGGTACACCGCGCTACGGCTTCGCCTTCTTCTCGAACCACATCAGATTGACACACCGGACAATGATCAGGCAGCTTTACCTTGTACGCCCCCTGCTTTCGACTGCCGGGTACAACACTTACCACTTCAGGTATCACATCCCCTGCTCGACGAATTATAACCGTATCGCCAATACGAACATCTTTGCGCTCAACTTCATCCATATTATGCAGGGTTGCATTGCTGACGGTCACACCACCAACAAAAACCGGATCAAGTCGAGCAACAGGTGTTATTGCGCCCGTGCGACCTACCTGAAACTCAATATCATTTACAACAGTCATTTCTTCCTGCGCCGGGAATTTATGAGCAATCGCCCAACGCGGTGCTCTGGCAACAAAGCCTAATTCCTTTTGCCAGTTCAGACGATTAACCTTGTAAACAATGCCATCGATATCATAAGGCAAGGAAGCTCGTTGCGCGGACATTTTCTCAAAATATTCAAGACATCCTTTTATGTCTTTTACAAGCGCACGCTCTTTGCATAGAGGCAACCCCCATTTAAGCAAATGATTGAGCATTTCACTGTGCGTTTCAACTGAGTCCATGCCGTCTACCTTACCCACGGCATAACAGTACATAGCAAGAGGTCGACTGGCTGCAATTTTTGAATCCAGCTGCCTTAATGAACCCGCGGCAGCATTACGCGGATTTGCAAATGTTTTTTCACCATTTTTAATCGCCGCCTGATTAAGTTTTTCAAATCCGGCTTTGGGCATAAACACTTCACCGCGGACTTCCAGTAACGTCGGATAATCATCACCCTGCAGGTGCAGCGGCACAGAATGAATAGTACGAATATTATGAGTAACATCTTCACCAGTAGTACCATCACCTCGGGTACCGGCCCTAACCAGAACACCATCTTTATATAACAGGCTTATCGCCAGTCCATCCAGTTTTGGTTCCGCTGCAAATTCAATGGGCTCATCAATCGCCAGACGGTCTTTAACACGCTTATAAAAAGCAGATAACTCTTCTTCATTAAAAACATTATCCAGCGACAACATAGGGATTTCATGTTTTACCTGAGAGAAGCCATCAAGAGGCTTATCACCAACACGTTGAGTTGGTGAATCCAGCGTAACTAATTCGGGATACTGATGCTCAAGTGCCTGTAATTCACGATACAGCCGATCATATTCAGCATCAGGAATTTCCGGTTCATCGAGCACATAATATTGATAACTATGATGATTAAGAAGATTTCTTAAAATAGAGACTCTCTGCCTGGCTTGATTAATATCTGACATGTTCTATCCAAACAGAATTCAAATGATTTTCATAGATAAAAAACGGATATCAGGCTTCCACAGACTGATGCTTATCCTTAAATCTTTTAGCTTTTTCTCTCATTAATTTGACCGTACTTTCATTTAGCAACATACGATCATTGCCACACAACTGTGCACCAAGAAGATTAGCAACACCATAAGCACATAACAGCATATCATCCAGCGCCCGAACCGGATCTACTACCAGACTCAACTGCGCAAACAAACTGATGCCACGTGTTTCATGGTGATTCATATGATCAATATCAAACCAGCCTGGTTTCATCATATCGGAAAGACTAAACACAATTTCGCCATCATCATCAATACGATGGAAGATCTTCATTTCACCGTATTGCAGATTATTACCCAGACAGGCGCTATAAATATGCTCACCTTTTATGACTTTATCCTTGGCGACGACAAGATAAACTGAAACCACATCATCAACGTGGGGCTTTTCAACGGGTCGGGTTGATTCAACTACCTGGCTATCTGAAGATGTTATTTCAGTATCTGACGATGCATCATCAGCAACCTCAATATCACTCGAAACAGTATCAGTATCAACATTAATATCAACGGTCACGTCAGCCGGATCATCTTTTATAACAACCCGAACAGGACCAACACCATCGACCCAACGATTATCATCTTCCTTTGCAGAAAATGAAGGTGCTTCATACAATTTATCATTTAATGGAACCACGGTACTTTTTTGATAGCGGCCCCAGAAATACACAGCAACTATCAGAACGACTCCCAGCCCCAATAATATCCAACGCAATTCATCCATTGCTTTAGCCTATGCAGTTGCCACCATTTTAGTTGCTTCTGCAACATCGACAGAGACCAGACGAGAAACACCTGCTTCACGCATGGTTACACCACTTAGATGTTCAGATAATTCCATAGTGGCTTTATTATGGGTAATAAAAATAAACTGAACTGTTTTTGACATATCACGCACCAGCTCACAGAATCGACCAACATTGGCCTCATCCAGTGGCGCATCAACTTCGTCAAGCATACAGAAAGGTGCTGGATTCAATTCAAAAATAGCGAATACCAGTGCCACCGCCGTTAAGGCTTTTTCACCACCTGACATCAGGTGAATACTACGAATACTTTTACCCGGCGGACGTGCCAGAACCACAATCCCGGTATTTAACAGGTCATCCCCTGTCATCTCAAGATAGGCCTGACCGCCACCAAATAAGCGCGGGAACATTTCCTGCAAACGACTATTGACGTGCTCGTAGGTTTCTTTGAATCGATTACGTGTTTCTTTGTCAATCTTGGCAATTGCCTGCTCAAGTGTTTCCAGTGCCTGAGTCACATCATCATGTTGCGAATCCAGGTATTCCTTGCGCTTGAGCTGTTCTTTATACTCATCAATGGCGGCCAGATTAATCGGGCCGAGTCGCTGAATTTTCTGCACAATATCATCGACCTTACGCTGCCAGTCATCAATGCGTGCATGCTCACCCAGCTGCTCAAGTAATTCTTCAATCTTGTAATCTGTCTCATCCAGCTGTTCTTCAACTGTCTTGCAACGCACACTCACTTCCTGAGCATTAAGCCGTGCCTGTTCCAGACTGGAACGTATCATCTGTGATTTTTGTTCATGCTCGTTACGCTGCTGCTCAAGTGAACGTAAATTATTATCAATCAATTCCACTGAACGACGTGCTTCCGTTAAATGCTCTTCTACTTCCAGTCGCTGCTCCAGCAATGCTTCAAGATCACGCTGCATATTACTAACTGGCTCTTCACCTCTTTCGAGCATTTGCTGAAGCTCACTGCGTCGTTGTTGCTGCTGTTCCAGCTGTCTCGACATACGTTCAATATTCTGCTCAAGATTTCGTCTCGATGTACGCTTCGATTCAATATTAATAGCCAGCTCATGAACGGATTCGCGCTCTGTCTGCGCTTTACTGCGCGCTTCATGCAAACGATTTTGCAGTTCTTCCCTTTGACCGGTTAAGGTTTCCATTTCACGGGACAGTGTTTCCATCTGCGTAATGGCTTCATTACGTTTCTGCCGGGCAATTTCCATATCACGCTCTTCCTGAGAAATCTGAGCATGAATTTCAGAAGATTCTTTTTGCAAATTGGTATTGCGATTAACAATCTGCTCCATACGTGACTGTTTAGCAGTAATCTGCGCCTTAACATGAGCCACCTGACTATGGGCCTGATTTAATTCCGCCTGCCATTGTTCACGTTGCTGCTCATAGTTCAATTGCTCTGAACGACTATTCTGTATTTTCTGTTCAATATCTTCAGCCTGTTCATCAAGCTGCTCAAGTGTCTGCTCGAGTTGTTTGATTTCCTGCTCGCGGGCAAGAACACCGGCTTTTTCATCTTTATCACGGGCCACTCTCAGCCAGTTTTTACCTAACCAGATTCCATCCCGAGTAATCACTGAATCACCCTCAGCGAGGGTAATACGCATCGACATAGCCTGATTTAAATTCTCTGCAACCAGTACACCCCTTAACAGGTTATCGAGTGACCATTTCGATTTGATTTTATCGGCAAGACTATTATGTAAACTGGTCGCGACCGGGGTACTGCTTGAGGTATCAAACAGAGTCAGACTACCGGCATCAAGACTGTCGAGCACACCCGCAACACCATCTATACCATCTATACAAACCGCTTCAAGGTATTGGCCAAGAACTGTTTCGGTAGCTTTCTCCCAGCCTGATTCAACTTCCAGACCTTCAGCCAGACGGGCGTTAGTGGATAAACCCTGATTTTCCAGCCAGCCGGTGACCGCTTTTTCATGCTTGCCTAAAGCAGCCTGTTGCAAGGCCTGCAAGGATGCCAGTTGTCCACGCTTATCATGCAGCTGATGGCGAATATTATCCTGGTGACTATTAAACTGCCTGGTCTGCTCACGATAAACATTAATTTTTTCCAGGACCTCGGCAACGCGCTCTTCCAGTTCTGATTTCTGCATGTCGGCTTCATCACTTTGCTGACGCAACTGTTCAAGCTCAACTTCCAGATCACCGGCACTGAGGTTTTTCTTTTCTTCTTCTATACGCGCCAATCGCTGCTGTAAATTAGCAATATGACGTTCCAGCTGTTCCATACGGGTGCGCTCAACCTGAGCATTCTTCGATGGCTCTGCAACACGATGGTTATAATCTTCCCAGGAGGACTGCCACTGATGCATGGCATTTTCCGCTTCCTGAAATCCGGCATTTGATAATTGCTGGGCTTCACGCAGTAATTCGAGTTTTGGCTCACTGTCAGCCAGTTGCATGATCACTTCTTCGAGCTGCTGCTTATCATTCTCCAGTGCATATTCGGCGTCATGTAATGCATTTTCCAGATCGCGCAGATCCGTTTGCTGACGCTCATAGAGTTCTTTCTGGTGCTGTATGGATTGCTCAAGACGTGAAATCTCAGATCCCAGTTTATAAAACTGCCCCTGAACCACATTCAGTGATTCATTGGATTCTGTGCGTTGTTCACGATTAATTTCCAGGTCAGCTTCAACCGAACGCTGTTCGGCAATCACCTGCTCCAGTCGGGTTTGCTGTTCCTGAATGGCTTTCTGACGATTCTCAACTTCTTTTTTCAGTTCACGCCAGCGCAGAGCCAGATGTTCTGCCTTGAATTGACGTTCTTCCTGTTTCATTTCTTTATAGCGTTCCGCGGTACGTGACTGACGCTGTAAATGAGCTAACTGCTTATCGATTTCTTCACGCAGGTCATCCAGTCGATCCAGATTCTCACGGGTATGACGAATACGGTTTTCCGTTTCACGACGGCGTTCTTTATATTTGGAAATACCGGCCGCTTCTTCCAGGAAGGTACGCAGCTCCTCCGGCTTGGCTTCGATCAGGCGGGAAATCATACCCTGTTCGATAATGGCATAACTTCTGGGTCCGAGACCGGTACCCAGAAACAGGTCGGCAATATCACGGCGACGGCATTTGGTACCATTGAGAAAATATTTCGACTGACCATCACGGGTAACGGTACGCTTGGCGGAAATTTCATTATATTGCGCATAAGGGCCTTCCAGCTTGCCCTCGCTGTTATCAAATATCAGCTCAACCGAAGCCTGGCCCACCGGTTTTCTTGATGTAGAACCACTGAAAATAACATCGTCCATGGATTCACCACGCAGATGCTTGGCCGATGACTCACCCATAACCCAGCGTACCGCATCAATGGTATTGGATTTACCACAGCCATTAGGGCCAACGATGCCAGTGAGATTACTTGGAAAATTAATGGTGGTAGGGTCGACGAATGATTTAAAGCCCGCCAGTTTAATCTTACTCAGTCGCATTAAGGGTCTGGATCCTTTTATCGTTTTAATGTTTGATTATTATCAAGGCGCCTAAGTATATCAATTTCGCGCTATAATGCCGCCCTAATTCACACATAGATTGAAATATTTTTCAGTCTATACATAAGCTATTGATTTTAAGAGAGGTTTACACATGTCAACACAACCTTCAAAGGCACTGGAAACCTTTGACAATCCACGGCCTGAACGTGATTACACCATCCGCATCAGCATGCCAGAATTCACCTGCCTTTGCCCCAAAACCGGTCAGCCTGACTTCGCCACCATTGACCTAGAATATATCGCAGATAAAAAATGTGTAGAACTGAAATCACTGAAACTCTATATCTGGGCTTTTCGTGATGAAGGTGCTTTCCATGAAGACGTTACTAATCAGATCCTCAGTGATCTGGTCAATGCAACCCAGCCCCGCTTCATGCGAATCACCGCCGAATTCAATGTGCGTGGCGGCATCTATACCACGGTGGTGGCTGAACATCGTGCCGAAGGCTGGCAGGCACCCGAGCCAGTACATCTGCCCTGATTGATCCATGGCCATCTATATCGGCATAGATTTAGG
>JAOUMX010000059.1 GCA_029881275.1 Gammaproteobacteria bacterium | reverse complement strand
ATCCTGAAACCCTGCTGTTCTATCGCATGGGCGATTTCTATGAACTGTTCTTTGACGATGCCCGTCGTGCTGCCAATCTGCTGAATATCACTCTGACCTCTCGCGGTCAGTCGGCTGGTGAACCCATTCCCATGGCCGGTATTCCCTATCATGCGGCGGATAATTATCTGTCTCGTCTGATCAAGCACGGGGAATCCATTGCCATTTGCGAACAGATTGGTGACCCGGCTACCAGCAAAGGGCCGGTGGAACGTAAAGTGGTGCGCATAGTGACACCGGGCACGGTCACTGACGAAAGCCTGCTGGAAGAACGTAAAGATAATTTGCTCATGGCCATTAGCAGCAGCGCCAACTGTTACGGTTATGCGGTGGTTGATGTTACCTCCGGGCGCTTTTCGGTACAGGAGCTGGCCACGCTGGATCAGTTACACACGGAACTGGAACGGTTAAAACCGGCGGAACTGCTGATCTCGGAAGATGACGCGCTCTATCAAACTATGGCATCCAATAAAGGTGTGCGACGTCAGCCGCCCTGGTATTTTGAACAGGACACTGCCACCCGTTTATTAACCGAACAGTTTGGCACCAAAGATTTAAGTGGTTTTGGTTGTGATGGCCTTAGCCGTGCGGTAATGGCGGCGGGCTGTTTAATGCAATACATTAAAGATACACAGCGCACGCGATTGCCCCATATAAAGAGCATGCGGGTCGAGCGCAGTGAAGACAGTGTGCTGCTGGATGCAGCCAGTCGCCGCAATCTGGAACTGGAAGTAAATCTGGCCGGTGGCACTGAAAACACATTGGCGTCAGTGATCGATAAAACCAGTACCGCCATGGGCAGCCGTTGTTTACGGCGCTGGATCAATCAACCATTGCGTAACCAGCCGCAACTGGAAAATCGTTTCAATGCGATTGAGTCATTATTAAATAACAGAGCCTATCAACCCTTACAGGAAAGTTTAAAACGCATTGGCGATATCGAACGCATCCTGGCACGAGTGGCAATTAAATCGGCAAGGCCACGGGATTTATATACCCTCGGTCATTCACTCGCGACCTTGCCAGACATACAGTCACAACTCAAACATCTGTCATCGCACTTAACCGCAGAGCTGTCAGCCCGTATTGCCGAACACCCTGACACCGTTGACCTGTTACAGAAAGCGATCAAAGAAAATCCACCGGTACTGATTCGTGACGGCGGTGTGATTGCCGAAGGTTATGATGCGGAACTCGATGAACTGAGAAACTTAAGCCGACATGCGGATCAGTTTTTAACTGATCTGGAACAACGTGAAAAAGAACGCACCGGCATCAGCACTCTCAAAGTCAGTTACAACCGGGTACATGGTTATTACATTGAAATTTCCCGTGCCCAGTCAGACAAAGTTCCTGCCGATTATGTACGCCGACAAACATTAAAATCCGCTGAACGTTTTATTACACCCGAACTAAAAGCGTTTGAAGATAAAGTGTTAAGCGCCAAAGAACGCGCACTGGCAAAAGAAAAAGCACTCTATGATGAGTTACTGGAACAACTGCTTATCCAGCTCGATGATTTACAGCAATGTGCCACGGGTCTTTCTGAACTGGATACCCTGGCCTGTCTGGCTGAACGTGCCGAAACCCTTAATTACAATAAACCGGAGTTTCAGGAAAGACCCGGCATCGTCATCGAACAGGGTCGGCACCCGGTGGTTGAACAGGTCACTCACGAACCCTTTGTGCCCAACAACACGAAACTGAATGACCAGCAACGCATGCTGATTATCACCGGACCGAACATGGGTGGTAAATCCACCTACATGCGGCAGACCGCGCTGATTGTGCTGCTGGCACACATCGGCAGTTATGTGCCCGCGAAGCGTGCGGTGATCGGACCGGTGGATCGTATCTTTACCCGCATTGGCGCCTCCGATGATCTGGCCAGTGGTCGTTCCACATTTATGGTGGAAATGACCGAAGCCGCTAACATCCTTAACAATGCCACCGATAAAAGCCTGGTACTGATGGATGAGATTGGTCGCGGCACCAGCACCTTTGATGGCTTATCACTGGCCTGGGCCTGTGCAGAACATTTAGCCAGAAAAAGTCGTTCATTCACACTGTTTGCCACCCATTATTTTGAACTGACATCCCTGGTTGATTTCGTTAACACCATAGTCAATGTTCATTTAGATGCAGTAGAACACGGTGATAATATTGTGTTCATGCATGCCGTTAAACAAGGGCCAGCCAACCAGAGTTATGGACTACAGGTCGCCAAGCTGGCGGGTGTACCGCCGGAAACGATTGAACAGGCAAGAAAAAAACTGTTTGAACTGGAAAAACAGTCGGCATCAACCCATGAACATTTTGTCGAAGAAAAAACCGGGCAACTGGGCTTATTCGATTATAATTTACATCCCGTCGTTGAACAGTTACAACAACTGGATATAGACAATCTGACACCTAAACAGGCACTTGATCTAATATATGATCTGGTCAAAAAGGCAAATCACTAGCCGGTTATCCAAGAGCCCAATACTATGGTTTCCATATGAACATTAAAACAATCGGCATCATTACCAAAAACGCAGATGAAGCGGTTGCCAGCACGGTCCGAAAACTATACGACTTTCTTACCGATAAAGCCTACACCGTTATTTTTGATGACAATGCAGACGGCCTGTTAGCTGATAAACAAATCGAGATTTGCAGCCGTGAAGTACTCGCGCATAAATCAGATCTGGCCATAGTCGTTGGTGGCGATGGTACCTTCCTCAGTGCCGTGCGCACACTGGCAGACTATGATACGCCGGTCATGGGCATCAATCTGGGACGCCTTGGTTTCCTGGTGGATATATCCCCTGTCGATATGCTCGACCGACTTGAAAGCATACTGGCTGGTGACTTTGTTGATGAGACACGTTTTCTTTTACATGCACAGGTCATCAGTGAAGGAAAAGTTATCAGCGAAGCAGATGCGTTTAATGATGTGGTGGTCCATATACGTGATGTCGCCCGTATGATTGAGTTCGAAACCTATATCAATGGGCAGTTTGTTAACTTTCAACGTGCCGATGGACTTGTCGTCTCAACACCCACAGGCTCAACTGCTTATGCACTTTCAAGTGGAGGGCCACTACTGCATGCAACACTGGATGCCATGGTACTGGTACCGATATGTCCACATACATTGACCAACAGACCACTGGTTGTAAACTCAGAAAGTCATATTGAAATTGTAATTGGTGAAAACAAACAATCAACAGCACAGGTTACATTTGATGGACAAACCGCATTCGATGCCAAACCCGGCGACAGGATTTTAATCAGTAAAAAATCCAGCCCGATACATTTAATACATCCATCAAGTTACGATTATTATGAAATTTTACGAGCCAAACTCCGTTGGGCTACACAACTTTAAACTCACACTGGTCGCCATCATAATTTATGCTTAATCATATTCGTATTCGTAATTTTGCCATTATCGATCATCTTGATCTTGAATTCAGAAATGGCTTAACTGCATTAACCGGTGAAACCGGTGCCGGTAAATCAATATTACTGGGAGCTCTCGGATTACTCCTCGGTGATCGTGCCGATAGCGACAGTGTCAGAAACGGCGCCAGTAAAGCAGAAATCAGCGCCGAGTTTGATATTAGTAATTTACAGAATGTACAGCAGTGGCTGACTGAAAAAGAACTGGAAGCAGACCATGACTGTCTCTTGCGACGCAGACTCTCAAGCGATGGTCGTTCACGTGCGTTTATCAATGGTTCACCCGTTCCCTTACAGGACATGCGCGAACTCGGTGAAATGCTGGTCGATATTCATGGCCAGCATGAACATCAGTCACTGATGAAATCCCAAACCCAGCGACAGTTACTGGATGATTACGCCAGCCACAAAACTGGACTGGAAAAACTGGCCACCATTTACAAACAATGGAAACAGACCAGCACAGAATACAAACAGTTACGCGATGCTTCAAACGACCGCAATGATCGCATTGATTTATTACGTTATCAGGTGCAGGAACTGGATGATCTTTCATTGACCGAAGGCGAATACGCTATTTTAAACGAAGAGCATGTACGACTGGCCAATGCGGATAAACTCGTTGAAACCTGCCAGTCTGCATTACAGGCACTCTATGAATCCGACGACAGCAATATTTATTCTCAACTGGCACATCAGGCTTCAGAAATAGAAAACATTAGCGAAACGGATCACAAACTCTCTCCTGCCAATGACCTGTTGAATGAAGCCATGGTGCAAATTGAAGAAAGCGCCAGCCTGTTACGTGACTACCTGTCAGAAATGGACAGCGATCCCGAACGATTCAATGAACTTGATCAACGCATGAACAGCATTCTTGATCTGGCCAGAAAACACCGGGTGCCACCCGAGAAATTACATGAAATACATGAACAGCTGACAAAAGAACTGAATAACCTGGATCATGCGGACGAGAATCTTTCCACACTGGAAAAAGAAGCCGAGCAACTTAAAAACAGTTATCTTGAACAGGCCAGTCATCTGAGCCAGTCAAGACAGAAAGCAGCGAAAACATTAAACCAGAAAATATCTGACGCCATGCAGACGTTGGGTATGTCCGGTGGGCGTTTTGAAATTAATATTAATACCGATGCAGCAAAACCATTTACTGCATACGGCCTGGATAATATTGAATTCACGGTCAGCGCCAACCAGGGACAACCCTGCAAACCACTGGCAAAAGTTGCCTCAGGTGGTGAGCTGGCGCGTATCAGTCTGGCTATACAAATGATTACCGCAACCCAGGGTCGTATTCCGACACTGATATTTGATGAAGTAGACAGCGGTGTTGGCGGTGGCATTGCCGAAATTGTCGGCCAGCATTTACGAAAACTTGGCGAAAGCCGACAGGCATTTTGCGTTACGCATTTACCACAGGTTGCTTCTCAGGCTCATCACCACATGCAGGTCAGCAAACATAGCGAGAACGGCAATACCACAACCCGTATTAATGAACTGGATAGCAAGCAACGCATTGAAGAAGTATCAAGAATGCTGGGCGGAATCAACATTACTAAACAGACCATTGCTCATGCAAAAGAAATGCTGGATAACGTACAGGAGATTTCAGCCTGACAGTAATGAATCCCCTACTATTTGCCTAGTACAATCATTATTGATTTAACAAAGCAGACCTGTGTACATTATAAATTTAATCAGTAACAGGAGATACGGATGTCTAATAAAACTATTATTGTACTTGATGATGACGAACTGTTAAGAAAACATTTTAGCCTTGTATTAGAAACTATCGGATACGCTGTTATTGGTGCCAGTAATAGCGAACACATATTAGACCTTATCGACAAGCATGCTCCTGCATTAGTTATTACTGACCTGTATATGCCCGATCATAATGGCACCAAAGCCATCATTGAAATCACTAACCACAGTAAAATACCAATCATTGCCATCTCGGCTTATGAAAATATGATTGAGATCATGAAACTGATGACTACTGCCAGTCTACTGAAACCAATTACAGATGAGCAACTTATAAGTACTGTTATAGAGATACTGGGTGAACAATAGAATCAGGTGACACATCTTTTACAAAGATGCCGGTATAGAATCAGAAAAAATAAATCATAAACTCACTTTCACAGAGTTCCGGCCAGACTCTTTAGCAACAAACAAACCCATGTCTGCCTTTTTAACAATACTTTCAATGGTTTCACCCTGCTCTGAAACCGAGGCCAGCCCAATACTGACAGTAGTGGTTACAATACCCTCATTTGCCTTGCATTTTAATTGCGATATTTTTTCTCTTATATTTTCAGCACGTTTTTTTGCTTCCAGCAAATCAGTTTCATGCAGCATGACAACCAGACCTTCTTTACCATAACGACCAAGCGCATCATTTGAATTCAGCATAGTCAACATAGCTGTTGCAACAGTCTTATAAAGCTTGCTTGCCGCATCCATACCCAGACTATCTGATATTTTTTCAAGATCATCCAGCTCTATCAATAACAGAGAGAAAGTTCTTGGCTGGTTAATTTTTTCAAGTTCAATTTTTGCTTTCTCAAAAAACTGTTCTCGTGTGTAAATTGTTTTGTTGGCACTGGCTACTGTCTGCCGTTTAACTTCTTCCTGCAACCTTGCCTGACGCAATGCAATCATGCTATGGAATACAATACTGGAGGCGAGTTTTGTTTCATATTCATTAAAACACATCGATTTTCGTAGAATCGTAACAATACCAACCATTTTATTATTAGAAAGAACCGGCACATCAATACGGTAAATATTACTTACCTCACCCTCAGCATTCGTGATTTCCTGCTGTCTAATTTCTGCCTGCAATGTTCGAGACAACTTGCCAACAAGGTCACTGCTCCAGGCCAGCACTTTTGAATGCGTATATTCATCGGGGCCAAATACCGATATTTTATTCATACTGCGTTCCTGAATCATACCAGCCACAGCCGCATCAAAATCTATAGCGCCACTCATAAATAAAAGCATGTTTTTAAATAATGCATCTACATCATGCGTTGATTTAAGTTCATTATATAATTCGCGTAATACATATTCCCAGTCATGGGATGTATCACTTGCATTTACATCAACCATTGCATAATCGGCTGAGGTTTCGGGCTGCATAAACTCTTCGAGTTCTTTCTCACTGAATTCATCTGATGGCAAAGTATCATCTTCCAGCGACATTCTGGAAACTGGCTGCGCAGATTCGGACTGAATAATATTTTGAGTAGCCAATTCACCTAATGCAGCCGACATAGAAAGCACCATAAACAAGACTATGAGCACCTCAACATCAGAACCATAAATAACTTTTGAAATAGCAACCAGACTTATAACAGCGACAATAGACACGGGTAATGAGAATTTATATGAAACGACGGATTGACTGCCATGCCAGACCAGCAGCAATGACAGACCGAGAACAATTATATAATTTGACTTGATATCACTTAATATAAACTGATACGACATCAATACATAAATTAATATAAAAGCAATCTGAGGTAAAAATTTAGCAACAATATCATTTTTTATTTTCAGTGCCGCCATTAACATTCCGGCAGATACAAAAACTGATATCAGGTAAACAATCTGTTTAATACCAAATGGCTGGGACTTAAATAATATAAAATCTGAAACAACAGTGACAATAACCAGTGCAAGTAATATCCACATGGACTTACACGCCGCTTTATTATTTTTAGAAATATCTGATGTAATCATCTCATCCTACTCAGCATTTACCTACAAACATTAAATAAACAGATCGCTTAATTAATATCTACATGCAGGTTACTGACAAGTTGCCCTTTGTCCCTGAAAACTATTCAGGCATCTGTTAACACAGATGCCTGATAGTGACGTTATTTTATTTATCCTTTATTAAGATCACTGTATTTTTCAATACGTGAAATTAAATCAGCAGGTTTATCTAAATCAGTAAACAAGTTATCATAATTATCCTGCATCCAGACAGCAAAAGCTTTTTTATCTTCTTTACCCATTAATTGAGCAAGTGCTTCTACATTCTCCCCGGAACCGGTTGCTGCATCTTTTCGAATAGCCACATAACGCTGATCAACAAAACGATTAAGTGTCACATCAGGTGTCACTGCATCCAGCGTACTACTGGTACTGGAGGTAACATCTGTAATAGCGGTACAGGCGGATAGCCCGGCCAGAATACCTGCAATAATCAATGGTTTAATTGTATTTCTCATAAGCCCTCTCTTCTGTTTAAGACACATTCTAAAATCCCGGTACACAAATATGGCCGTTACCTGGAGTATTTAGACTACTTTTCATCATAGTATAGACGCTGATTTTTAATAGGTTGAAATTAATACCTTTAAAATCATAGATCTGCTCTGATCTTTATGATTAATAGGACATGACACCGGTCATTTCTGTGATCTGATACGGTTTTATGACGCGACAGGATTGAAGGCATGAAACCTCCTCATAATCTGAAGAATCAGATTGATGAGGAAATTGCCGGAATTAAATGAAAATACCCGGAAAAACATCTATCACCAGGCTTTTTAGCTACAAAACATCAATGGATCTTAGCCAGATGATCTCAAATAACATTTTGAGTAACGAAATATGATTAGCACACAAGCAGAATGTCTTAAATCACATCTTGAGTAACGCAGAACCCCAGGTAAAACCACCACCAAACGCTTCCAGCATCACAGTCTCGCCCTTTTTGATACGACCGTCTCTAACAGCAGTATCCAGTGCCAGAGGAACAGACGCAGCCGATGTATTACCGTGCTTGTTAACAGTCACCACCACATGATCTGTGGACATGCTGAGTTTTTTTGCCGTTGCATTAATAATACGAATATTCGCCTGATGGGGTACCAGCCAGTTAATATCTTTTTTCGACATATTGTTGGCTTCCAGCGTTTCATCCACTATACGACCCAGAGTATTCACCGCCATTTTAAAGACTTCATTACCCTTCATGGTAATGTGAGCCTCACCGCTAAGGACATGATTCAAACCATTGGAAACACCGTAGGGCACGTTGAGCAGATCACCATAACTGCCATCAGCATGCAAATGACTGGACAGAATACCCGGCTCATCACTGGCTTCAACAATGGCCGCGCCAGCACCATCACCAAACAGCACGCAGGTGGTACGATCATTCCAGTCAAGGATGCGTGACAGGGTTTCAGCGCCAATCACCAGCGCGCATTTTGCAGTACCGGCCTTAATGAAATTATCGGCAATACCGAGCGCATAAACGAAACCGGTACAGACAGCCTGTACATCAAATGCCGTACAACCATGGATATCCAGCTTTTGCTGTACCAGGCAGGCGGTGCTGGGAAAAATCTGATCCGGTGTGGTAGTAGCGACAATAATCAGGTCAATATCGTTACTGGTTTTACCTGCCATATCCATGGCATTTTTTGCAGCTGCCGTGGCCAGGTCAGAGGTAAATTCATCCTCTGCTGCAATATGGCGCTGTTCTATACCAGTACGTTCGCGGATCCACTGATCAGTGGTATCCACTATTTTCTCCATATCGGCATTGGATAGAATCTTTTCTGGTAGATAACTACCGGTACCTGTAATTCGTGCGTAAATCGTCAAACGGCTTCTTCTCTTTCTAGTAAGGTTTCAAGGTGCTTATCAATGCGCTGCGGTATGGCTTTTTCGACTTCCAGCAGCGCAATCTTGATTGCATTGGAAAATGAGAAAGCATCCGCACCACCATGACTTTTAATCACAATATGCTGCAAGCCCAGTAAGCTGGCGCCATTATACACCCTTGGATCAATTCTATTTTTAAAAGCTTTCAAAACAGGCAGCGCAATTAATGCCACCAGTCGGGTCAATAGATTGCGCTTAAATTCCTGTTTCATGTAATAAGTGATCATTTTGGCCACCCCTTCCGAGGTTTTCAAAGAGATATTACCGACAAAACCATCACAAACCACCACATCAACAGAACCATTGTAGATATCATCACCTTCTACAAAACCGATATAGTTCAGGTTAGCACCCTGCAGCAGACGGTCGGCTTCCTTGACCTGGGCATTGCCTTTCATGGCTTCAGAGCCGACATTGAGCAGACCAATACGGGGATTATCCACATTATCAACGGCGCTGGCGGTAATTGAACCCATCACCGCAAACTGAAACAGATGCTCAGCCGTACAATCGACGTTGGCGCCCAGATCCAGCATATGGGTATGCCCTGTCATGCTGGGTAAGGTGGTCATAATGGCAGGTCGATCAATACCGGGCAGGGTTTTCAGTACAAATTTAGCCGTTGCCATCAGGGCACCGGTATTACCCGCACTCACCGCGGCATTGGCCTTGCCTTCATGAACCAGGTTAATCGCCACGCGCAGTGAAGAATCTTTCTTTTTACGTAACGCCTGAGAGGGTGATTCATCCATGGCAACCACTTCAGAGGCATGGTGAATATGCAGATTTGCGGGCCTGACAATATTATGATCACTAAAATAACCGGCTAACACTGCTTCCTGACCGACCAGAATCAGCTCAACACCGGGTTTTTCTTTGAGAATACGCATTGCGGCCGGAATAATGACTTCGGGTCCGAAATCACCACCCATGGCATCAAGCGCAATTATTGGATTATCAGGCATATGGGCTAGTTTCACATGGTCGCATCTATTCATCCTGGATTTGCGACAGACTGGTCACCCTGACCGTTAAATAAAAAACGGGCGGAAATATGCAAATCCGCCCGCTTGATATCAACTTAAAACAGTTTATTCGCTGTCGCTTTTAGTCGCTACCACTTTACGACCACGGTAGTAGCCATCAGGGCTAACATGGTGACGCAAATGAGTTTCACCTGTAGTTGACTCAACAGACAAGGCTTTACCTGTCAGCGCATCGTGTGAACGACGCATATCACGTCTTGAACGGGTTTTACGGTTTTGTTGTACCGCCATGGTATTCTCCAGTAATCAATAACTTACATTAACTTCTTAAATCAAATCCTTGAGTACGGAAAAAGGATTTTTCTTTTCCTGTACGGACTCATTTTCAGCCTGCCACTTCTTTTGCTCCAACAGATAATCAGAACAATCAGTGTCATGCAGCGCCACCAGAGGTATTGCCAGTAACATTTCCTCTTCCAGCAGATCAGGAACAGATATCTTATCCTCATCAGCCAGTAATGGCTCAAATTCATCTGGTAACTGATCAGCCTGCTCTTCAGTCTGTACCAGTGCCAGTTTAAATTCGGTATTCAGCGGTAAATCCATTGGCTGCATACATCTTTGACAGGTAACAGCCAGCATCCCGGCAATCGTACCTGTCACATAACGAAATTTACCCTGTCGCCCCAGTTTCATCTCGACTTCCACCTCACCCGCATCATTTACGAGCAATTCTTTCAGTCTCGGCAATTCGGAGATAGGCCATTTTCCCTGAATTTCGCCACCTTTATCGGCAATTCGCGTAAAATTTAGGTACTTAGGTAACTTCGTATGCATAATAACCGCGCAATATTATATGTTTCGCCCCTGACTGTCAAAAGAAAACACCTTACTTTTCAAGCGTTTCCATTAATAATCATGATCATTGATCTTAGCACTTGAATACTGGGAAGCAGTGCCTATTATGTAGCACTTCTAACTGACTAACATTGTATAAATATGAAACTTGTTCTGGCCTCAACATCACCTTTTAGAAAAGCATTACTGGATAAACTCCATCTTGATTATGAAACCGATTCTCCTGATATAGACGAAACACCACTGGCCAATGAAGCCATCGAAGCCATGGTGGTACGACTGGCAGAAGGTAAAGCACGAGCTGTGGCCAGCAAGCACCCCGATGCCCTGATTATTGGATCGGACCAGAGCGCTGTACTGGATGGCCAGGTACTGACCAAGCCCGGCGGTTATGAAACAGCATTTCAACAACTGAAAAACGCCTCTGGCAAACGCATTGTGTTCCAAACCGGCTTATGTCTGCTCAATACCAGAACCCATCATATTCAGTCCACCTGCGTACCCTACACGGTTGTATTCAAACCGCTCAATGATGAAATAATTGATCATTATCTGAGAAAAGAAGAACCTTATAATTGTGCCGGCAGCTTTAAATCCGAGGCACTGGGCATCGCCCTGTTCGAAAAATTTGAAGGTGAAGACCCGAATGCCCTGATCGGCCTGCCGTTAATCAAGCTGGTGGAGATGCTGAATAAAGAAGGCATGCCACCACTCTGACAACGCCGGACAGAAAAAAATACCAACACCCTGCTACACTCATTAAAAAAACAACAATGACATATTTAGAGTGCAAATGGACAAAACCAACCACCCGTTCTGGCACAACCTGTTTCATCGCAAAGCCGACCGCATACACGAAGTTACCGAACTCTGGTTAGCCACACCCTTATTCGAAAAAATATCCTACAACCGTTGTCGAGAACTGGTTAGCAACATGCATCCGCGGGCATACAAGGCCAATGAAAAAGTATTTAATGCCGGCGATATCGGCGAAAGCGTGGTACTTATCCGGCATGGTAAAGTTGAAATCCGCGCCGGTGATAAAATACTTGCCGAACTCACCGCCGGTGATTTTTTTGGCGAGATAGCACTGGTCATAGATGAACCACGAACGGCCAATGCCATTGCTACCGAAGATTCCGAACTGATATTCTTTTTACGCTCCGATCTTGAAGAATGGATTCAGCGCTCACCCAAAGATGGTGCTTTGTTTATGCTCAACATTTCCAGAGTACTGGCTGCACGCCTCAAACACACCAACCTGTTACTGTCGTTACAAACAAACTGATGCTGCTAAAATTCATATCATTACCGATTACACGCACGGTTTTACTGTTCAGCCTAATCATGCTGGTGTTTAGTTTTTTTGCCGCCTTACTCGCACCCTTGTTAATACCCATTATTATTTCATTTGCTCTTTATGCCATGCTTGAACCGATCAGCGGCGCCCTGGAACGCCAGGGCATGTCATCCACCAGCTCATCATTAACGGTTTTACTTGTTCTGCTAGCATTCTCTGCCCTGGCAATTTCATTGCTCATGCCCCATCTGTCTACCCAGTTAGCAGAATTGCAAACGCAATTACCCAGCGTCTGGAAAACACTTATCGGCTTTGCAAAAGAAACCAGTCAGTTTTTTGCCAGCTCAATGAAACTGGATGCTGAAACCAGCAACAGCATGACACAACCTCTATTCGACAAAGCCAATGAACTGAGTAAAGATATTCTCATCACCGGTTCTAATTTAATTATCGAATTTTCAGTACTGGTGATTCTGGTACCCATATTCACTTTCTTTTTAATCCGGGATTATCGGGGTTTCAGAAATTATTTACTCGACGCTTTACCCAATAACAGTTTTGAACTGGGCTGGATTATTTATCACCGCGTTACCCACCAGTTACAGGAATATATCCGCGGCATCATGATTCAATCCGGTATCATGAGCGTGATTACCTCACTGGGTTTTTTTATTATCGGACTCGATTCCTATATCCTGCTAGGCATCATCGCCGGCATTTTAAATCTCATTCCTTATGTAGGACCACTACTGGCCATGGTATTACCAATTCTACTGGCATTGGCACACACACCACTGGAACCCTGGATAGTCGGTGCTGCTGTTGGCGTCATTGCCATGGCACAAATAATTGATAATGTCATTGTGGTACCGGCAGTGATTGCCAATGCCGTTAATCTACACCCTGTAATTGTAATCGTGGGTATTATTATCTTTGGAAATTTATTCGGCTTTATTGGAATGATTGTTGCCATCCCGGCGATTTCAACGGCCAATATAATTTTCAGAGGATTACTGCAGGGTTTAAGAACACGAAAGATAGAAACAAATGAAAATAACGCAGACCAGCTAATCGGGTCCTGAAAGATAAAAAATAGTTATAACTGGTAATGGGAACAAATGAAGAGGATGAATCCCATGTAATATTAATTAAGGATTATAAAACAAGCCTGTACCCAGCATGAGAAATAGAATAAGTTTTTTATATGAAATCACAACATAGCGTATAGAACACCACCAGAAGTATTAGCCTATCATAATACAGAAACATACTTTACATATAAAATTCAACAAGCATTGAATTTGACAGGCGTCTAAACCATATTAGTATTAACGTGATTTAATTCGATAGCGAGATAACAGATAAACAGGTAATTTTTCGATTAAACGCAACTCGATCTACGACCATTCTCTTGTAATCTAACCGTCGTCATGAATTCACTGAATGAGAGCCGAACTGCCCCTGTTGATAGTTTTTAGACTTTATTGATATTCAAATTCAATAAAGCTCACTGATAAGAACAAACGAATCCACAATATTACCAGCGATATCTTTGAAATAGCAATTTGCCTCGGTCTCGTTACGATTAGGATTGAAAGTACAGAACAGAGCGCCGTAATTAGCATTTTCTGCCGATGTATAAACAGATGCCCACCACGGATTGCTGCCAAGACCGTCGAGTTGAGTATTTATTGAGACGCCTGCAAGGCCGGAAACAAAGGCAAAACTTTCACCCGGCTTAAGGGTAAGATGATCAGAAAAAGAGGCTATTACCTGTTGTTCAAAACGGCTCATCAGGTACGTTCTAGAATATGAGTGATGATGCCCTGTGGCAATAAAAGCTCCGGCACGTCGGCATGTTTCATAGGCTTCCCAGCCAACCTCATCTGGTTTATTACCGACCTGCATCAAGTGCTGATTCTTATGCCATGAGCAAATCTTCCAGTGCGCCTTTGAATTGGCTAGTGCCGTTTGCATATAGTCAATATGAGCGGAACCCAAAGTACCGATACCTGAGAGCACGAAGAAAATACCTTTATATGTACATGCAGCATTGACGCCAATATCTCCTGAACAGCTGACTCCTTTAAGTTGATCAAGACGTGTCTTGAGTTTTGATTGATAACCTTGCCAGGCGACCACATCATGATTTCCAATGGATGCAAAATAAGGAAAGTCCGCACCAAGAATACCATCAATTTTCTGCATCCATTGGTCGGGGTTATCCTGGTAGTCAAAATCACCCTGATGCAATACCATGTTAGCGCCCTCGTCCCGTATAAGCTCAAGCACTGATATAGCATTAGCACTTGGACCCTGATCACCTATAAACGCAACCTTGAATTCATCAGGGACGGAGACACGATCGCCATGTCTACACCCTGTCGATACCAGAGAGAATAAAATACAAATAAATAGAGTATATAGTAGACGCATAAATGCTTTCCTCGATACTTACTTAGAGCACCTAGTCAAATATATAGTATAGGGAACTTTCAGAGTGTCATGCAGTATAATTTCATCAATATCACTAAATTGATCACCAATCAGTTGCTTATATCCTTGCACTGTACGTACAGCCTGACCTCTGTCTTTAGAAATAAGCCATTTAGCAAATCGATTCTGATTATCTATATAAACATTATCGTAAGTAATCAATGAACCATTATTATTTAATGCCTGATGTGCAATAGACAACAAGTCTCTGGCTTCTGTATCAGATAAGTGATGAAGAATACCTATTGCAAGAATGATATCATAGTATCCTTTTTTAGTTATACTTGCATTGCTAACCCTGTCGCAGAAGAAACTGCAATTATTTTTTTCTTTCCATCGTTCCATGGAATAATCAATGTATGACTGATTCATATCAAAACCGTTGTATTCACCAATTGAATCTGGCAAATAAGACAGTATATTACTTGTACCACAGCCTATATCTAGAATTTTGCATCCGGGAAATGGCTTGATATATTGTTGTACAAAACGAATATTATTACTTTTCTTTCCAATTAAGCCACTAAAAATATTATAATATTGAGGTTTTGAAAGAATTGATTTAAGCCCCAGATCAAGATGTGCCGATTTTTCTCTTCTCATATTAAATCTATTTACCTATATCTGATCAGACGTTAGCAAGCGTATTGATAGACCAATTTTGTTATTATTATTGAAGCAAGTCAAATACACATAATATCGAATAAATCCCATAGTCAGTTATTCAGACAGACCAAGATAAAAATCATAAAAATAAAAATAGATCTACCCCCCCATTTTTTATTTTGTTAGGACTAAGTCATATTGTCGAATATCTCATATAGGAGGTAAAGGTGCCTTTCCCCCCATATTAGCGTGGCAAAGGTGGCAAAGGTGCCGGAGGGATTATTTTTTAACCAGCCCTAGCAGATTTTTGGGGCCTCCCTCGTGCTGAGTGTCCTAATTTTATTCCATACCGCGCTTCAATTTGATGACAAAAGTGATCGTCACCTAAAGGACAGCAATATTCACTTGCTCGTTCAATCAAATGAATATCATGCTC
>JAOUMX010000175.1 GCA_029881275.1 Gammaproteobacteria bacterium | reverse complement strand
CCTTGCGCTTAATCCGGATACACCAAAACTGAGTCGTCGTGTTGGTGACGAGGTGCCTTTGACCGGTATTAATGATTTGTTTGATGCGCTTACCGATAATATGAAAATTGTCTGTGTTGAGTTTGCCGAAGATGCCATTGCCTTGCCCGGGTTTCAGCATCCGGAAAATGCCTTTTATGTATTTGGTCCCGAAGACGGTACCCTGACACAGGATGTGATCGATCGTGCAGATGCTGTGGTTTATGTGCCTACGGTAGGTTGTATGAATCTGGCAGCCACTGTGAATGTGCTTTTGTATGATCGGTTATCCAAATCACATTTAACTATTGAAGCCAATCAACTGGTGCGTCAAAGTCGTGATCGAAATAATAACTTGAGAGTTAAAAAATAATTGCCTGGGCGCATCTGGAAAGTAATGAAAATATCAATCAGTGATGTAACAGGTGTGTGGTGATGTCGAACGATTGTCGGAGCTGTATTAAATACGGATGGTTGATTATAAATACTCGATTCGATCCCGGCCATGGTTCTTTGCATTATAGAGTGCATTGTCAGCGCGTTTTATTATATCGGGTAATCGATCATGTTGGTGACTGCATGTGATACCTATGCTTGCAGTTATGTGTCCTGCTTTATCGTGTGCAGTTGATTTGATTGATGTTCTGATATTATTGGCAAGTACCTTGACATTGATGTCATTGGTTTCGATAGCAAGGATAATAAATTCTTCGCCACCCCAGCGCGCTATTTCATCTGTTTTGCGAATACTGTTTTTAATGGTTTGTGAAAATCGAATCAATACCTGGTCACCAATGTCATGTCCGTACTGGTCATTAATTTTTTTGAAAAAATCAATATCAATCATGATGATGCAAAAAGGAACATTGTGTCGTGTGAAACGGTTGTATTCCTGTTCCAGTAATTCACTGAATTTACGCCGATTAGACAGCCCGGTTAATGGGTCCTGGTTGGCTAATATAATCATTTTTTCTGTTTTAATCTGTAATTCCTTGGTGCGTTCCATTACCTGATTTTCCAGATCACGCTTGTGATTTAGTAATGTTTTATCGAGCTCAATATGTTTTATGATGGCTTTGCGTGCGAATATGCCCATCATTAGTAATACGAAGAGTACCAGCGAGCGCATCCAGAATTCGGTAACTTCTGGATTGATAATGTTTTCTATCAGGGTTTGTTCTTCGCCGAGTATGTATATATCGACTGCAGCATCAAGTATCCAGATGGCGATGCCGGATATAAAACCAGCCAGTGGTAAAATATACGGTTTGTCTGTAATGGGGGGGTCGTATTTATCGGTATTATTTATAAGGGAATTTTCTTTCATAAGAAATAACAGTTTCTTTTGTTCTTTATATGTTTAGTATAGAAAACATAAGCGATAATTCTTGTTGTTTAAACGTTGTTGTAAAAAATTATTTGTGTGAGAGTGATTTTGAAAGCATACATAAATAAATAATAATTAAATACCATTAGATTAGTATGTTTAATTTTGTAAAAAAACTTTTAACTAATCGTCAATGGCATTCTTATGTTCTTAATAAATTGTCTAAACTTGTTAAATAATTTTTAGAGGATTGAACATGAAAGAGTTGTCTGCAGAAATCAAAAATAAAAAAGTCTTGATCGTAGATGATGTGGCTTCAATGCGGGCATTATTGAGTGCGTTATTGAGAGATCTGGGTATAACTCGTATCTACGAGGCAGGGAATGGGTTGGCAGCCTTAAAAGTGTTACAGAAAACATCGATTGATCTGGTATTTTGTGACTGGGAAATGCCGGAAAAAAACGGTCTTGAATTACTGGAAGAGCTTAAACAGGATCAACAGCTAAAAAATATACCTTTTATTCTGGTGACGTCCATGGCTGAGCTGGACAAAGTTAAAAAAGCCATGGATGTGGGTGTGCAAAATTATATTGTGAAACCTTTCAGTGAAGCTACCTTAATTGCCAGAATTAATAGTGTGTTTTGATCGGTTATTCCCATGCCCGGTGGAGCGGCTTGAAATGGCTTGTTGCGATCCTTCCTGTCTCGGTGTGACATGCCCTTACATATCGGTCTGCTGGCCCTGCGCCTGAGGATTGATTCCCATCGGATGCTTATCGAGTCGTCCTCGCTTGTTGCTTGTACCGTCCCTTCAGGGTGGGGGGGTGTCCCTGGTCCTCTTTCTATTTCAGTTGTCCGCTGAGCTCGGACGCTTATTTTGCTGATCTGGTCACAACTGGCCGAGTGGTGGTGTTATTTGCTTGTAAAATATGTTTTTTAATCTATAGACATAGCCTTGAACTTGGAGTATTAATGCACGCGTTTTTTAGCACCCCAAGTATGGATAGATAGTCTTTGCCGGGTTAATCGATAACTAGCATTAGTCAAAGTGTTGATTTAGCTGTATTTATAGTTGCGTTTACATTGGCATAAATGAAGGCGCGTTTTTACAACCACTTTGCATCAGGTCACTTTAATTCCCTGCGGCAATATTTTCTGGAGCTTTTAATATGGATAAACAAACCATAGTCGAAAGTTTTGCTGAACTATCTCATCCTGACGTGCTGGAAACGTTTGACCGTGCCAGCCTGGAAGAGCTGGTCGCCAAACATGAAACACCCTTTATGGTACTCGACTTAAGTGAAGTCGATTATCAGTATCAGTCTCTGCAGGCTGCATTGCCAGGGGTTAAGCTTTTTTATGCCTTAAAATCATTATCCCATCCTGAGCTGATCAAGCGTTTGAAAGGCCTGGGCAGTTACTTTGACCTGGCCACGATTGGTGAGATTAATCTGGTTGAGTCGCTGGGTATTACCGGTGATCGCTGTATTCATACCCACCCGATCAAAAAAGACAAGGAAATTAAACGTTCGCTTGAATTTGGTTGCACCCGTATGGTGGTGGACAACATTGATGAGCTGAAGAAGTTTATTCCTTACGCGGATCAGGTTGAAATTATTATTCGCGTCAGCTTCCGCAGTAAACAGGCGGTGGTTGATCTGTCACGTAAGTTTGGTTGTTCACTGGAAGAGTTACCTGTCCTGCTGGATCTGGCCAAGCAGCATAATATTGAAGTGGTGGGTCTGTCGTTCCATGTGGGTTCACAGTCACTGTCACCCATGACACAGGCCAATGCAATTCGTTCCAGTATCGCCGTTATGAAAGTGATGAACAATGTTAAATGGAAGTTTCTGGATATTGGTGGCAGCTTTCCGGTTTCCTATCAGGAAGCGGTGTTACCTATCGAAGATTTCTGTGCACCTGTTATGGATGCATTAAGTGAATTACCCGAAGGTGTTGAAGTCTTTGCAGAGCCCGGCCGTTTTATCTCTGCGCCTTCAATGATTGAGCTTGTCTCTGTTGTCGGCAAGGCAAAACGTGGTGCCAGAACCTGGTATTACCTGGATGATGGTGTTTACGGTGGCTTTAGTGGCCAGATGTTTGATCATGCTGTTTATCCACTGGCGCCGTTAAAACCGTTTGATCCAACCGGTGATTTCTTCCCCAGTGTACTGGCAGGACCCACCTGTGACAGTATCGATGTGGTGGCAGAAGATATCGAGTTACCCGAGCTGGAAATTGGTGACATTCTGGTGGGTAAAAAGATGGGCGCTTATACCATTGCCTCGGCAACGGAATTTAATTATTACCCGAAACCCAAGGTTGTGGTTGTTGAAGATATTTTTGATCCTGACTATACAGATGTCTAATGGTTAACAGGGGCTCATTACCCGTACGCCCGTTAGCCAGTTGCATTTAGCCATAACAATGGCTCGATAATCCTAGCCGGTTATTGAGCCATTTTTTTTACAGTGTTTTATTTAGCGAGGTTGTCCTGAAGGTCTTGATGACGGGTTGAGGCGAGACAGGGCAAGTAAGCTACAATTTTTCATTATCTTTGTTAGAATCAATCAGTTATTACCGATGGAACTGTTTTTATGAATGCCTTCTGGGTACTTGCTTTTCTTATTCTGTTATCGAGTTATTTTGCACTGGCGGAAATGGCACTGGCTTCGGCACGGCGCTCACGACTGGTGCAGATGGCAGAAGAAGGTGATTCACGTGCAGTGGTCGCCATTGCCATTAAGGATCATCCCAGTCGCTTGCTGGCCGCTACCCAGACCGGTATTACCGCGGCTGCGTTGCTGGTGGGCATTTATGGTGAATCGGCGCTGAGCGATTCCATTGCCCATCTGCTGAATGCCAATATTCCATCATTGCTTGACTGGAGTGGCAGTATTGCGTTTATTCTGACCATCATTATCGTTACCGCCGTTACCATTATTCTGGGTGAGATT
>JAOUMX010000174.1 GCA_029881275.1 Gammaproteobacteria bacterium | reverse complement strand
TTTTATATCCATGACGCGTATCACGCGTGAATCAACCGATGAAATATCCATAGCACCACTGGTTTCCAGCGAAACCTTATAACCTTCATCACACAATAATGTTAATAAAGCAGCACAGGATTTCTGCGCCAGAGGCTCACCACCAGTGACACAGATGTAGCTTGTTTTATATTGTTTTATTTTTTGCAGAATAGCGTCCAGCGTATACCATTCACCACCGGTAAACGCATATGTGGTATCACAATAACCACAACGCAAAGGACATCCCGTCAGTCGTACGAAAACTGTCGGATATCCCACAAGGGATGATTCTCCCTGCAATGAAAAAAAGATTTCAGTAATCCGTAGCCGTGATTCTTCTGCAGACATAACAATACTCTCCGACTACTTTCTTATTATGCTTTAAACGAGAACCCGCTAGTGGCCTTCTCTCTTCATGCGTTCGAGTCGTTTATTCGCCTTTTCAATACTGCGTTTTGCATCAGGATGTCGGCTAATTAAACCTTCCAGCGCCTGACGAGCAGCCACCCAGTCCTGCATGGCATAGTATGTGTAGCCAATCTTGAGTTCTGCATCCAGGGCTTTTAAGCTGGCCGGGTTTTTGTCGACAATACCCTGAAACACACCCAGTGCAGATTTGTAATCACGGGACGCATAATACGCTTCACCTAGCCAGTACTGTGCATTAACTGCATAGCGACTTTCCGGATAAGTATTTATAAAGTTTTTAAATTCAGTAATCGCTTTAACATAATCACCGTCTTTCAGGACATTAAAAGCATGACTATAAGCGGGCTTACCATCGCCATCATCTGTTTCAGTATTTTCAGCAATAGTGGGTTGCACCGATGATGGCGCAGCCACAATTCCGGCTGAAACCGGGGGTGGGACATTTGAACCTGACAACACAGGCGTAGCAGTACCGGTTGATCTGGCCGATCCGGCTTCCAGATCCTGCAGGCGACGATCCATATCCTGATATAAATTACGTTGACGCTGTTTAATCAGCGTAAGCTGGTGCTCCTGACCTTCTACCAGCTCACGCAATTCTGTTAATTCCAGTCGGATCAGATCCATTTGCTGGATTTGCTCCATTAACACCTGATTACCCATCATTTTTTCCATTCTATCGAGTCTATCTTCGACAGAATCAGCCATCACCGGACTGATAAAAATAATAAATAATGTAAGCAGGGAAAAACTTACCGGTGTTAATTTATGCATATACATACCTCAGAAATTAATTTATTTGATAAACCAGTTCAGCACGTCTGTTTAAACGCCATGCTTCTTCATCATGACTCAAGGCAACAGGCTTTTCTTCGCCATAACTGATAACAGCCACCTGGGAAGCCGCTGCACCCTGCAATAATATCAAACGACGCACGGCTTGTGCACGGCGATTGCCCAATGCCACATTATATTCACGTGTACCGCGTTCATCCGCATGTCCTTCAAGACGTAAACTGACATCCGCATTAGCCGCCAGATATTTTCCATGATGAACCAGTAACTCGGTAAAGTCCGGTGAAATCTGGTCACTATCAAAATCAAAATAAATAACTCTTTCTGCCAGCACACTGCCACTGTCATTGATCGCCGCACGATCATAGGACACATTATCCATATAACGGCCAGTATTCACACCCGTATCACTAATACCACCGGTCGTCGTCTGATCGCCCATCTGCCCACCCGCTGAATCACCATCTTTCACCTGAGCCGGATCACATGCCACCAGAAAACCTGCTGCCAGTAATACTGATAATATTTTTAATCTCATCATTTTTCCCCTATGTTATTGTTTGAATGGTGCCCATGTCGGTTCGCGAACATCACCTTCCGACAGCACCAGACGTTGTTTAAAACGACCATCTGTTGATATGGCAGCAAGCACGCCTCGCCCATCTGCCTGTGCCGCATACAAAATCATACTTCCGTTTGGCGCAAAACTCGGTGATTCATCAAGTTCGCCATCGGTCAAAATTTGAACATATCCGGTTGCTATATCCAGAACTGCAATTTTAAAGATATTGCCTTCACCAGACACATAGGCAATGGTACGCCCATCAGGTGACACTTCTGCATTGGCATTATAATTACCTTCATATGTCAGACGCTGTTTTTGCCCACCATTAATAGACGTACGATACAACTGCGGTTTACCGGTACGACTGGATGTAAATATTAATTCACGGCTATCCGGCATCCAGGCAGGTTCTGTATCTATACCCCAGTGACGGGTAATCGCTGTTAATTTTTTAGTGCGTAGATCGAGAACATAAATATCCGGATTACCATCTTTTGACAGGGTCAGCGCCAGATAACGCCCATCAGGAGACCAGACTGGTGCACCATTGATACCTTCATAAGCCGCAATTTTATCTCTTTTCTGAGTCGCCAGATGTTGAATATAAATTTCTGATCGTGCATTTTCAAATGACACATAAGCAATTTGAGTACCATCGGGAGACCATGAGGGTGACATAATAGGTTGCGTTGATGTCAGAATCGTTTGCGGGTTATATCCATCCGTATCGGCAATCTGTAATTTATAAGACGGTTGGGCCCCGACTTTTCTTTCTGCTGTGATATAAGCGATCTTGGTGTCAAAAGCACCTTTCTGACCGGTAATCTGTTCATAAATCAGATCACTGATATGATGCGCAATACTTCTTAATGTTTTATCTGTTGCCAGAAAACGATAACCCAGTACCTGTCCGCCTTTAAACACATCAATCAATCTAAACTGCAATTCATATTGCTGTGGGGAAACCACTTTCACCTGACCAAGCACAACATGATCTATACCGGCAACTTTCCATAATTTAAAATTAACATCTTCCAGCGAGTGTGGCTGATCAATGAGTTTTTCTCTTTCAATTGGCGAGAACTTGCCACTACGCTGCAAATCAGTTGCCACAATTTCAGCCACATCAACAGACATAGCCATAGCTATTCCCGTTCTCTCGAATGGAATAATCGCAATCGGCAGTGCACCTTCGGCGCCTTTAGTGATTTCTATCTGCAATACTGCATGCGCTGATTGCAGATAAAACAAAAATAAAAATAAACCTGATTTAATAATTTTTAATTTCATACGTCTGGTCGAAATGTAAATTGTATATTGGCCTCAAATACCTGAGGATCGGGTGGCAACGGCAATGGTGATGCTTTTTTCACTGCACGTTCTACCGTACTATTAAATGCACTACTTCCCGTACAGTTCAACATTTTCACACTGGTTACTTCACCCAGTGGATTCTGTTTTACTGATACTTCGCAGCTCCAGCCAGGCTGCATTTTAACAGGCGGCAGCCAGTTACGTGCAACTTTCTGCTCAATCGATTTAATATACTGTACACGCAACTTGTCCAGGCGACTATTTAACTCAGCCTGTCTGCGTTCTTCTTCGAGCAATTGTCGTTGCAGCTCAGCCTGCTCTATTTTTCTACGCGCAGCTTCTTCTTCCTGTTTTCGTTTGTTTTCAATTTCAGCAAGCTTTTCCTGCTCGGCTTTACGTTGTTGTTCCAGCGCTGCCAGTTCCTGCTCTTTTTTCTTATGTTCAGCAGCTAACTTTTTCTGTTTTTCTTTTTCCGCCTGCTCATGTTGCTTCTGTTTTGTTTTTATGTCTGCTAAACGTTTTTCTTCCTGTTTGCGCGCATCACGAGCCTTTTGCATTTCTTTTTCAAGTTGTTTTTTTCGAGATTCTTCTTTTTTAATTTCATTGGCTTCAGCCTGTTTAAGCTTTTCCAGCTCAGTATTCACCCGATTGGCATCAACCACCACAGCCTGCACAGTATTTACCTGTGGACGACTGGGTAATTTTGGTGCGTTATGAGTCAAACTAATACTGAGCACCACCAGCAAAACCACGTGCAGCGCAATCGACAGAGCCATAACATGAGGATGATCTTTTATCTCCCGCCACAATCCGGAATCCATAGTGATTATATCTCCGGCTGCTGGGTCATCAGGCCAACTTTTTCAATGCCGGCTTTCTGTAACAACACCATGACATCAATAACACTGCCATAACCCACATCACGATCACCACGCACCAGCACGGGTACATTAGGCTTCAACTGCCTGACTGCTGCGACACGATTAATCAACAATTGTGCATCAATGGGTTTGTCTGGCTGATCACCAATATCAAGATAGAAATCACCTTTCTTATCCACCGATACGACCACAGGCTCATCCTGATCTGGAGGCAAAGGGTTTGCAGATGCCTGAGGCAAATCGATTTCAACACCCTGCTGTATTAACGGCGCAGTAATCATAAAAATTATTAACAGCACCAGCATGACATCAATAT
>JAOUMX010000173.1 GCA_029881275.1 Gammaproteobacteria bacterium | reverse complement strand
GTCATCAGCCTTGTTGCCCAACTTTTTTGGTATTACCCAGCCATTAGGTGGTGGTGTTATCGGTTTTTCATATGCTGTTCCTGATTCGGTTTCGGAAGATCAGGATTCCATTTTTAATAATATTGGCAATCCTGCAATTGGAACGGACATTCGGGATTATTTGATAAATGTGAATAATGAAGATAACACCTATAAGATTGGACCTTCCTATGCAATTGAAATTAATGATCAGCTCGCCATAGGGGCAACGCTATATTTGCATGTCCGTGATCAGGAGTTAATTGCCAATCAGTGGATTCGTTATAACAATGATGAAATGGAATGGTTTAATACCTATTACCAGTCCAGTGAAATGGGTTTTGAACCTGTGCTGGGTATTATGTGGAGTCCGTTTGAACAATATTCATTAGGCTTAACCATCAGGCAGGTTTCTATTTTTGATAGTGAAACCAGTGGTCAGTCCATTTGTGTATCAGATAAAACAGGTCAAAGCGTGCTTCAATGTATACCGCCGGTGGGTGGTGTTGCTGCAGATCCAACGGTTGGTATATCTGAAGTTGAACGCGATTTACCAACGCAGGTTAATTTGGGTCTGGCTTATTTTTACTCGAATGATTTGCTGTTGTCTGCGGATATGGCATTTTATACCTCGACCGATACAGCTGAGAGCGTTATGAATCTTGCCTTTGGTGCAGAATACTATACCAGTGAAAGCTGGGCATATAGAGGAGGTATTTATACTAATAATTCGAATGCGGCAGATATTTCGTCGACAGGAACGGATCAGCCAGATCAGGTTGATATAATCGGCTTAACATTTAGTGCCAGTCATTTTACACGTGATTCATCGATTACGCTGGGAATTAATTACAGCATGGGTTCAGGTGATGCTCAGGTGCTGAGTGGTAGTACAGAGATTCAGGATGTTGATGTATCCTCTCTGGCGTTCTTTATCTCGTCATCATTGAGTTACTGATTTTAAAATAATGAGTCCAGATGGGCCTGAGTCGTTGCGGAATAATTGCGTTAATATCCACTTCAAGATTATCTGTAAAATTTTATTTAAATTCAGTTTTAAAGCGTCTGACTGTAATGAATGTATAAAAATGTCATCCAGCATAGTATGAAATACTGGATGACTACAGGAGAACGAATTTTTTAACTACCGGTTGTTATCATCTTGCCAGCATCAGCAGTATTGTGATTAATCACAGGTTCTACTGCATCAGAATTTAGTGTTTCAATTGCAGTTTTAAGATCAACGTCTTTCATGATCTCATCGGCTTCAAAAATCTCGATAGATTCCAGTGCCTGCATAGCATCTTCGGCCTCAGTTACTTTGGGTGTTGTCGCTCTGGCTGTGACTGGTTGAGTTTCTTTCGTCACTTTGACTGAACGGCTTTTGGATTCATATATACCCATGGAAAACATTATCATGAAAGAAATAATTAAAAATAAAAGTTTCATAAGTCACCATCCCGTTGTTAATCCGTTTAATACATCCTGAGATAAATTCAGTCTATATCGAATTCACCCGTTTGGGTGAGAACCAGATCTCAATGAGGAAAAGTGAGAAAATTGCAAAATAACCAATAAAATCAACAGTATTACGTGTGATAAATGTCTAAAAAATCCAATTAAAAAATTTGCTCAACCTGAGTGTGATGAATGTCACTAAAATTAGATAAAAGTATCAGATAGAAATCAGGTTCAGATGTGTTTGGGGCTCGAGGCGATGTAAGGAAAGATTACTAGCGGCAGATTTGTGGGTAAGGGTGGAAAAGTGAATATGGGTAAGCAACAGGATGAAAGCATTGTGTCATGCCTCTGTGAGATAAAGCAAAGCCTGGCAGGGATTCAATAATGAGAGTACTAGTGATACTGATTTAGAGTTTTTCTGTTGTGAATTAAAATAAGGTGTCAGATGATGGGCTCTGCGTGCAGTCGCTCATGAATTTGATATGGTTATGAATGTTTCTTAAGAGTTATAACAGGTTTAATTGTTATATTCATAAAAGATGGGTGAATAAATTTATTTTCGATTTACCGGTTTATTGTCTATTGGGTCAGTATGAGAATTCTCGTTAGTGGGAGAATTCAAAGGGGAAAATGGTGGGCCCAGAAGGACTTGAACCTTCGACCTGCCGATTATGAGAAGAATGGAATAATGAGAATGGATGCTGTAGGTTGAAGAATTGTAAGATTTTTATTTATGTGTTTTCTTCTGTAACTCGAAATCCGAACCTATCCCGAAAATTATATTTCTTAGTAACTCGAAAATAACACCTATTTTGATTATTCTTATATGTAAGTCGTTTGCAAGGTCAACGAGTTACGTTTTCCCGAACCTGAACCGAACTCGAAACAGTCCCGAAGCTGTTGGAAAGTGAAATTTGCCCGGAGTTGCCGAGATTGGGCGTCTCTGTGTGGTAGAGGTGAGCTGTATCTCGATGGTGTAGGGGATTTTGCCAGAATCCAGTAGAAAACAGTTAATATCAAGGTTTTCTAAATAAGAAACAGTTTAAAGATGTCGTTTATATCTGTTGATGTGTATCAACTAAGTTAGGTTGATTGATAGAGTAAATTGATATTAACAATAGTAAGTTGCATGAAAATATGGAGATAATGAAGGCATGCAACAAAAACTTAAAAATTGGTTGAAATTACTTATAACCTGTTACTCTTGTATCAGTTTAATAGGATGCGCCACTCATAGTATTTTGAGTGGTAAATATGGTGCAATACCAAAATATTGGATTATTGAAGATATATCATTTGCTGCATTACAAGAGCAACGTTATGTTCGATTTTGTGCAAAGCTTAAGCATCATACAGGAGAAATGACAGCTGAATTAAAACTTGATCTTGAGCAGTTTTCCAAGCAATTAAAAAAACAAGGCAAGAACACAAACGGTTTTAACGAAAGCAGTAAGCTTGTATCGTTAGATGGGAATATGAATTATTGTAACCCTGTATTGCAAAAGAATGAAAAAGAAATACAGGTTGTTATAAGAGAATTAGATGCGCCTGATGTACTGACTGCATTAAATGAAATTAGCTATGAAGAACATGGGTATCCTGCAGTCATTATTCTATATCATAATGAAGATAGATATATCGTGTATGCGTCACAGCAATTGCCTCCTTTTCTAATTGATCAAACATTTGGCTATCATGTTAATAATGAAAGTGACTATACTATATACATGCTATTACCCCTTGCTTTAGTCGTTGATGTTTTCCAAGTAGTTGTTTGTGTTATTACATTACCTGTTTGTTTGGTGGCTTTGAAAATGACAGGAGGTATTGAGTGAGTCTGGCTGAAAGCAATCATTAATAATGTCAGACCCACCGACTTATAGTCTATTGGTCTGCATGGGGTCTTCCGTAAGTGGAAGATTCTGAAGGGGAAAATGGTGGGCCCAGAAGGACTTGAACCTTCGACCTGCCGATTATGAGTCGGATGCTCTAACCAACTGAGCTATGGGCCCGTTATGCAAGTTTGCGGTGATTAATCCTGTGATGGATTTAACTACGGTGCGTGATATGTCAAAAACAAACACGCTACCTGTTCAACTAAGCGAGTATTATATTCACTCGCTTTAATTGAACAAGTTAATTTTACTCTTCGCCAATAAAACTACGTAGATTTTCAGCGCGTGATGGATGACGTAATTTACGTAAGGCCTTGGCTTCAATCTGACGAATACGTTCACGGGTTACATCAAACTGTTTGCCAACTTCTTCCAGTGTATGATCGGTATTCATGTCAATACCAAAACGCATACGTAACACTTTTGCTTCGCGAGGTGTTAGTGTGGAAAGAATTTCTTTTGTTGACTCACGCAGAGATTCGCTGGTTGCCGACTCAATAGGTGAGAGAATATTAACATCCTCAATAAAGTCACCAAGATGCGAATCTTCGTCATCACCAATCGGTGTTTCCATGGAAATAGGTTCTTTGGCAATTTTCAGTACCTTGCGAACCTTGTCTTCCGGCATATCCATTTTTTCCGCGAGTTCTTCAGGTGTTGGTTCGCGACCCATTTCCTGTAGCATCTGACGGAAAATACGATTCAGTTTATTGATGGTTTCAATCATATGGACCGGAATACGAATGGTGCGTGCCTGATCTGCAATCGAACGGGTGATTGCCTGACGAATCCACCAGGTTGCATAGGTAGAAAATTTGTAACCACGACGGTATTCGAATTTATCAACGGCTTTCATCAAGCCGATATTACCTTCCTGAATAAGATCAAGAAACTGTAGTCCGCGATTGGTGTATTTTTTAGCAATTGAAATAACCAGACGTAAATTAGCTTCAACCATTTCCTTTTTCGCACGACGGGCTTTTGCTTCGCCGATTGACATTTTACGGTTAATTTCTTTTATG
>JAOUMX010000058.1 GCA_029881275.1 Gammaproteobacteria bacterium | reverse complement strand
CTTCTGTGCGATTGCTTTTGTATGTGCCGTCTAATATGCTTTGTACTAAATCTTCACTGCCATATTCTTTGTCATCTAAATATTTACTATAAGTCTGTTGTTCCTGGTCTTGTGTTGTCTGGATTTCCTTGCTGATATTATTTTCTTCATTTGCTGTTGATTGTGACAATGTGTTGTCGGTGATTTCAATATTTGATGATTCTGGTTCGGGTGTTGTTTGAACTGGCAAATCATAGTTTTTGACTGCAGGTGTTATTGAGTCAATTAGTGTTGAGTCATGAACTGGCAAATCAACTGTATTGATCTGGCTGTTCATATTATCTGTATTATCTGGTCCAGTTATTGAATCCAGATCATTCCTGGTTTTTCTGTATTTATCATTATTTAATGGAGTGTCTTCATTAATTATCTGATTGATTTCATCAATAGATGTTTCTGGTTCTTTATAACTGTATTTACCAGCTAGCTCATTGTCTTGGTTATATGTTAACGTCTGTCTGTTAATGTTGTTATTATTCTTAAGAGTGTTCCATAGCTCTTCTATTTTTGATTTTATTTCTGGTCGTGTATATATCACAGGCCAGGATGTAGAAAGTTCTGACCATAATTTTTCAACTTTGGAAATATTCTGTTCGACAGGGTTGTCTTCGACATTTTTTTCTTGTGAGTGATGCAGAATTGGTTTTTTATTTTTTGGCGATGAGTATTCTTTATATTGATCCCCGAGGATGCTCTTTAACAGGCTCTCGATATCTGTTTTTTCATTGCTCGGATTGTATGTAGTATTGCTCTTGTTCTGAATGGCGTTGTCTGATGAAGAAGTATTCTCTGTTCCTGCTGGTTGATGAATGATGTACTGGTCACCAAGGATATCTTTTAGAAGATCATCGATTTCTGCATCATCATTGATCATGGTGTTCGTGCTTTTTTCTTCATCTGTAGCGGATGAATAGTTTTCTTCAGAGGCTTCAGTTTCGTTATCACTGCTTTCCGTCGGATGATGAATGTTGTACTGATCGCCAAGGATATCTTTTAGAAGATCATCGATTTCTGCATCATCATTGATCATAGTGTTCGTATTTTTTTCTTCATCTGTAGCTGATGAATGGTTTTCTTCAGAGGCTTCAGTTTCGTTATCACTGCTTTCCGTTGACTGATGAATGTTGTACTGGTCACCAAGGATGTCTTTTAGAAGATCATCGATTTCTGCTTCATCATTGATAGCGTCCGGAATTTCTCCTTCGATTATATCCGATGGGGTACTTGCTTCCCAGGTTTCAGTTTCGTTAGGGTCTGTTTCAGTTGATTGATGATCAGTGTATAAATTATCAGGAATGTCTTTTAGAAGATCATCGATTTCTGCTTCATCGTTGATTGCATCCAGGATTTCTTCTTCGGTTATATCCGATGGAGCGCTTTCTTCCCGAGTTTCAGTTATGTTAGTGTCTGTTTCAGTTGATTGATGATCAGTGTATAGATTATCAGGAATGTCTTTTAGCAGATCATCGATTTCTGTTTCATCGCTGCTGTATGCATACAGTTGATTTTCATCGGCTGTATTAATGTAGGTGTCTTGAATTGCATCCAATTCTGGTGTGGTACTGTTTAATAAATCTTCATTGTCTGTTTCAGTGTGTTCATCTCCCGATATACTGCTGTTGGTTACATTGAATAGTTCATTAATGTCATCATCAGGAGCTTGCTGGTTGTGGGGAGGTATTTCATCCAGGCTTTGGTTAGTGTCACAAATGTCTGCTGATGTTGAATCGGGGTCAGATAGGTTGTTTTCTAATTTTGAGGGCGTGGTGTTATTTTCCATGCTAAATGCCATAAATGGAAATCAGGTTTTTTTGTTTCTCAAGAGGGGTATTGGGCCTGTAATTTGATAACATCATAGCTATTGTTTAGAAAAAGTGTTGTCTTGAGACCTTATGGTCTTCTCTCGTACACCTAATAATAGTGTATGAATATTGTTTTTGCTTCATTTGTAACGGTAAATTTTGCCTAATAATCCGTGTCTACAGGCTGATCCAGCAGATAAATGGTGATATCTCTGCTGTTATGGTCTGTCTATCTAGTCAGTTGTTTTCATGCGTCTTAACAGGACATACACTGCCCCGGTTCCACCATCTTTATAATCAGCTGTGGTGAATGCCAGAACATCATCTATGCTTTGTAACCATTTATTGACCAGCGCTTTTAGCACCGGTCTTCCATCTTCTGAATTGTAGCCTTTACCATGAACCACACAGACCAGTTTATAGTGGTTCTGGCGAGCTGATTTGATAAATGAAAGTAATGCGGTTCTTGCTTTGTCTCTTGTTTTTCCATGCAGATCGATACGGTACTCTACGGGTAACTTACCATTGCGGATTTGTTTGAGTAGCGACTTTTGAACACCTGCACGAACAAATTCAAGATAATCGCCACATTCCGGGACAAAATCATCACTTAGTGTGTCTTCAATGATGTCCATTGGTGTGAGGGCTTGTCGTAGTACAGGGGCCGGTTTTTTATGCGTAGTTATCTTGTCATGTTCAATGGGGGTTACACCTGCCATTGCCTGTTTAAATAGTTCATAATCGTCGTGGTTTGAATCGGACATAAATCTTTCTTGCGGTTACAGCCTGTATTTATATAGTATCAATCAATTCATTAGCGGGTTCAATTTTTGTGGATATATTATTAAGTAATGACGATGGGTATCTGGCCCCCGGTCTGAGTATTCTTGCCGAGTTCCTGGCAAAACAGGGGCATGTCACCGTTGTCGCGCCTGACCGTAATCGTAGTGCGGCGAGTAATTCGCTGACGCTTCATCGTCCCATTCGTGCACTGGCTGCTGAAAATGGTTTTATTAAAGTTGATGGAACCCCAACGGACTGCGTACATCTGGCGATTACCGGGTTGCTGGATAAAGAGCCGGATATTGTGATTTCTGGCCCTAATGCGGGGCCTAATATGGGGGATGATGTGCTTTATTCCGGTACCGTCGCGGCTGCAACAGAAGGTCGTTTTCTGGGTTTTCCCGCCATTGCTGTTTCGATGTGCTCCTATGAGCCAGAACATTATGAAACGGCCTGTATTGCAGTAGAAAGAATTCTCGCCAGACTGGTGGTATCACCTTTGCCTGAAGATTCTATTCTTAATGTGAACGTACCTGATATCCCCTGGAATGAAGTCAAAGGGTTTAAGGCCACACGTCTGGGTAATCGTCATAAATCTGAAGGTGTTATCAGGCAAACGGATCCCCGGGGTGAGCCGGTTTACTGGGTGGGTCCACCCGGAGTCGAGCAGGATGCGGGAGACGGCACGGATTTTCATGCCACCCGAAACGGTTTTATTTCCATTACCCCTTTGCAGATTGATTTAACACGGTATGATAGCCTGCAAAATCTTAAATCATGGTTAGAAGAAGTTAACTAAGAGTGTTGAAATTTACTGAATCCCATATCCAGGGTATTGGTATGACCTCCCAGCGGACACGCGATCGTCTGGTCCAGCGTCTGAGAGATAAAGGCATAGAAAATGAAAAAGTGCTTGGCGTCATGCGTAGTATGCCCAGGCATTTGTTTGTTGATGAGGCTCTGGCGCAACGAGCTTATGAAGATGATGCCTTGCCCATAGGGCATGGACAGACAATTTCGCAGCCTTTTATTGTGGCCAGGATGACCGAGATACTGTTAAGTCGTGGGACTCCGGATAAGGTGCTTGAAGTCGGTACCGGATCAGGCTTTCAGGCCGCTGTTCTGTCCCGCCTGGTGCCGCAAGTGTATTCTGTTGAGCGCATTGTGGCGTTGCAGATTCAGGCCAGGGAACTGTTTCATAAGCTTAATTTTAATAACATTGCTTTAAAGCATACAGATGGTTCGTGGGGCTGGCCTCAGAATGGTCCGTATCCGGCAATTATTGTGACTGCGGCACCGGAGCGAGTGCCTGAGGCGCTAATGGAACAACTGGCTGTAGGCGGTATTATGATTATTCCTGTGGGCAGTCAATCCGGTGGTCAACGCCTCCTGCAAATTACCCGTCATGTTGATGGCTATGTTGAAGAAGAACTGGATGGTGTGCATTTTGTGCCGCTGTTAAATGGGGCGGTGCGACAATGATTTTTGCGGGTATTTATGATCGTTGTATGCAATGGGCGGCACATCGTCATGCGGAACGTTATTTGATTGGTGTCAGTATTTTTGAAGCGATTTTTTTTCCAGTCCCGACCGCGTTGATGTTAATTCCCATGGTGTTAGCCAAACCACAGAAAGCATTGCGCTTTTCGACAGTGGCCACAGTCATGTCCGTCCTGGGGGGAATGATCGGATACTTGCTGGGTTATGTGGCGATCTCCGCCATTGAGCCCTGGATTATGGATATTGGCTGGGGTGATAAGTATCAGACAGCTCAGGACTGGTTTGAGCTTTATGGTATCTGGGCTGTGGTCATCGCCGGCTTTTCGCCTATTCCTTTTAAACTGTTTACAGTTTCGGCAGGCGCTTTGTCGATGCCATTTGGCTGGTTTGTTCTAGCCGCTATTATTGGCCGAAGTGCGCATTTTTATCTTATTGGAATGACCATGGCGTGGGCAGGTCCAAAGATGGAGCCAACGGTCAGACGTTATATTGAATGGTTAGGTTGGTTGACTGTCATTATTGCTGTTATTGCCTATGTATTGCATCAAAACTCGTAAATCAATTATTTTTAAGGTAATTTTTCTACTATTGGCGATGTTGTTACAGGCCTGTAGCGATATGGCGCGCCCAGATTGGGATCCACAGGCCTATACGGTTAAGCGTGGAGATACCCTGTATTCTATAGCCTGGCGTTATGAGAAAGACTTTCGTGAACTGGCAGAATGGAATGATATCAAGCCACCCTATGCCATTTATCCAGGACAACGACTGGCTATGCAGCCAGTTAATACGGCGGGTACTGTTGGCAGTGATGTGAATGATGATAAAGAACTGCCGATGCTGTCGTCCGCTCCTGAAATCGTACCTGCTGTGGATAAATATCCGGTTGAACCTGTTACTGGTGCGGAAACCGTTATTGTGCAAAAAGGGGATACACTGTATTCAATAGCGCGCAGCGAAGGGTTTACTGTTAAGCAGCTGGCTCGCTGGAATGCCTTGAAATCTCCCTATCATCTCTATCCAAATCAGTTAATAAAGCTGACGCCACCGGCTATTTCAGCCATAACGCTGAATACACCGCCTGATACAATCATAAAAGAACAGAAAGAAATTATAAAAAATGAGGAATCTGCGCCTATAAAAACAGAAATAATACTGCCTGCAAAGGTGAATTCATGGGCCTGGCCGGTAAAAGGGAAAATCTTAAGTACCTTTAAATATAATGATACAGGCCGTAAAGGCATAGTGATTGCGGGTAATCGCGGGCAGGACATCAGAGCCTCAGCTGCAGGAAAAGTGGTTTATAGCGGTAATGGCCTGATAAGTTATGGAAATCTTATCATTATCAAACATAGTAACTCCTACCTGAGTGCCTATGCTTATAATCGTAAATTGCTGGTGAAAGAAGGTGAATCAGTGGTAAAAGGTCAGGCAATAGCTCATATGGGCAGTGTTGATAATGGGCGTTCACAATTGCATTTTGAAATCAGGAAAAATGGAAAACCGGTTAATCCGATGGAATATTTGCCTAAAATTTAATCTTTTTAGTATATTTTGCTTGTAATTTATTAAAAATTAGCTTAAAAAGAAACTCTAAACCTGTGATTTTAAGAGAGTTATACAGAATCTCAAACGCCAAAGGCAAATATTCAGGTTTTACTAAATGATTACAACTAAATGTCGAAAGAAGAGAGGAGACGCTTAAACGAAATATAGCTAAGGCTACTATTACTTTAATTAACATGTGATCACGTGGGGAGGATCATCATGAGTGCAGTCTGTAAAACAAAAAAAACAACAATAAAATCGACTACTAAAAAAAGTACTAGCAAAATTAAAGCGGTAAAATCAAATACTAAAAAAGTTACCGCAGTAAAAGCTAAAACAAAAAAAGCTGTCGTAGATAATGATCTGGAAAATTCATTAGACGAGGAAATGCTCCTTGATGACATGATGGAAGATAAAGAACTCGACGACATTGACGATGATCAAGACGATATCGTTGATGAAATCAAGGAAGATACTAAAGAAAATAAATATACGGCTGAAAATGTAAGTCGTAAAGAACTTGATGCAACACGTTTATATCTTCGTGAAATCGAATCATCACCTTTGTTAACAGCTGAAGAAGAAGTTTATTATTCACGCCTGTCTCGTAAAGGCGTTGAATCAGCCCGTAAAAAAATGATTGAATGTAATTTACGACTTGTCGTAAAAATTTCACGTCGTTATATGAATCGTGGGCTGGCACTGCTTGATCTGATTGAAGAAGGTAATCTGGGTCTGATCCGTGCTGTAGAAAAATTTGATCCTGAAAAAGGTTTCCGTTTTTCTACCTACGCAACCTGGTGGATTCGTCAAACTGTTGAACGTGCTTTGATGAATCAGACACGTACTATTCGTTTACCTATTCATGTTATCAAGGAACTCAATGTTTATTTGCGAGCAGCACGTAAACTTGAACAAACCATGGAACATGAGCCATCTCCCGAAGATATAGCGTCTCTGGTTGATAAACCTGTTGAGAATGTCGAGAAAATGCTGGGTTTAAGAGACAGGGTAACCTCTGTTGATATTCCAGTGGGCATAGAGAATGATCGTCCGTTGCTTGAAATCATTGCGGATGAAAGCAATCCTGAACCATCTGCAATTCTGCAGCACGAAGATGTGATGGCAAATCTGGAAATCTGGTTAGGTCAGCTTGAAGAAAAACAACGTCAGGTTGTGGTACGTCGTTTTGGTCTGCATGGTCATGAACGTACAACACTTGAAGAAGTAGGCCGTGAATTAGGTGTTACACGTGAACGTGTTCGCCAGATTCAAATGGATGCTTTACGTCATATGCGTAAAATTCTTGAGAGTCAGGGTTTTTCTGAAGAGTTTCTGTTAAGAGATTAAGCTAGAACCGGTACCTGAAAAAAGGCAGAACAAATGTTCTGCCTTTTTTTTAGCCAAGAATAATACCTGCTACCACCTTTCTGTTTTCTGAAAGTAAAATGTTATAGGTGCGACAGGCCGCTCCTGTATCCATAAACTCTATGCCTATGCCTTTGTTGATGGCAGATGAATAATGCTCGGGTCTGGGGAACTGTATATTTCTGCCAGTTCCAATAATGATAACTTCTGGTTGAAGTTCAAAAATGGGCTGTAATGACTGATTGCAAAAATCACTCATTTCTTTTACCGGCCAGTCAGTGATTAGCCGATAATTACTCACCAGTAAACTGTGAGTGAAGGTGTGTTCATTAATTGTAATACTGGTTTCATCATAGCCATTAATGACCTGTGTACCCGCATTAAAGTCTTCACTTAATTTCATGACGTCATAACTATTTTGGTCAGGTAAAAATTCTTTTATTATCAGTGCCGATGTCTGTTATTTAAGTCGTGAGCGTAAACAATAACAAACTTAAATCATGGATATTGACAGCCATGACAATCAACAGTAGTTTGCCAGTTTAGTTTTTGTTATTCAGGAATACCAGTCTTGCAAGAAGAATTTCTTAGAATTAAACGTCTACCACCCTATGTTTTTAATATCGTCAATGAATTAAAAGCCCAGGCCAGATCCCGTGGTGAAGATATCATTGATTTTGGTATGGGTAACCCGGATCAACCAACACCGCAACACATTGTGGATAAATTAGTTGAGGCTGCACAGCGGGGAGATACCCATCGTTATTCAATGTCACGGGGTATACCACGATTAAGAAAAGCCATAGCAGACTGGTACGCACGTAACTTTCAGGTGGAAATAGACCCTGAAACAGAAGCCATAGTCACCATTGGTTCAAAGGAAGGCCTGGCACATCTGGCTCTGGCAACGATGGGGCCGGGTGATGCAGTGCTGGTGCCAAATCCCGCATATCCAATTCATCCATATGGTTTTGTCATTGCTGGTGCTGATATTCGCCATGTGCCAATGACGCCGGAAGTTGATTTTTTTGAGGAAATGGAAAAAGCCATTAAGGATTCATGGCCTAAACCTAAAATGCTGGTGCTTAATTTTCCGGGTAATCCAACAGCTCAATGTGTGGAGCTGGATTTCTTTGAGAAAGTCATCGAAATTGCCCGTGAACATGAAATCTGGGTCGTACATGACCTGGCCTATGCCCAAATTGCCTTTGATGGTTATAAAGCACCGTCAATATTGCAGGTAAAAGGGGCAAAAGATGTGGCGGTAGAGTTTTATTCTTTATCAAAGACCTATAATATGCCCGGTTGGCGCGTTGGATTCATGTGTGGTAATAAAACGCTTGTCGCTGCCCTTGCCAGAATGAAGTCATATCTGGATTATGGCATGTTTACGCCTATTCAGGTGGCGGCCATTGCTGCGCTGGATGGGCCACAGGATTGTGTAGCGGAAATTTGTGAGACTTACCGTAAGCGTAGAGATGTTTTATGTAAGGGGCTCAACGAAGCTGGCTGGCCAGTTGATCCCCCCAAAGCAACCATGTTTGTTTGGGCGAAAATTCCGGAACAATTCAGAGCGATGGGTTCGCTGGAGTTTTCTAAAAAATTACTCATTGATGCGAAAGTAGCCGTATCACCTGGAATCGGTTTTGGTGATTATGGTGATGATTATGTTCGTTTCAGTTTGATTGAGAATGAGCATCGAACTCGCCAGGCGATCCGTTCAATCAAGCTAATGCTTAAATAAATTTAGACATTAATTTTATTGACCCAATGAGGTTGATAATTATAAGTAGTGGAGAAACAAAAGAATGAAGTCGGTCAAGATTGGGCTATTGGGTCTGGGTACTGTTGGTGGTGGAACTGCAACTGTTTTATTAAGAAATCGTGATGAAATTTCGCGCAGAATAGGTTGCTCCCTGGAAGTTGTACATGCTGCAGCCCATGGTATAGGTCAACAAACTATTCTTGATCCTGCAAAATGCAAACTGACGGAAGATGGATTTGAAGTTGTTAATAATCCCGAAGTTGATATTGTTGTTGAATTGATTGGCGGTTATACAATAGCGCGTGAACTGGTTTTGAAGGCTATTGAAAATGGTAAGCATGTTGTTACTGCCAACAAGGCTTTAATTGCATTGCATGGTAATGAGATTTTCAAGGCCGCTAATAAACAGGGTGTTATTGTTGCTTATGAAGCGGCAGTTGCTGGCGGCATACCTATTATAAAAGCTGTACGTGAAGGTCTGGCAGCGAATAGAATTGAATGGATTGCCGGCATTATTAACGGCACCGGTAATTTTATTCTAACTGAAATGAAAGAAAAGAGCCGTGATTTTTCTGATGTATTAAAAGAAGCACAGGAACTGGGTTATGCAGAAGCTGATCCTACGTTTGATGTTGAAGGAATTGATGCAGCACATAAATTAACTATTCTAGCATCGCTGGCTTTTGGTATTGATTTACAATTTGAGAAAACTTTCACCGAAGGTATTAGCAAAATTACACAGGAAGATGTTACTTATGCTGAAGAGCTGGGTTATCGAATTAAGCATTTAGGTATCGCTCGTAAAACTGCTAAAGGAATTGAAATGCGAGTACATCCAACATTAATTCCGGAGAAACGTTTAATCGCTAATGTTAATGGTGTAATGAATGCGGTTCTGGTAAAAGCCGATGCAGTTGGGCCAACATTATATTATGGTGCAGGTGCCGGAGCGGAACCAACAGCTTCAGCTGTCGTTGCGGACCTTGTTGATGTGGCACGTGCTATGGATACTGATAAGCAAAGCCGTGTTGCACTTTTAGGTTTTCAGCCAGAATCCATTTCCGATATACCTGTTCTTGATCACGATGAATTTGAAACCGCCTATTACCTGCGTATGCTGGCAGATGATCGCCCCGGCGTACTTGCCGATATTACCCGTATTTTTGCAGACCAGGAGATTAGTATTGAAGCGGTTATTCAGAAGGAGCCACAGGAAAATCAAACATGTGTTCCTTTGATCTTATTAACTTCTGTGGTTGTTGAGAAAAACATGAATGCGGCTATCAAGCAGATTGAAAGTCTGGATGTAATCAAAGGGCAGGTCACCAGGATTCGTATGGAGCATCTTGGATAATCTTGTTCTGCATTAAATCGGTTTTAGTAAAAGGCCCCTAGTGGGCCTTTTCTTGTTTAAGAGCAATGAAACTTGCTGATTTTTGGCTTATAAATTCCTCATAGAAGTGCTAAATGTCGTTACTCTAAAGGGTTATGCTATGGCCAGTCTACGTTTCCTTGGCGCAATACAACAGGTAACAGGTTCCTGCTATCTCATTGAAACAGATGAGGTTAAAATTCTGCTTGAATGTGGAATGATTCAGGGGGAGTTGAAGCCAGAGAAAAAGGTAAAAAAATTATTTCAGTTTAATCCCCATGAGATAGATTATGTCATTCTTTCCCATGCGCATCTTGATCATTCTGGTTTGTTACCAGGGTTAGTGCGTGAAGGGTATCGTGGACCAATTTTTGTGACCACACCCACGTATGATCTATTGGAGATCATGTTAAAAGATGCTGCATTCCTGCAACAAAAAGATGTTGAGTGGGAAAACAAACGACGTATGCGCAGTGGGAAGAAAGCTATTGATCCAATTTATGATATTGAAGATGTTGAGCAGGTGCTCGAGCAATTAATTACTCTTGAATATGAACAGATAGCGGATATTACACAGTCTATTAATTTATGTTTTCGTGATGCCGGGCATATTATTGGTTCGGCTATTGTTGAGTTATGGATAAAAGAAAATGGTCAAACCAGGAAACTGGTGTTTTCAGGTGATCTTGGCAATAGCTGCTCACCCTTATTGCGTGACCCGGCAATTATTGAAGAAGCTGATGTATTATTGATGGAATCCACTTATGGTGATCGAAATCACAGGCTTGCATCTGAAACTATAGATGAATTTAGAGAAGCATTAAATGAAGCGATGGATGATGGGGGTAATGTTTTTATACCATCATTCGCTGTTGGTCGTACCCAGGATCTTCTTTATCATCTGGGTCAGTTTTATAATGATGGTGTGCTTGGACAGAAAAAAGTTTATCTTGATAGTCCTATGGCGACCAGTGTCAGTGAAGTTTATTTGAAACATACGCAGCTTTATAATCATGAGAACCCCGAATTTACAAAAAAAATAAATGAGGGTTGGCAAAACTGGTTGCCTATACTTACCTATACGCGTAGCACTGAAGAATCTATGGCTTTAAACACTATTGCTAGTGGAGCGGTCATTATTGCAGGCAGTGGCATGTGTACTGGGGGGCGCATACGACATCATTTGAAACATAATTTATGGCATAGAAAAAGTCATATTATGTTTGTTGGATTCCAGGCGCGAGGTACATTGGGCCGGGCATTAGTGGATGGTGCCAGTAAAGTTAAATTTATGGGGATGGAATTTGTAGTCAATGCAAAAATACATACCCTTGGTGGCTTTTCTGCGCATGCAGGACAGAACCAGTTGCTCGACTGGATAAGTCATTTTGAAAATAAAAAAACACGTTTATATCTTGTCCATGGTGAGCTGGACAAAATGTTATCTTTGCAAAAATGTTGTATCGAGAATTATCAGTGGTATGCGAATATTCCATCATCGGGTGAAACTATAAAATTATAATAGTTGATATTTTCTTTAAATATCACACATTAATGTATTTCTACCAGCTCTTTTGGCTTTGTAAAGAGCTTTGTCTGCAGCGTTTAGAAGGCTTTCTAAAGTTTCGTGTTTTTGTCCATCCATGTGTGTTGCCAGGCCGATAGATACAGTAGTCTGAATGTTGTTGTTATGTATACTGATGCCTGATCTTTTATTTAACTGGTTAATTAACCGAGTGAGTGTTGATTTTGCAATTTCTGTATTTGAGCCTGGTAATACTATAATGAATTCATCGCCGCCATAACGGGCGAGAACATCAGCTTCTCGAATGTTTTCAGAAATGAATTTTGCGATATCTTTAAGGATTTCATCGCCAGCAAGGTGGCCAAATGTATCATTTATTGTCTTGAAATTATCAAGATCAATGTATGCAATTGATAAAGGCTCATGATTATTATTTGAAAACAGATATTCTTCCGACAATAATTCGTCAACATGTTTTCTGTTGAAAACATTGGTTAAGTGATCATAACGTGCAGCTTCTTCCATGTCTCTGCTTTTTTCAGTCATTGAATCAATCTGGTTTTGGTATGCTTCAAATTGTTTTATGTAATGTAGATTTCTTTCCATTAATAATGTTCGTGCTTCAGCAAGAATTCTTTCTCTGATGTTGTCATCAACAAGCTTAATATCAAACAGGTTTGATGTTTCGGGAAGAAAATCATTTATATCATTAATGAATTCGCTAAATTCAAGTTTGTCGTAACCGAGAAGCGATTGTGCGTCTTTCAGTTTTTGTTCCAGAATCTCATCTGAACTATTACTTAACCAGATATCGGCCAGATCACCTGATATATATATGCAATGGAAAAAGTCAATTTCCTGTTGGGGGGCATTGTTATTATTGACTGTTGAATGACTACGTAAAACAGCTTTGTGTAATTTTTCAGGTAAATTCCAGGATTTTAGTAACCATGCACCAATATTAGAATGATCAATGCCCAGTGACTTTAGTTCGAAGTTAACACGGTCTTTATGATCGACCAGGGGTTGTCTGTATTCAATATGTAATTCATTAGCTGCACAGTCGATAGCTAGAATACCTATATCCTGTAACAGACCAGCAAGGAATAGATCTTCCAGGTTTGGCAGACCCCGTTTTAGTCCAATTTGCCTGGCAATGATGGCAGATAGAATTGAACGCTTCCAGTAATTATCGTATTCAATTCCACTCTTGTCATTCAGTGTTCTATATAGTGAGAAACTCAGGGCGATGGTTAATGTTGCATTTAGTCCAAGCAGTGATAATGCTTCACGTAAGTTGTGTATTTCACGTCGAATGGAATACATAGGAGAATTTGCAATTTTTAATACCTTGGCTGAAAGCGCAGGGTCAAGTCGAATAATATCGGAAACTTCTGCAATGCCTATATCCGGATTTTTACTGGCATCAATAATTTTGACCACTACAGATGGCAAGCTAGGCAATGCTTTGCAGGAGTTTAATGCCTTTTCAATGGTTGATGGGATTATCAGCTGCTCGGTTTCATTCATATTGTGAGTAGAACCCAGTTTAAGCTTTAGAGAATTGGTTTAAGTATAGTACCTGACTTTTAGATTACCTCCAATTTTCCAGTTTAAAAATAAAAGTTACCGTTCTGGTAGTGTCTCGAGAAGTTATAATCAGTACTGAAAATGGGTATTTTCTTATGTTATTAGCTGATTATTGTTAAGTAACGGTTGCAGAGCCTGTATGATGGTCCTGTTCAAGTTGATATAGGTCTGTTTACGATAGCTGTTTTTGCGAAATAACATGCCAACCTGTCGGCTGGGTCGATTATTTTCAAAAGGCAAATAACGAATGTTTTGTCTCAATTGATTGGATTTTTGAGTAGCCAGTTCGGGTATGAGTGTAATGCCCATTCCTTCTCTGACCATATGCCGTAATGTTTCCAGACTGGAGGCATGAAACCCCTTATTCTCTCTGGCACCAGCCTTGAAACAAACGTCCAGTGTCTGTCCACGTAAACAATGACCTTCTTCCAGGAGTATCAGCTCGCGCTGGTTGATGTCATTAATTGTGATAGATGAATGTTTTGCCAGGGGGTCATTCTCGGGCACTGCTAACTGAAAAGGTTCATTAAATAAATGAAGTTCGCTGAATTCATCTGATTCTACGGGTAATGCCAGGATGAGTAAATCTAACTCCGCGCGTTTTAGCTTCTGTAGTAGTACGTGGGTCTGGTATTCATGTAACCAGAGATTCAATTTTGGATGTTGGTGCTTTAATTCCGGCATGATATGAGGTAATAAGTAGGGCGCGATGGTGGGAATCAGTCCAATCTTCAAATCACCTGTCATGGGGTCATGGAAGGCAGCGGCGGTTTCGCGGATGTTTTTTATCTCTACCAGCACGCTGCGCGCACGTTCTGCAATAGCGCTGCCGGCTTCTGTCATTACCACCTGACGGGTATTGCGTTCCACCAGTAATATATTCAGTTCGTCTTCGAGTTTTTTAAGCTGGCCGCTTAGCGTGGGCTGGCTAACAAAACAACGTTCTGCAGCCCGGTTGAAGTGGCGTTCTTCATCTATGGCTACAAGGTATTCCAGTTCTCTCAGGTTCATATAAGCAGCCGATTAATAGATATTAACGATAAATATAATAGTAATAAACGATTTTATCAATGAGTTTAGTTTCAGCATAATCGTTCTCGTTTACAGAATATACCTTTTTAAGGAATCAGGAGTTAAGTCATGTTAGAGAATAGAGAAGGTTACCCCGTACCCTCCGTTGTTTTTAAAACCCGCCAGAATGATCAATTTGTTGAGGTTACAACTGATGAAGTCTTCAAGGGAAAAACTGTCGTAGTGTTTTCCTTGCCAGGCGCATTCACACCCACCTGTTCATCTACCCATTTACCGCGCTTTAATGAGCTGGCCACAACATTTAGAAACAATGGCGTTGATGACATTGTTTGTTTAGCAGTCAATGATGCTTTTGTAATGGATGCCTGGAAACAGGATCAGGAAGCAGAAAATATCAGATTATTGCCTGATGGTAATGGCGCGTTTACACAGGGCATGGGCATGCTGGTTGATAAATCTGATTTAGGGTTTGGTATGCGATCATGGCGTTATTCCATGCTGGTTAAAGATGGCGTGGTAGAGAAAATGTTTATTGAACCAGAGCTGCCGGGTGACCCTTTTGAAGTATCCGATGCAGATACTATGCTTAATTATATTAATAGCGATGCAGTGTTGCCAGCAGCTGTTAGTATTATTACCAAACCGGGTTGTTCATTTTGTGCAAAAGCAAAAAAGATGTTGCAACAGCATAATTTGAATTATGAAGAAATCAGTGTGGGTCATGACGCTACATTAAAATCTGTGCGCGCTATAACAGGCAAGCAAACAGTGCCACAGGTATTTATTAATGGGCAGCATATCGGGGGATCAGAAGATTTGCAGGTTTATTTAGATAGTGTTAATAAAACAGCAGGCTGAACGAAAGCAAATGATTAAATAATAAAATTTCTTCTGCAATGGAAAAATGATGGGGAAATTTCAAGCAGGCTTGTTGAGCACAAATAATAAAGGCGGTAATTCCGCCTTTATTATTGTAACAAGATGATTATGGCTAAAGAAAATTTAGAATTTCTGTTTCGATATTTTCTTTATCTATCACAGTATCTTGTGTGACAGGTTTATCAAATAAGTCTTTAATAATTGCAGGGATCTCTATACCAGCTTCTTTTGCTATTGATTCCAGTGCATTAATGTCATGGGCATCGACTTCACCGGTTAATGCATTGGCTATTACGGGAGAGAATTTTGTCCATTCTGCTGTTGAGTAGGCGATTGTCTTCAGATCTTTGTCTCTACAGGTGTTGTACGCTTTCAAGCAGGTGGCGGTATGAGGGTCCATTAAATAGCCTTTTGTAAAGGCGGCTTTTATATAAGCTTTACCTTCATCATCTTCGCAATAGTCAGCTGAAAAAATGGCCTGTAGTCTGGTTAGTTCTTCTTTTGTCAACTGGTAGTGTTTTTCATTGTCCAGTTGAGTCATGAGCTGTTTTGTTCGCTCAGCGCCAAATAAATCAAATAAAATACGTTCAATATTAGATGATTTTAAAATATCCATGGCGGGTGAGGTTGTAGGTATAACCGTCTGGCTACGTAAATCATAAGCGCCTGTTCTAATCACCTGAGTCAAAATATTATTCTTGTTCGAGGCAATTAATATTTTTTCCACGGGTAAACCCATCTGCATGGCGTAATAACCACCTAATGCATTTCCAAAGTTTCCACTGGGTACATCCAGATAAATTTTTTCACCCATCGTGATGGCTTGCTGGCGTACCAGTTCCAGATAGGAATGGATATGATAAATCGTTTGAAAAATAATACGGCCAAAGTTGACTGAGTTGGCAGCAGATAAATAAATCTTTTTTTCCTGTAATTTGGCTTTGAATGTATCTGAGCCCAGCAGGCGTTTGAGTGCACTTTGGGCATCATCGAAATCGCCTTTAATACCGATAACTTTTAGATTGGGAGCATCTTCGGTGACCATCTGTAAGCGCTGTACATCTGAAGTGCCTCCATCGGGATAAAGGCAGGCTACCTGTACATTGGCCCGGTTTTTAAATGTTTCCAGTGCTGCTGGACCTGTATCTCCGGACGTGGCGGCAAGAATCAGATAATTCTCGTTACGTTTTTGCGCAAGTGATGACAGGACAATGCCAAAAGGCTGTAAAGCCATATCCTTGAATGCACGAGTTGGC
>JAOUMX010000057.1 GCA_029881275.1 Gammaproteobacteria bacterium | reverse complement strand
GTTCCGAGCGTAAAACATCAACCCCGGCTACGTTTAGCCCCATGACTTTCGCGGCTTTCACTGCGGTGGCACGTTCTGCCGGTGTGATCTTAACCAGTGAGGCACTGCCGCCACGATGTAGATTGGAGCGGAATTCTCCGGGCAGGGCCTGACGTTTCATGGCGGCAACCACTTTGTCACCAACCACAAGACAACGGATATCGGCACCACCGGCTTCTTTAATATATTCCTGTACCATGATGTTGGCTTTCAGTCCCATGAAAGCTTCGATAACACTTTCAGAAGCTTTTCGGGTTTCGGCCAGAACCACACCAATACCCTGGGTACCTTCCAGTAATTTAATTACCAGCGGTGCACCACCCACCATTTTAATCAGATCGTCGATATCATCGGGGTGATGGGCATAGCCGGTATTGGGCAGGCCTACGCCTTTGCGGGCCAGTAATTGTAAGGAGCGCAGTTTGTCGCGGGAACGGGAAATAGCCACGGATTCATTCAGTGGAAATGCGCCCATCATTTCAAACTGACGCAGGACGGCGGTGCCGTATTGTGTAACCGAAGCCCCGATTCTGGGAATGACCGCATCAAAAGCCGGCAGTACGCTGCCTTTAAAATGGACTTCAGGTTTGCTGGGTACTACATCCATATAGGAGCGCAGTACGTCCAGTACCATGGGTTCATGGCCTCTTTGTTCGCAGGCTTCCATCAAGCGACGGGTGGAATAAAGTTTCTTGTTACGTGACAAAATGGCGATTTTCATTAAAGACTCTTATCTGGCAAAACGACTGGTTTCAATCTGTAAAGCATAAACGATTTTAGCTGGTTGATGTTAATCTTTTGAGAAATGGCCAAAAATTTAGAGTCTGGTTTTACATGATTATTACTCCCGGTTATCTTCAAAAGAGTAATTTTTTGGTACAACCACAATGTTATTTTTAGTTACCGTAAAGCGTTGCCGATCTTTTTCCAGGTCATAACCAATCATTTCACCATCGGGAATAACAACATTTTTATCAATGATGCATTTATTCAGTTTGACAAATTTTCCAACTTTCACATTATCAAATAACACCGAGTTCTCGACGATGGAATTATCTTTGATATAAACATTCTGAAACAAAATAGAATGGTCTACATTACTGCCGGAAATAATAGTACCACCCGATAAAATCGAATTGATGAACACACCTTCGGTACCGGATTCGCCGGGTACTGCCCGGGCCGGTGGTGTTTGTGTCTGATAGGAACGAATGGACCAGTCATCCTGATATAAATCCAGTGCTGGCATGGCTTCCAGTAAATCCATATTCGCCTGATAAAAAGATTCCAGTGTGCCTACATCGCGCCAGTATTTGTCCGGTGACACACGACCTTTTGATTCACCAAAATAATGGGCATGAACACGGTGTGTGTTAATCAGTTTGGGTAATATATCGTTACCAAAATCATGACTGGAGGTTGTATCAAGGCTATCTTTTTCCAGTTCTTCAAGTAAGACTTTTGTTGAGAATATATATATGCCCATGGATGCCAGAGCATGTTCAGGATCATCAGAACAGGTTATAACGGTTTCCGGTTTTTCCTGAAAGTCGATAATTTTCTGATGCTGATTCGTAGTCACAATGCCAAACTGGTTTGCGTCTTCTACGGGTATCTTCATGCAGGCGACAGTCACATCAGCATTTAGCGATGTATGTGTTTCCAGCATGGAGGCGTAATCCATACGATAGATATGATCACCGGATAAAATGAGTGTCCATTCTGCATTGCTGCGTTCCAGTAGATAATTGTTCTGATAAATGGCATCTGCTGTACCTTGATACCATTTATTACCATGTCTCATTTGTGCTGGAACCGGAGTAATGTATTCACCGAGTTCTGGATTAAATATCGACCAGCCATCTCGAAGATGTTTTTGTAGAGAATGGGATTTGTACTGGGTAAGAACCAGAATGCGTCTCAGGCCAGAGTGCAGACAGTTGCTTAAGGTAAAATCGATAATACGATATTTGCCACCAAAGGGCACCGATGGTTTTGCGCGCAGTTTTGTTAATGGTTGCAGGCGGGAGCCTTCACCGCCGGCAAGTATTATGGTTAAGATATTATCAATCATTACGTGTTACCTGATTATATAGTCAAACGATGACCTTGAGTGTTCTGTTTTGGGGCACTTTAAGCAGAGCAGAACTGTTTTGCGCAATAATGGTGCCTTATAGTGCCTGTATGCATCAGATTTATGCATAACAGGGTAATTGCATGACTCGTACCAATATTTATTAGAAGGGAACGATATTAATGCAGGATGTTTAACAGTTATAAAAGGCTTGTTCGTATAGATCAATAAACAATAATAGCCGTTAAGTTATGTTGTTAACGTAAGTTGTACTGATCTGTTAACTATTGAAATGTAAATAATGGGTGTAAATATCGTTAATGAGCAGAAACAGACTTTCTAAAAAATATCATCTTATATTAAGCATCGTTAGTGTTTTTGTTATTGCTGTCTTTACCTTGCAAAATGCAGAAGTGATCACTGTCAGTTTTCTTTTCTGGAAACTGCAAATGTCACGTGTCATATTAATACTGATTTTGCTATTGCTGGGTTTTTTATTAGGTTACATTGTTCGCAGCTTGCGAAAATAATAACAGCGTGTTTTAACGCTCAATGGTGTATAAAAAATCAGCGCCCTGATGTTCACCACTTTCCGCTTTAAGTTGCCATTTATCAGAAATCTGATAACGAACGGTCAAGGTATTAATGGCTTCAATCAGGCCGACGCCATAACTGATGTACAGTTTAGGTGATAAATAACGGCCAACCACCAGGGAGGCTTGATCTCCGCTATCACTGCTTTCAACACGCATTTCATCCAGTCCAAATCGGTCACCGAGTAAGCGGGCGAGCCGATCACCACCGCTCAGGCCCAGTGCCAGTGCGGCTTTAGCGACCATAGCGCCTTCTTCACCTGATGCTGTTTCCATTGGGCGCCCCAGTAACAGATAGGACAGAGCATCGGTCTGCCCCATGCTCGGGATGGAGAACAGTTCCAGCTGGGGTTGACTGAGGCTGCCTTTGACCCTGAGGCCGGCGGTGACATTATTCACATGACGTACCGCCTGTAGATCCAGACCCGGATTGCTCAATGGTCCACCGGTATAGAGTAAACGTCCCTGTTCCACATCCAGACGTTGGCCATAGGCACGATAGCGGCCTTCAGCAATATTGAGTTCTCCCGTGGCCCTGGTCAGTTGCCCTGGTTCATCTTCGAGTAACAGGCTACCGCCGAAGCGTCCTTCAAAACCGAATCCGAAATAGGTGATACGTTCACCCAGTGTCAGTCGAATGCGGGTAACTATATCCCATTTCTGTTCGACCGCCTGTTTGGCATCAATGATGACTGCGTCGTCAGAAACATGTACAGCGGTGGTCGTGTCTTTGGGTTGCAGTTTGGCATAGGGAATATGGATATTACCGGTGATATTAATGCTGTGATGCTGCACCTTTATTTTCAAATCCGGTGATACCAGTACCCGTGCTTCGGGAATACGGGAGACTTCAAACTGATCGCCATTGATACTGATTTCAGTTGGCCAGCCAGCCATTTTATTTAGTGTGGTCTGGCCCTGCATCGTTAGCTTGCCATCTCCTGAATGAGCCTCAAGCTGGAGTTTTATTTTTTCCAGACCATCATTCTGAGCCTGGATGCGGAGCTGATTAATATTCAGACCGAGTCGTGGTATTTGAAACTCACCCTGGCTTAAATGAACCTGTCCATTGAATCGGGGTTGGGCAAGTGTTCCCGTCACAGCAGTATTTAATGCAACTTCACCCTGCAGGTTCTGTATTTCTGGAAACAGTGCTTCGATTAAACCCAGGTCATGAATATTGAGTTTGATGTTGGCTATCAGCGCCTGTTGTTGAGGGTTCAGTGAAAGCAGTTGAGCCTGGGGTAATTCTACAGTCAGGGACAATTTATCGCCGTTTTGTATGACCAGGTCAGTGCTCGCTTTCAGACCCTGTTCATCAAAAGTGATAAACACTGTGCCACCCTGATAGTTCCAGCGATCACGTTCACCTTCCAGCAGAGGATAGCTCAAAGCACCAGGTGGTAAATTAATCTGTGCATTTCCCAGTAGCTGGTTCGGAGACTGGAGTTGCAACTCGGCTGTTGCCTCCATCAGGCCTTCCAGTTTCAGGTCCGGAGGTAACCATGGACTGAATAATAACAGCGGTAGTTTGTGCAGCTGGAGCTGAGATTTCCAGACATTGTTTTCTTTTTTAACTGATGCACACAGGCGGGCCTGCTGATGATTGTGCCAGCAGAGTGTATCGGCAAGAAGGTCAGTTTCACTGAATTGTATGTTGACCGGTGCTTGAAGTGTCCAGTTATCAAATTCCTGGCTATGGATATCGACGCGTTTAATTTCGCCTTGCCAGCCTGAATTATTGATATCGCCCTTGAGTTCGATCAGTGCGGTCATTGCATCGGAGACTATTTTTGCATTCAGGTGATGGGTATCCGTATTGATATTCAATGACTGTATCGACTGATTGTTTACCTTGATCGTTTGTGCGGACAGTTTGATATCGATCTGTTGCCAGTGAAATAGATCCAGCGCCACATCACCTTTAATGAGATCAACACTGATATCAGACAATGCTAATGCCTGGCCTTTGAATGAGGTGGTAATTTTGGGGGTATCAGCCTGTCCGCTAATCTGTCCATTGGCGTGCAGTTGACCTTTTGCCTGGGGATAGAGTGTAGCCAGATCATTCACTTTTAGTGACCAGTCCAGATTGAGTGTTTCACCCAGCAGGCCATGGGCCTTGAAGCGGGCATCGCCGGAGTGGAGGTCGAGTGTTGTAATACGAATGTCAGTATCCTGTCGGCTTAGTTCAAGCTTGAAGTCTGCATCGATAGCCCGGTTGAGTTCGACATAGTTTCCCTTGAGTGAGCCGGAGACAATTGCACTGGCGGGATCGCCTTTAGCTGTCAATGTTAATTCACCTGCCAGATCAGGCCAGCGGCTATTCAGTTTTGAGATATCGAACTGATCAATATTCATCGCCAGTTGCCAGTTGAGCTGATCAAGAGGGTTATTTATTTCGGCATTGATGGATGCTTTCAGGGCGCCGTTAAGATGCTGGCTTAAACGACTGGTATTTATATCGCCATCAAGTTCACCCTCGCCATTAATGATCGCACTGGAAGGCAGTTTTATCTGCCAGTGAATATTCAGATGATGCAGATAGTTTGCAGATAACTGCAGGCCACCTTTGAGGTTGAAATTAAACGTATCGGCAGTAATGTTGAGTGTTTCAATATCAAGCTGACTAGAAAGCGCCTTTGCCGAAAGTTGAATCTGGTTAACACGGTAAGTTTGTCTGTCCTGAATTAAAACCGGATTATTGATGACGACTTCGTTGAGTTGTATATGCCAGGGTAAATCAAGTGACGGTAAAATCACTGTCTGTTTGCCGGTGTCTGTTTCTGGTAACTGGATGACAGGTGTTGTCATCTGCAGGCGATTAATATCAACAGTCGATTTAAGTAACGCGACGGGACGCCAGTCGAGAATTATTTTATCGACGCTGATGACTATGCCGTCCTGCTGGTAATTTATTTTTGTAGCCGTCACTGGACCGATCAAATTGCCTTCCAGATGATCGATGTTAAGAGTTCCTGGCAGGTAAGATTTTGCCTGAAGATAGGCCAGGCGCAGACCGCTTTCTGTGGTCACTAGCCATGTCAGTAAAATAGCGGGTATGACCAGGGTTATAATAGCGAATTTGCGTAATGACCGTTTCATAAGTCCGGTCCAATATTAATGTGTAATCGCCAGGGCTGATCCTTCTGGGAAAGCGCACTGGCCAGGTCGATGCGAACCGGTCCTACCGGTGATTTCCAGCGCAGTCCAAAGCCGCCACCCCGTTCCAGTTTGTCGGCAAGATTATCAATGGCATTACCACCGTCATAGAACAGAGCCAGTCCCCAGTGGCTGTTAAAATTATGTTCGTATTCAATGCTGCCTACCATCAGATGTCTGCCACCAATCACCTGGCCAGTCGCATCGACCGGGCCCAGTGACTGGTATGCATAACCGCGTACACTCTGGGCGCCGCCAGCAAAAAAACGCACCGAGGAGGGCAGTTGATTAAATTCCTGTGTCCAGATACTGCCGAGATTACCACGGGTGATAAGCCGATTGTGTTGATCCAGTGAGCTAATGGCTTTTATGCCACCCTGAAGTTGAAAGAAATCTGTATCAGACATTAGATCTTTGCTGGCACCGCGCAGGCCAATATCGAAACGCAGACCATCGATGGTATAGATAAAATTATTGCCCCAGGTGCGATTCCAGTTGACACTGGGCATAAGCAGTGTTGAGTTACCGTGGACATCTGCAACCGTGTAATCTTCCTGTTGATAATTAAGTGAGATGGATTCACGCCAGTACCGGCGGCTGCGTTTAAGACCGGCACCAATGGTGCGTATCGTGCTTTCACTGCTGTCAGTCGTTTCATGGACCACGCCCGCACTGTAGATCATTTGATCAGTGCGCGGGTTAAGTACCGGTACCCGGTATTGAGCCGACAGACTATAACCCAGTTCTGAAACACGGGTTTCAGTGTCAAAACGGTGGCCACTGGTATTTAAACGCGGTATCTGCCAGCCAAATTTGGCACGGGCGCCGGTGTCACTGCCATAACCCAGTCCAAAGCTATAACGATGTTGCCTGCGTGGAGTGAGTATGACATTGATTGGAATTTCATTGCTATCCGGTTGTAATTGACCGGGTGACACTTCCACGGTTTGAAAATAATCACTGTCATTGAGTGCCTGTTGTAAATCGATGAGCTGATTTAGTGTATATACTGAACCTCGTTCGAAGGGGATATAGCGCTGGATCAATTCGGTATCAAGCACATCCTGTTGTAAGCTGACTTCACCAAAATTAAAACGGGGACCACCATCATAGTTAAGGTTAATATTCGCCACATAAGCATCCAGATCAATGTCTATCCGGTGCTCAATAAAACGGGCATTAAAATAACCGCGATCCGATGCCAGTCTGGCCAGGTCTGATTTAATATTTTCATAATCCACATGATTGAATACATCATCTGTATGTAGAGAAAAATTCTTTATCAACGACTGGAATTCTTCATCCTCACCCATTTCCTTGCTAATGACAAAATTAAACTCACCAATCGTTATTGGCGGGCCGGGATTAATGATATAGGTTGCCTGCCAGTGATCGTTAGTCAGCTTTTTTAGTTCTGCTTTAATAACCGAACGATAATAACCAAAGGGCTGGAGTGCGCTGGCTATTTCCTGGTTTGCTTTTGTATGTAAACGACGTAACCGGCCTTCGCTAATCAGGGCGTGGTTTTTTTGTTGTTCGATACTCAAAAAAAGACGGATATTATCTTCAAGTGGTTTATCAATGCCACTGATGACGACATTAACATTTAATTGTGCAACGAGTGTCGTTGAATAAAGACAGGCTAGCAGTGTCAGTAACGCTCGTAGCATTTAATGGTTCCAGGTCATTTAACTTGTCGGCTTCCAGAGGCTAATGGCAATTATTAAAAAAGAATGATTTGATTTTGACAATCAAGAGTCAATAGACAAAGGAAATTTTAATACGCTGTTTCAATAAATGTTTTGATATCTGTATTGATTTGAACAAAAAATGGCTTCTGAAAGCCATTTTTTGTTCATAAACGTAGATCGAGTAGATTAGTCCTGTTTTTTCCTGGCAGGTTTTTTCTTTGGTTTGGATTTGCCTGCCATTTTCTGGATTTTGGCAATTTGTTTTTTTTCCCATTTCTCACCAGCGGCAACCATTGCACGGACTTTACTTTCGCCGATTTTTAGTAATTCTGCTTCGCGTTTCATTGCTGCACTTAACTGGTCCTTAAGTACGGCAATTTCAGCTTTGGCAGAATCTTTGACGGCTTTCAAAGTGTCCCTGGTTGCTTTCAGGTCTGCACGCAGTTTATTGGCCAGTATTGCCCGTTTATCAGCAGCTTTTTTAAGGTTTGTTGTTGCAGCTGATTTTTTGACCGATGCTTTACGTTTGGGTGCTGTTTTTTTCTTTGCGCTGGAATCCTTTTTTTGGGTTCTTGCAATGGCTTTGGTCATGAGCTTTTCCTTTTTAAGTTAATCTGAACATTTAAGAAGATATCATAAAGCACAAATTGAATTTTTGCATTTTATAATTTGACTGCCCAGTATTATTTTTCTTTGCTTCCAAACAGGTTAAACAGATTTAAGCTGTTTTTAAATGGTACCAGCGTGGCGGTCGGGATTTTTTTATTTAGCATGGACAGGTAGAGTGTTATTTGATGATTTTGAAGATTATTTTCATCGACGGGTTGTTGCGTGAATTGGGTGGCGCGCAACATGCTGCTTGTACCTTCCAGTAAGGCATACGTATTGTCTGTTAACAGGACAAGTTCCTGACCGGCATGCCAGTAAATATCAAGGTTATTTAAATCCACTGGATCAAACGGGGGCAGCAGGGGCACCAGGTCTTTTTCGGTCACTACCCGAATAATATTTAACGGCTTAAATTTATGGGCGCCCGCAATATTGGTGACTTTAGGTTGACCAAAGGTAACGATTTTACCAATATTGAAATTATCAATATTCAGATGCATAGCCAGAATTAGTGCAACAGCACCCCCCAGACTATGACCGGTGGTGTGGATGATGTAATCTTTTTTGAGTAGCGGTTTTATGTTGGTGTAGATTGCCTCTGCCGCCTGTGAGAAACCATTATGTAAACGAATGCCCGTGTGTTTATTCAGAACCAGCTGAAGGGCCACATCAATAATGGCATTTTCAATATTAGAGGTGCCGCGGACAGCAATAATCTGGGTTTTACTGATGTTATTGGTGATTAGAAAATAGGAAACTTCAAGTTCAGGAATTATCTGATAGTGGCTCAAGGTGTAATTATGTGAGAAGTTATATTTCCTAATACCTGATTCTGTCAGATAGGCTACATTGGCAAGCTGTGCGTATTCTTTGATTTCAGAAAAGTTTATCTGACCGGGGTGTTCCTGCGTGGCAGCCAGTACCGTATTTATCGAGCCAGTGATTAACAGGCAGACTATTATGCTATTTGAAAAAATCTGTTTAAACATATCGTGAGCTTGCAGATTGGATTTAGCGTGAGATTTTAAGTCGATAGAAAATAACATGTTTTTAATATAATAGTGTGAAGTTTTTTGTTGCTGATTGATATGGCTTGGATAACTGTAATACAGAATGTTGTATATTGTTCCACAACAGGTTTATTTAGCCTGACCTGTGGGTATTTGAACATTACCAGTGTAGAAAAAATGGGCTAAGGCCTGAATTATTCTTAATGTTGCAGAAACATGTATCAGAGCATTATTAACCTGGGTATTCTGGCTGGTGGGCTGGGTCTGTTCCTGCTGGCGGTGAGTATGATTACCGAGGGCCTCAAACTGGCCAGTGGTCATGCCTTGCGTAATATGCTGGGCAAATGGACGTGTACTCCATTCCGTGGCATCGTCACCGGTTTTTCTATTACGGCTATTGTTCAGTCATCCAGTGCGGTTACCGTTGCCACCATTGGTTTTGTGAATGCAGGACTAATTACCCTGTATCAGGGACTGGGTGTTGTTTATGGCAGCAATATTGGCACCACCGTAACTGGCTGGCTGGTCGCCATTGTCGGTTTTAATATTAAACTGGAAACTTTTGCCTTGCCGATGATCGGTATCGGTATGTTGTTGCGTATGACAGGCAATGAAAGTCGGCGTGCTTCACTTGGCTCGGCACTGGTGGGATTCGGTTTGTTTTTTATTGGTATTGATGTACTCAAAGGTGCTTTTGAGAGTCTGGCGACCGGCATTGATTTACACAAGTTTACTCTGGACGGTATCGAAGGTGTGTTTTTGTATGTTGCGACAGGTTTTCTTATGACTGTGTTGACCCAGTCTTCCAGTGCCGCAATTGCAATTACGCTGACAGCCGCAAGCGGTGGCATACTTGGGTTGTATGCGGCGGCGGCCATGGTGATTGGTGCTAATGTGGGAACCACATCGACAGCCATGCTGGCGGTAATGGGTGCAACGCCAAATGCTAAAAGAGTGGCAGCCGCTCATATGATTTTCAATGTCATTACCGGTATCGTGGCACTGATGATTTTGCCGCTGCTGTTCTGGCTGGTTAAAATGACCAGTCATTTACTGGGACTGGAGGATATTCCTGCCGTTACCCTGGCCCTGTTTCATACTACGTTTAATATTTTCGGCGTGCTGTTAATGTGGCCGGCGAGTGATCGGCTGACACATTTCCTGGAAAAACGCTTTGTTACACAGGAAGAAATTGAAGCTCGTCCAAGGTATCTCGACAGGACGGTGGCGGTATCACCTTTACTCGCTATTAATGCGCTGGTACTGGAATTGTTCCGTATAGCCTCGGTCACCAGACGCATGGCGTTGACCATATTGAGTGTCGAATCTAAAGTTGAGAGTCATACAGCAGCTGATTATGTCGTTGCGAAAAAACTGGGACGTGCAGTAACAGAATTTATTTCTCAACTGGAAAAAAAATCGCTTACTAATGAAGTTGCTGATCAGCTGGCCAAGGTGTTACGAACGGAGCAGCACTTGCTTGCCTGCACTGAACAGGCACATGAGGTGGCCAGAGCACAGGCTGAACTGGGTCGGGTAGACGATGCAGAACTGGTGAAAGGGATTGCACAGTTCCGTCTCCAGGTTGTTAAGCTGCTGGAAATGCTAAATCCTGAAGCAGAAGGGTTTTCGATTACCGAGTGTGAAGATCAACTGGCACAGGTACAGGTTTCATATGATGAGGTCAAAGCGGCATTGCTTCATGCCGCAGCGGAGTTACATATTCCGGTTGCCGGCATGATTGATATCATTGAGCAGAACAGTCGTATTCGGCGTATGGCGCGTCAGATGTTCAAGGCAGTCCGCTATCTTGGTGAGCTCTATATGGTTGCCGAGATGAAGACAGCAGAGGTCACCGAGAATGATGACCAATGCGTAACTGCAGGATAAACCCGGACGATTTTTTTTCTGTATAATCCAGCTTGCCTGTAAAAAATCAAAGCGCGTGTTTATTAAAATAAATTGCCTGACTAAGACTGGTTAATTCACTGTTTCTGTTGAAACAGCGTCGAGAATTTCTGTTTTGATCATCCACTGATTCATTAGTCTGGCGGCAACCAGATCGCCACAGACGTTGATCGCTGTACGGCTCATATCAAGAATACGATCGACGCCCATGATCAGGACAACACCTGCAGTGGGTATGCCCGCTGTTTCTAGCACCATGGCCAGAATAATAATGCCTACGCCAGGTGTTCCCGGTGAACCGATAGAGGCACCCACCGCCGTGACAATAACCAGTAGAAGGGCGCTCATGTTTAGATCGATACCGAATATCTGTGCCAGGAAGATGGTTGCTACGCCCTGATATAAGGCGGTGCCATTCATATTGATGGTTGCACCCAATGGAATGACAAATTGAGATACAGAGGGATGAACTTTAAGTTTTTCTTCAGCGTTTTTGATTGACAGCGGCATCACGGCTGCTGAGCTGGAAGTGGAAAAAGCCAACAATAAAACATCACGAACATGGTGCAGGAAATATAATGGAGACTCTCGTGTAACCAGATAGATAATTAAAAGATAAATTAATAATAGTATTATCAGTCCCAGTAATACTGTTGCCACGTATACACCCATGCCAAGAATCGCATTTAAACCAATTTTGGTTGTTAATTGCGCCATTAAGCCGAATACAGCAATGGGTGCCAGTCGCATCGCCCAGCCGACGATAGTCATACAGACTTCCTGAAGTGATGCCATTAAATCCAGTAAAGGTTTTGATTGTGTGGGTTTCATCATCACCAGGGCTGCCCCCATAATCATGGCAAACAAAACAACCTGTAACATCTGTCCTTCAACCATCGAGGTTAATGGATTGCTGGGTAACAGGGTCACCAGTTTCTGTGGAAGTTCAGACAGACTGGGGGCAGGTGCCTGAGCTGGTATAGTGGTGGCCTGTACGACTATTTTCAAATTCTGGGCATCGACATAACTGCCGGGGTTTATTGCTTTTGCAACACCAATGCCAATAATAATGGCAATAGTTGTGGTGATAATAAAATAAATCACTATGCCTATACCCATTTTACGTAGCTGTTCAAAACTTTCGCTGGCTGTTAAGCCGAGTACGACAGAGGCAAAAATCAAAGGAATGACGATCATCTGAATCAGGGTAAGGAACAGTTGGCCAGGCAAGGCCAGCCAGTTGCCTGCTGTGGTGGCGGTATCAGGATTAATCCAGCCTGTTGTCGGTCCAATCAGCATACCTGTAGCTACACCTAGAATCATACCTATCAGGACTTTTAACCAGAGACGCCCCTTTACCAGTCGAGTCAGATGTTTGCTCAGGTAGTTGAATGGATTATTGATTGGCAGATAATGGCTGCTCATGGTTTTATTTAAAACCGATTTAACAGCTATGTCTATTTAAATGAATATTTGTCAATTTTTAAGCAACAGAATTAAACGATTATCACTATCTTGGTGATAAGTAATAGACTGTTAATTAACAGACTGAAGTCAATACAGGGTTAACTGAATGTGGTTAACAGGTGCTCAGTGCCGCTTTATCAAGATACCAGTGTATATCGCCAATACAGTTAATGGGTAAGGCTTCACCATTTTTAATGCGCCTGATGATGTCTGCTTTTGTGTGGCCACTGGCTAATACCATTCGACAGTCAGCGTTTTTTAATGTGTTAATGCTAAATGATACCCGTTCATCTGGAGCCTTGGGTGAGTGATAGACAGGAATTACCGAGCGCATGTCTGTTAGGGCATCATTGCCCGGGAATAAACTGGCCGTATGTCCATCTTCACCCATACCAAGAAAGGCAATATCAAAATTGTCGACGGGTTTAATGATTTCACGATAAATATCCGCGGCCTGTTCGGCACCCAGTTCAGCGGGTATGGTATGAATGTGGGTATCGGGTAACTGTGACCATAAGTTCTTTTCTAGCATCACATCATTACGTTCAGCATGTCCCAACGGGTAACAGCGTTCATCACCCGGATACCAGTGAATCTTGTTCCAGGGTAGTTTTTTTTCTGCCAGATGCGCCAGGCAGATGGCGGGCGTGTTACCGCCGGGCAGAATGACATGGCAGATATCTTTTTTCGCAATGCTGGCTTTAATTTTACTCGACAGAAAATCGGCAGCCGCTTTTGAGGCTTCATTAAATTCAGTGTAAACAAACCATTGATGCATTGTGTTAACTCGGTTTATGCCAGCCGCCGACACAGTCTTCAAATAAGGTATCCATGCCAGATATATCCCAGGTACCTGAACGGTAACGTTCGACTGAAATGCGATCTTCCCAGGCTTTTAGAATCGGTTCAAGTATGGCCCAGGATTGTTCTACTTCATCGGCACGTGAGAACAGGGTAGCGTCACCAATGAGTACATCATGCAATAAAACTTCGTAGGCTTCGGAAACATCTTCACCATTTTCAGAATAAGGTGCACGCATCACCATGCGTTGTGAATCAGTGGTCAAACCCGGTTTTTTTGCATTCATACGCAAGGCGATGCCTTCGTCTGGATGTACACGAAACACCAGTGAATTGGCTAATGGTGGATTGGCGTGAGTATCGAATAAATTAAATGGGGGATTGCGAAAACGAATCATGATTTCAGATACGCGCTTGGGTAAACGCTTGCCGGTCCAGAGGATAAAGGGCACGCCCTGCCAGCGCCAGTTATCGATCTGAAAACGTACCGCTGCAAAGGTTTCAGTTACTGAATCCGGTGAGACACCATTTTCTGATACATAAGCCTTGATCGATTCTTCGTTGATTTTTCCTGAACCATATTGTGCGGCAACGGTTTGTCGTTTTATGTTTTCAGGTTCAAGGTGACGTACCGCACGTAATACTTTTATTTTTTCATCACGTACGGCATCAGCGGTAAATTCCACTGGTGGCTCCATGGCTACCAGTGTCATGACCTGCATTAAATGGCTTTGTATCATGTCGCGCAGTGCACCGGATTTTTCATAATAATTAGCGCGGTACTCTATGCCGATGGATTCAGCAGCAGAAATTTGAATATGATCTATAAAATTTCTGTTCCATAGGGGTTCAAGAATGCTGTTGGCAAAGCGATACACCAGAAGATTTTGAACACTTTCTTTACCCAGGTAATGATCGATACGATAAATCTGTGATTCATTGAGCAGCGCCTGTAATTCCTGGTTTAACTGCTGAGCACTTTTTAGATCCATACCAAAGGGTTTTTCAATAACTACGCGACGGAATCCTTCAGTCTCATCAGCCAGACCTGCCTTGTGTAAACCCTCGGCAATAATGGTGTACCAGCTCGGTGGTACGGCACAGTAAAACATGGCATGGGTGCGACCATTCAGTGACTCCAGTGAAGTGGCCAGATCCTGATAGGTCTTTTCTTCCTGTAGATCACCGTCAACCATTTTGAATCGCGCAGAAAATTCCTGCCATTGTTGATCATCCATTTTTATGTCTGGTGAATAATCGGCTATACCCTGACGTAATGCATTTAACCAGACTTCACTGGTGCGGCCTTTTAATACCCCAATGATTTTACTGTCCTGATGTAAAAGTCCACAGCGCAACATTTTAATCAGTGCGGGAATGAGTTTGCGTTTGGTGAGATCACCTGCGGCACCAAAGATAACAATATTGGCCGGTTCAGTCTGCTGGCCTTTGCAGCGCCTGGTTGTAACATTTTCCATTATAACTTTTGACCTCTTAACCCTGTTTAACAGGACGAATACTATGGCCACCAAAGCCGGCACGCATGGCATTCAGTACCTTGCCTGCAAATGAGGCATCCTGACGACTTCGGAAACGCATTTGTAGCGCCAGTGTCAGTACCGGTGTGGGTACTGCCAGATCAATTGAGTCCTGTACTGTCCAGCGACCTTCGCCGGAGTCATCCACATAGTCACTTAACGACGATAAACTTTTATCGTCAGCAAAAGCATCAGCAATTAAATCCAGTAACCAGGAGCGGACTACGCTACCGTGCTGCCAGATTTCTGAAATTTGCTGGCAATCAAGATTCATTTCTTTTTTAGCCTCAAGCATTTCAAAGCCTTCGGCAAAAGCCTGCATCATTCCATACTCAATACCGTTGTGAACCATCTTGACATAATGTCCGGCCCCGGCAGGCCCCACATGACCCCAGCCTTTATCTTTTGCCGGTGCCAGTGATTCAAGGGCTGGACGAATCATGGCAATGGCTTCGTCGCTACCACCAGCCATGATGCTGTAACCATTTTCAAGTCCCCAGACACCACCGGATGTGCCTGAATCAACAAAATGTATACCGGATGCTTGCAGTTTTTCGGCGCGTTGTTTCGATAAATTAAAATTTGAATTGCCGCCATCAATTAAACAGTCACCTTCGGTCATGCCGGCATTAAGTAAAGAGTCAATGCTTTGATCAACGAACTGGTGAGGCACCATTAACCAGATTGCCCGTGGTGGTGCGAGTGAGGTTATTAATTCTTCCAGACTGGTAACGGCGGTTACACTATCAAGTTCACTGGCAAGTGCTTTGCTGTTTTCTGTATCAACATCAAAAGCAATGACTTCATGACCATCACCTGCCAGTCGACGAACCATATTTGCGCCCATCCTACCCAAACCGATCATTGCTAATTTCATATTTCACCTTTCATGTTGATTTTTACCGATTCGCTTATGAACAAAAAATTACTATCTAATACAAGCGGAGTTTACAGTTGCATAGTGTAATTACTTTTGCCTGTGGTCGATATGCTATTTGTAAATTATTTTGGCAAATAGTGATGCTTGTCTAATCAGTTAACACAATCTTTAACCGGCATTGCACTATCAGGCACTGTTATTGCGCAAATATATTTACATAAGTGGTGTTTGAAAAATTGTTCCATGATAGTGCAGTAATAAATTTTCTATAGCTGGAGCAATGATGCTTTGTATTTTATTTCCGCTACAGCTGCTCTTGCTGGCCATATTTAAATGTTTTTGGTGAATTTTGTTAATGATTATTTAAATATCAATAATTAGATGACATTAGCGGTTTTTTTAGAAAACTGAGATGCCCATATTCTGAAGCAGATATAGTGAGGGCATGTATAAACATGCCCTCGCTTGGTATCGCTATGACGGGTTAGATACTATTACGATGTATAGCTGCCCAGAAAGCCGGAACCAACTATGTAGAGTAATGACAGGCCAATAGCGATGAGAATCAGCCCCAGTATCTTCGAGCCGATTGTCATAGGCCTGGACGGTGCATCTACCAGATACTTGTCCAGTTCACCGGTTTCAACCAGACGTTCATACTGTAACTTGTGTTCACGTTTGAATTCCTCCAGTGACTGTGCGCCAGTAAACATGACCACATCCGGTGGTGGCAGTTTGTCAGGACGGAAATGGTTGTTGAAGAAATGCACCGTGAACAGGAAAACGGCTGCCAGGAAGGCTTCTTCACCATGTACCAGCATGACCACGTTAAAGACCCAGCCGGGGAATATCGAGGCTGTA
>JAOUMX010000056.1 GCA_029881275.1 Gammaproteobacteria bacterium | reverse complement strand
CATGGAACCGAGGCGTTCTTTCTGATCGAACAGTAGCACGCTCAGGCCAGCGGCGGTTAAATCTTCGTAGAGTTTTTCGATAGCGGCTGCCAGATGTTCTGATTTCTGCATGTTGATCGGTGCCAGAGCTACATCGAACGGTGCGATGGCCTGTGGCCAGATAATGCCATTATCATCGTGGTTCTGTTCAATGGCGGCGGCAACTACACGGGACACACCGATACCGTAACAGCCCATGGTCATGACCTGATTAACGCCATTTTCATCCAGAACCGTGGCATTCATGGCGCGACTGTATTTGTCTCCCAGTTGGAAGATATGACCGACTTCAATACCGCGAAGAATGGACAAAGTGCCTTTGCCATCGGGGCTGATATCACCTTCGACCACATTGCGAATATCAGCGGTGAGGGGAATGGGTAAATCCCGTTCCCAGTTTACATTTTGTAAATGCTGATTATCTTTGTTGGCACCGCAGACAAAGTCAGCGGTATGAACAGCGGAGTGATCTGCAATCACGGTGATCGCCAGCCCCACAGGGCCGACTGATCCCGGTGCACAACCGGCGGCGGCTTTCACCTGTTCTTCGGAGGCAAAGCGTAAGGGGGATTTAACCTGCTCAAGTCGTTCAGCTTTTATTTCATTGAGTTCGTGATCGCCTCGCAGTACCAGTGCCACCACTGAACTTTCGTCGGCACCTTCCACCAGTAATGTTTTCAGGCACTGGTGGGGAGCTATGTTGAGGAATTGACTGACTTCTTCGATGCTGTGCTGATCCGGTGTGTCAACCTGTGTCATTTCAGCAGAAGCTGCGGGACGTTGTCCTTCCGGTATCACGGCTTCCGCTTTTTCGATATTCGCGGCATAGTCACTGCCGGATGAAAAGGCAATAGCATCTTCGCCTGAATCCGCCAGTACATGGAATTCGTGGGAATTACTGCCACCAATGGCGCCGGTGTCAGCCATGACAGCGCGAAAATTCAATCCGATACGACTGAAGATATTGCTATAGGCAGCATACATATCATCATAAGTTTGTTGCAATGAAGCCTGGTCCATATGGAAGGAGTAGGCATCTTTCATTAAAAATTCACGGGCGCGCATAATACCGAAACGGGGACGGATTTCATCACGGAACTTGGTCTGGATCTGGTAATAATTCAGCGGCAATTGTTTGTAGCTTTTGATTTCCTTGCGCGCCAGATCGGTAATAATTTCTTCGTGGGTGGGGCCGAAACAGAAATCACGTTCATGGCGGTCCCTGATCTTTAGCATCTGCGGACCGAAGACATCCCAGCGACCGGTTTCCTGCCAGAGTTCAGCAGGCTGTACGGCGGGCATGAGTACTTCCAGTGCACCGGTTTTATCCATTTCCTCGCGAATAATGGCTTCGACTTTGCGCAGTACCCTTAGACCCAGTGGCATCCAGGTATAGAGGCCTGAGCCGAGACGACGAATCAGGCCGGCACGCAGCATCAGTTGATGACTGATGATTTCTGCATCTGCAGGCGTTTCTTTTACGGTGGAAAGAGGATATTTTGATACGCGCATGGGATTGTCTTGTATTTAATAAAAAGTCAGGGCATTTTACACAAACTACTATTGGGGAGCTATGTCGTTATTGAATAAACAAATTAAATCGATGCTTTATGTGTTGTTGTGTCTGCCGTTGCTGGTAATGCCTGTACAGGCTGATGAGCTGGATAATCTGATTGCCTCAGCTAGACATCTGCAGCTGGCCGCCGATCCGGACTGGTTGAATTTATTGCATTATAAGTCACACGTGTTTACCGGTGTTTACAGTCAGGCCGATGATGGTGAATTTTTTCTGGCGTCAAATGGCAAGGAAAATGCCGAGGCCGAGTTGATCGCTACGCTACATGCCCTGTTTAATAATAAGGAGACACAATGCCGTTTTCCTGCTCGCTTGTACTGGTTAAATAGTCAGCTCAATTTTCAACAGCAATTGCCGGTTGCTGACTGTCATGAATTCAATCAATGGAAAAACAAACTGGCGGTAGCCGATGTCACTTTAATTTTTCCGTCTATGTATCTGAATAATCCGGCTTCCATGTTTGGTCATACCTTTTTACGACTTGATCAACGCAATCAGCCCGCATTGCTGGATTACACATTGAGTTATGCCGCCCGTTCTGATGCCGATGATTCGGCGTTTGAATATGTTTATAAAGGATTGTCCGGTGGTTATGCCGGTGTGTTTGCGGTGCAGCCGTATTTTGAAACCGTGCAGTCCTATGGTGATATTGAGCATCGGGATATCTGGGAGTTTTCATTAAATTTAAATCAGGCTGAAGTGGATCAGTTGATGCGCCATGTCTGGGAAATACGTGGCATCCAGTTTGATTATTATTTTCTACGGGAAAACTGTTCCTACCGGTTATTGAGTTTACTGGATGTGGCACGTCCCGGCGTCAACATGACACAACAACATCAGTTTCCGGTTTATGCAGCACCGGTGGATACCGTTAGAGCTATGATTGATGCCGGTTTTGTAGAAAACAAACATTATCGCCCGGCAATCAGTAGTCGTATTCAGCAGATGTATCAGCAGCTCAACTCTTCTGCACGGACAGAGGTATTTAATCTTGTCGATAACAGGCAGAGTTTACAGTTTGAACATTTTAAGCAGTATGAGCAGGCACAAATTCTGGAGCTGGCGCAGGAAATTAACGAATTTAAAAAGCAGGATACAGATCACTATTTATTATCTGCGCGCAGTCGTCTGGATTTCGGTGATCGGCCGACATTTGAATTTAAAAATATCAGTGCTGATCAGGGGCATGACACTGCCCGTTGGTCTGTTGCCTATGGAGAAGAAAATAATCAGTCCTTTGTTGAACTGGGTATTCGCCCGGTATTTCATGATCTGCTGGATAAAGCGGATGGTTTTGTGAGAGGTGCTGCCATTTCCGTGCTGGACACACGATTACGCTGGTTTGATGAACAACAGAAATTCCAGTTGCAGCAACTGAATATTTTTGAGCTGATATCCCTGTCGCCGATCGAGAAATGGATGACGCCGCTGTCAGTGCGGCTGGATATTTCCGTTCAACAACAGACGGTGAATAATATCGATGACGCCTACATCATGTCTGTCGATTCAGGAATGGGTTTGAGTGCTGGCTGGGGTCGTTCTATTGTTTACTTACTGGCGGATCTTGCTGTTGAGTATTCCGGTTATTATGAAAAAAATTATAAGGTATATCTGGGTGCTGAGATCGGTGCAGTGATTCCCTTTGAAGCCAGTCGGCTGCTGCTTGGTGTTCAGTCCCTGAACGGGATAAGCGGTGATAAGGACTCCCGTGATCACTACCAGATGGGTTATCAGTTTGATTTAGATAAAAATCATGCTATTCGATTTGTATATGAGAAAGTTGAATATGACAGGCAGGAAAATAAAAGTCTGGATGTTAAATATCTACTCTATTTTTAGGGATCGATAAGAGTGTGTTTAAAAAGTACCGCCTTTCCAGCCCCACATGTGTCGTTCCGCATTACTGAATTCGATATAAACACGGCCAGAGTCTATGTCGAGTTTTTCATTCATAAAAGCACACAGGCGGGCAGATATAGTTGCTGTCTTAGATTCTGGTAAACCCAGGCTTTTTAATTCCAGATAGGCAGCAGGCTGATCATTACCGGCAAAGACCAGTGCCTGATTATCATCGATATTGACCATGACATAACTTTCCGGTTTACCAAGTACTTCAGCGGTTAGTTTTGATGCGGCCAGCGCAAGGTTATTTTTATCGTTAACAGGGCAGTTGGTTTTGATGTTAAGTAATGGCATTCGGTAGCCTTTTATTTACAAAGTTTTTTAATAATTTTCTGTGCTTTAGCGATTTCAGCCTGTTTTTGTTCATCGGATAGATAACTGATATTACCCTTGGCATCACGCTGTCTTACCTGTCCGGAAGATTGAAGTTGTGCCAGTTTGGTTCTGGCTGACTGACAGGCCGCTTTTGCTTCTTTAGGGCTAAGTTTATTTTCTTCCTGCGCAGGTTGTGCGACAGGCTGTTCAGCTTTTTTAGTGTCATCCGAGGGTTTATTTTTCATTTCATCCTCAGGTTTTGCGTCACTGGTAGCATAATCAGGTTTTGCTCCCTTGATGCGTAAACGTTCCACTTCGATATTGTTTCCGGGTTTGCTTTGTGAATAATGAACTTTACCGTCTTCATCGATCCATTTATAAACGCTGGTATAGGCTGTAACAGGGAATAGTGCTATTAGTGCAATAATAAAGAGGGGTTTAACATTCATGTATATATCCATTTCCACAATGATTTAAGGGGTCTAGTGTAAAACTGATTGGCAAAAAAATGAATACATCCCGGAGGTGGATAATGTATTTAAACGGGTTTTGCCGGGTAATTGGCATAGTTATATATATTTTTTATCTATTTGATCAATTATATCCCTTAAGAGTGTTTTCATAACGGGTGGTTACTTGATACTATTAGCTGTTTCCAGGTAATCATAAGAAAATATTATGGCGGATCGACGACTAAAAGTATTCCATACAGTAGCACGGCTTCTAAATTTCACCAAGGCAGCGGATGCTCTCCATATGACCCAGCCGGCTGTAACTTTTCAGATCAGACAGCTAGAAGAGCATTTTAATACCCGTTTATTTGATCGTACCCATAATCGTGTCAGCCTGACCGATGCAGGTCAGCGTGTGTATACCTTTTCAGATCGTATTTTCGAACTGTACGATGAAATGGAAAATGCAATCCGTGAAATGACCGGTGATGTCAGTGGTGTGGTCACCCTGGGAGCAAGTACGACCATCGCAGAATACATGTTGCCGTTTTTGCTGGGCGATTTTAAATCTCAGAATCCTGAAGTGAATATACGTCTTAAGGTATCCAATACCGAGGGTATTGTTTCCATGGTGGAAAATAATATTATCGACCTGGGTATTGTCGAAGCGTCGGTCAGTAATAAGAATTTGCAGGTTGATGTCTGTCGTATGGATCAACTGGTTGCCATTATGCCGCCTAATCATCCTCTGGCTAATCTCGGTACTGTTACGCCTCAGCAACTGGTGCCCTATGCCTTTATCTGCCGTGAAGAGGGATCGGGTACGCGTGAAGTGATTACTGAATATTTGCAGGAACATGTCGCCGGTGAAGAACTGAAAATATGCCTGGAACTGGGCAGTCCGGAAGCTATTAAGGGGGCCGTTGAAGCCGGTATGGGTATTTCCATTATGTCCCATTCAACTGTGGTCAAAGAGCTTAAACTTAAATCCCTGGCTGCTGTGCCGATGAATCCGCCGCTTGAGAGGCCATTCTCTTTTGTCCATCAGAGACATAAATTCAAGGCACGTGCTATGGAAGAATTACTGACATTTGCTAAACAGTATTGTGAGATTCATCCAAACTAATTATTTATGAAACTATCAGCGAACAATCTGGCAAAGATATATGATTTATTGCCAGAGCAGGATCAAAAGGCATTGTTTGATTTTGCTGAATTTCTGTTATCACGAGCACCCGAAAAAGTGCCGGAAGTGTTCGAGCCTGTGAGTATTCCCCGTCCAGATAATGAATCAGTTATCGCTGCTATCAAGCGTCTTAACCAGACCTATCCGATGATTAACAGGTCTATGTTATTGCATGAAACATCCAATTTCATGATGCAGCATGTGGTCTCGGGTAGATCAGCCAGTGAAGTCATTGATGATATGGAAAAAATGTTTGATCAGAAATTTCGTCAGATGATGACAGGTGACAAATGATCGAAGTATTACGGAGCTGGTACGCACGCCATTTTAGTGATCCTCAGGCAGTTATTCTCGCTATTTCACTGCTTGTTGGGTTTGCAATAATATTTTTTCTGGGTGATGTCCTGACACCCGTTATTGCTGCCATTGTCATTGCCTATGTACTGGAAGGTCTGGTAAAAAAATTGCAGGCATTGAAGGTGCCTCATTTGATTGCGGTTACATTCGTTGTGATTCTGTTTTTATTCTTTGTCTTAATTATGTTTCTTGGGCTTGTACCACTGTTTTCCAAGCAGCTAACACAGTTTTTTGTTGAATTACCCAATATGCTGGCTCAGGGCCAGAAAATATTAATGACCTTGCCGGAGCAATATCCTTTTATTTCACCAAAACAAATTCAGGATATTGTTTATGGTGTGCAGTCCGAGCTGGCAAGTTTTGGTCAGAAAGTGGTATCCGTGTCCTTGGCATCAGCGATCAATGTCTTTACCCTGCTGGTTTATATGGTGGTGGTGCCATTACTGGTTTTTTTCTTTCTTAAAGACAAGGAAAAAATCATAGCCTGGTTAATGCGCTTTTTACCCAGTCGACAGGGACTGGCATCAATTGTCTGGCATGAAGTGGATCGTAAAATAGGCAACTATATCAGGGGTAAGTTACTGGAAGTGGTCATTGTTGGCATAGCAACCTATTTGCCTTTGAAATTGATGGGTTTGAATTACGCAGCTCTGTTAAGTTTTCTGGTCGGGTTATCGGTCATTATTCCTTATGTGGGGGCAGTCGCGGTTACCATTCCAGTGGCCTTGATTGCTTATTTTCAATGGGGATGGACATCGGACTTTTTGTACCTGTTACTATTTTATGGTGGTGTGCAATTTCTTGATGGCAATCTGCTCGTGCCCTTGCTGTTTTCAGAAGTGGTCAATATGCATCCGGCCGCGATTATTATTGCAGTTCTGGTGTTTGGTGGTTTATGGGGCGTGTGGGGTGTTTTCTTTGCCATTCCTCTGGCAACGCTTATACAGACGGTGATTAATTCCTGGCCCACCAGTGAGTCTGTTACCTGATTAAGACGTTAATCTTTTCTGGTGTGAACACTCTGATGATGTTTCTGATAATGCCGTTTGGTTCGAATTTTTTTATTTCTTGACCACCAGATCCAGGTGCCGCTTAATCCTAGCCAGATCATGATAACCGCACTGGCATCCATAATATAAATTCCCCATCTCTGATTGAATAAACGACCACTGTGCAGATCAAGAATAACGCGTTCCAGGCTTAGCCCCTGTCCGCGATACACCTGTTTTAGCTGTTGCCGTAATGCATGATCAGGTTTTGTTGCTGTTGCCCAGACAATATGATTGTGCTGTGTTTTTTTCCAGTTAATAATCTGTTCATCACTTACAAAAATATCACCGGCAGAATTTTTAACATAGACGTGTTTACCATCAGTGCCAATATTAATAATGTTATCGATATTAATTCTAGCCTGTTCAATGATGCTGCCGTTTGTTTCAAGTAATAAAATTGTATTGTCAAAAGCAACGATAATTATATCGTTTAAACGGGTTGCACCCCGTAGCAATTGGGAATTGTGTGAAATGATGTCTGTATTAAAAAATAGCTGCTCATCCCATTGGCTAATGATGATGTCTTTAAATTTAAAGCTGATGGGCTTGCCCTCAGGGTTTAGTCCATACCAGCTAAGTAACAGCTCGGACTCAACCGTTGTTTCATCCAGTTTGAATGATTCTGTATGATTCAGGATGATGCCTGTTATTGACAATATAAGCACTAGAACGAGGGCAATAATACCTAGCCGCCTGTGCCAGAGAAAGAACGGGAATTTTTTTCTGGTGCGTGTCATTGGCTTGTTATGGTTTTATGTAAAAGCAAAGCGATGCGTGCCTGTTTGGTCAAGGCACGTACTGATAATGTTGCACCGGAGATACCGTCAATTGAGCGATCCAGTTTATTGTTTTTGATAAGAGAAGCATCAATGAACTGTTTGGTGAAAAATGTGTGTTTGACTTCCCAGCCCCGGGATTCTCTAAAGGCTAATACTTTAAGGGTTCTGATTCTGTTATTTTCAATAACGATGCCAGTGGTTATGGGTTTTGTTTTACCAATTTCATCAAGTGTCCATGCTGTTCGTTGATCTCGTTGCCAGTATCTAATGCGACTGCCTGAATAGGCGTGTTGAAGAATATTTTCGATCTGTTGTTTCAGGTCATCAGTGAGTAATATCGCTTTAGCCTGTGGGGACTGACCCTCAAAGCTTTCGGCGATAAATTCATCAGCCTGTTGATAAGTGTTACTGGCATAGCATGGCAGTAACATGGTCACTGCCGCGATGGTTAATAATGGTCGTATGAGTAAAGTCATGATTCGGTTCCGTTTAGTTAGAACAGGTCGCAATGATTAGCGGCCGGTTCTATTTGGAAACTGTGCCGGCATTTAGAAGGAGTAGCCGACACCGAGATTAAAGCCATCATTATTACCGGCGTCATTGTTTTGTGCCTGGTAATCAAATTTAAAGACGACATTCTCATGGGGCCAGTAATTAAAACCGATATCTGATTGTGCTTCATCAATACCTGTTTGTGTGTTCCAGTTATTTTGTCTAACAAAAATACCTAACTGATCAGTGACTTTGTAAGCGGCTTCAATAACACTGCCTTGCTGTGAGTCCCTGAGGTTGCTGCCACCCAGAAAGTCGATGTTCCAGTCAGCGTACAATGCAATGAATTTAAATCGGCCTGTGCTGTAAATAGCATGCGCTTCAATTAATGTTGCCGCTTCGGCATCACCGGCAACCGTGGCTGTGCCCTGTGACAGGTCATCTTGTCGATTGACGGTGGCAGCAAGTTCCAGCCCGGGAATTCCGCTATATTTAATTCTGGCTGTATACGCCAGTGATTCAGCTTCTGCTTCAGCTACTTTCTGCCGACCACTGCGGATATTGCCGTCAATGCGTGAGAGACCTGAATGCAGTGCAAGGTCATAGCTGATGCCGTTATCCAGACGAACTGAATACATCGCACCACCTTCCCACCAGGTGGTTGGAATAATATTCTTTTCGACAGGATTGCGTTCCACACCATAGAACGTTGGTGGTTCATGGGTTTCGTTGAGTATGCCCACGGGAATGAGAAACACACCCGCCTTCAGCGAGCTGCTATCTGACATATCGATTTCTATATAAGCCTGTTCCAGTTCAATTTCACCCGGGGTATCGCCGGTAGCGGTATCCTTAACCAGGGCGTGTTCCAGCTCAAATTCACTGTGCAGACGAACCTGGTCATTAAAGTCATGACCAATGAAAAGTACAAAACGGTGAAAATCCATTTCTTGCTTTTTCGTCGTGCCATTGTCCAGATTGTTATAGTGCAGCTCACCATAGCCGCCAATGACAGTCTCGGCATGGGTAAGGGGGGCGGCCAGTGTCGATGATATGAGTAAGCCAGCTAGCAGTCGTTGTTTCATAGTTGTGTATTCCTCGGATGTCTGAATTTTAAAGAAGTATCTGTTTGAAAGGATTATATCTATCGCGAATACAAATGCAAATGATTCTCATTTTAATTTAATAAAAAAGACATGTGCTGATTAAATGAACTGGCTTAAACCTTATTACAGGGGGCTTTCAGGAGATTTTCCAGGATATAGCTGAAGAGAAAAAATATTTAGCAAACACAGTTTACAATGCAAATGAGAATGATTATAATTTAGATTGTTCTTATCTTATTGGTTTTGGTGCCTTCATGAAACAACTATTTCTGTTACCTTTTATTATTGCCCTGGCAAATATTCAGTCTGTTCAGGCTGAAACACAGCAATTATTGCAGTTGATCGATTATGTTGGTGTTGATTACACCGAGGCTGTGGAGAACGGCCAGGTGATCAATCAGGCTGAATATAGTGAAATGCTGGATTTTAGTCAGGGGATACAGCAATTATCGGCCGAATTACCTGAGGGTGATGTGAAACAGAAAATTACCACAGACAGTATGGTTCTGGCCGGCATGGTTAAGGACAAGGTTGCACCTCCTATGGTTAGCAAGCTAACAGCTGATATGCGTTTAAGCATTATTAATGGTCTGAATATTATTGCTGTTCCTCGCCAGCAGCCTGATCTTGAGCGTGCGAAGATGCTGTTTGCCGAAAGCTGTTCTTCATGTCATGGCGCTGCAGGTTATGGGGATGGTGTTGAGGCTATGAACCTTGAGCCGGCACCCACTAATTTTCATGATTATGAACGTTATAGCCAGAGAACATTATATGGTCTCTATAGCACCATTACTCAGGGGGTTGCGGATACCGGCATGCGTTCATTCAATGAGCTCTCTGATCAGGACCGTTGGTCACTGGCATTTTACGTGGGTCAGCTGGCGATTAATAATGATCTGGTGAAGGCGGGGCAGGCATTGCATAGTAACGGTGTTAGTTCGGAGTTGCTGGAACTGAATGTGTTTACCGTCACGACACCCGGTGAAGCCGAAATCCAGTTCGGTCAGGAAGGTGCTGCCCTGGTCAGTTATTTGCGGAATCAGCCCGAGTTATTGTTTAAAAAGAAATCTCATCTTGAATTTTCCCATGTGAAACTGGATGAAAGTTTGCAGGCTTATCGTAGTCAAAATTATAAGCAGTCATATCAGTTAGCAGTAGAAGCTTATCTGGAAGGATTTGAGCTGGTCGAGCAAGGCTTGAATGCAGTGGACAGTGGCCTGCGTCTCGAAATTGAAAACGCCATGACCGGTATTCGTGGCGAAATACGGGCACATAAACCAGCTGAACAAATCGAACAACAGGTGGCGCATATTCAGGGATTGCTGGCGACGGCACAGGAACGACTGGACGGGCGAAGCCTTTCTGGTGGTGCTGCTTTTGCCAGTTCATTTTTTATTCTGTTAAGAGAAGGTCTGGAAGCTATTCTTCTGGTCGCTGCGCTGGCTGCTTTTCTGGTGAAAACCGGACGTCAGGATGGTCTGCGATATTTACACGTCGGTTGGGTAGGTGCCTTAGTGGCAGGATTCTTTACCTGGTGGGCGTCTGTTTCACTTATTCAGATCAGTGGTGCATCCCGCGAAATGACAGAAGGTGTGGCTGCCTTGCTGGCAACCGTTGTTCTGTTTTATGTGGGTTACTGGTTGCAGGATAAAACCCATGTTGCTCAGTGGAAAAAATTTATTGAGCAGAATATTACTCGAGTATTAACCTCGGGCGCCCTCTGGGGACTGGCCGGTCTTTCATTTATAGCGGTGTATAGAGAAGTGTTTGAAACAATTCTTTTTTATCAGGCGTTATGGGTTCAAACCGATACCCATGGGCATAATATGACCCTGGCCGGTTTTGGAACGGCCTCTGCTGTGCTTGCCCTGGTGGCCTGGTTGATTATGAAATACAGTATCCGTTTACCTTTACGTATGTTCTTTTCCGTTGCAGGCATGCTGATGCTGAGTCTGGCGATAATTTTTGCCGGCAAAGGCGTCGCTGCATTACAGGAAGCCGGATATATTCCGATCAGTGTGGTTGATTTCCCTCGCATAGATATTCTGGGGGTTTATCCTAATCTGCAGGGATTGTTACTACAGGCAGGATTAATTGCGCTGGCGATGTTCCTCTATTATAAGAGTGAGTCCGTTAAGAAAGTGGTGGTTGCTTCCTGATAAAAATGCGGGTGCTGAATCAGGGTAAAATTTATACCCTGATTCAGTATCTGGCTGGATTATTCAGGTTTGTATTGTTTGCTGGCAGCCAATACCTCTTCAACGTGGTCTTTTACTTTTACCTTTCTCCACGCTTCCCGGAGAACACCTTTACTATCAATTAAAAACGTACTGCGTTCAATGCCACGAACCTGTTTACCATACATGTTCTTCATTTTGATAACATCAAATAGTGTGCACAGTTCTTCATCGGCATCTGATAAAAGTTCAAATGGGAATCCCTGTTTGGCTTTGAAATTTTCATGGGATTTGATCGAGTCTCGTGAAATTCCGAGTACGACTGTCTTTGCACGTTTGAATTTTGCATGGTTATCTCTGAAGTTCTGGCCTTCCAGAGTGCAGCCGGGTGTACTGTCTTTTGGATAAAAATAAAGAACAATATTATTTCCTTTCAGCTGTTTCAGGCTAATGTGCTGATCGCCGGTTGCAGGTAATTTAAAGTCGGGCACTTTTTTGCCGATGGAAATTTTGGACATTGTCATCTCCTGTCTTGTCTGGCCTAGTGTTCCAGGGGTGAAAAATCCGCATCCAGGTTTTGCTCATCGCATAGGTCAATAAATTCATCACGTAATTTGCTGATGGAGAGTTCACTGGGAATTTCAACCGACATACTGACCGCAAACATCGGTGTACCGGTATGTGGGGCGGGATAACTTTCTGTTTCCAGGTCTTCTATATTGATATTATGGCGGGCCAGAAACCGCGCCAGGCGGTGGACTATACCGGGATTGTCCATGCCGACAACCTTAATAGCATAGGGAATATTATTTTTATGTGTTTGCTTGGCCTGGGTGGGTTTTATGAGTAATTTAAGTTTTAGCGCATCTTCCAGTTTACGTTGCTCATTTTGTAATTGAATCAGCGCCTGCGTTTTACCGGATACCAGCAGAATAATGGCAAATTCTCCACCCAGTATGCTCATCCGGCTGTCTTCTATATTCAAGTCTGCATCAAAAAGAATATGTGATAATTCATCAACGATACCGGGTCTGTCTTCGCCTATAGCGGTGATTACGAGTAAATCATTCATGTTTATTGTCTTCTTATTTGTAAAATTGAGAGTCATCGTCCAGCAGAGGGCGAATATTTTTAACAGATAATAGCATGAGCTTGTAAACAATCGCTTTGCCAAGTACCATTTCCGCCTCGGTTTTGGAGATTTAGACATGTTTCGTGGCAGTATGGTGGCATTGGTAACGCCAATGTATGCAGATGGTTCAGTTGATTTTGACAGTTTATCCCGACTGGTTGATTTTCATGTTGAGAATAAAACCTCGGCCATTGTTTCGATGGGGACGACCGGTGAATCAGCGACGCTTGATGAGCATGAACACTGCGAGGTGATTCGTCGTACTGTTGAAATGGCAAATGACCGTATACCGATTATTGCCGGGACCGGTGCGAATTCGACGACAGAAGCAATTATTCTGACACGTTGTGCCATGCAGGCAGGTGCGGCAGCCTGTTTGTTGGTGACACCTTATTATAATAAGCCAACACAGGAAGGCCTCTATTTGCATTATAAGAAAATTGCAGAAGAAGTGCCTATTGCCCAGATACTGTATAACGTCCCCGGCCGTACTGCCTGTGACATGTTGCCTGAAACGGTGGCGCGTTTGTCGCGGATTTCTAATATTATTGGTATCAAGGAAGCCACCGGTAATTTACAGCGCCTGAAAGACATTCAGCGCCTGTGTGATGATAATTTTGATCTTTACAGCGGTGATGATGCTACCGGAACAGAATTTATGTTGCAGGGCGGTCATGGCGTCATTTCGGTGACTAATAATGTTGCACCCAGAGCCATGGCTGAAATGTGTGCGGCTGCACTGGCAGGCGATCGTCAAAAGGCGCTGGAACTCAATGCACCCCTGGAAGGCCTGCATGAGAAATTATTTGTAGAGGCCAATCCCATTCCGGTGAAATGGGCGTTACATGAAATGGGTATGATCCCTGAAGGTATTCGTTTACCACTTACACCTCTGTCGGCAAAGTTTCACGATGAAGTCCGTGGTGCCTTAGTGAAAGCAGGTGTTATTTAATATGAATCGTTTATTTGTATTGTTATTGATTGTTGGCATATCTGCCTGTAGTTCAGATGGTGAAGAAAGGCCTGAATACCTGGATAGTGTTTCGGTAAAAGCACTGGAAATTCCGCCCAAGCTGACCCAGATCGAAAATCGGGCAGAACTGAATATTCCTGAACCTTCTGAAAAAGCACTACAGTTATTAAAACAGCGGGGTGATGTAGAAGGAAGTATCGCACCGGTTTTTAAGGGTTTAAATTTAAAATCAGATCAGGGTTTATACTGGCTGGAAGTTGAACAGTCAGCTGAACAGGTCTGGCCGGTATTAGTGGATTTCCTCGCTCATGAAGGAATAAAAATTTATCGTCAAGAGCCACTGCTGGGGTTTCTTGAAACAGAATGGGTCAAGGAATATACCCCCGGAGAAGACAAAGGTTTCTTTACCGGCTTGTTAAATGCTTTTTCAGCCGATGTGCTGGATAAATTTAGAATCCGGGTTGAACGTGTAGCCAGTACGAAACTGAGTCGAATTTTTGTTAGCCACAGAGGCATGGAAATAGTGGTGGTTGAAGACGGTAAAAGCTGGCAGCAACGTGTCCCTGAGCCAATGCTGGAACGGGAAATGTTACGTCGTCTGGTATTGTTTGTTGGGTTGAAAGATAAACAGGCAGATGAGATTTTTGCAGGATATAAACCTTATCAGGCACGTATTCGTCGTCTTGATGACGCCACTTCTGATTATGAAATTGTAGGACGTGCAGATTTTGTCTGGTCCCGTATGATGCATGCCCTGGATCGTCTGGGTGTCGAGATAAAACAACAGAATCAACAAAAAGGGCTGATTAATCTCGCCGTTGCTGAATTGCCCAAAGAGCTGGAAGCCGAAAAAGATGAATTAGCAGAATCCAGCTGGTTGATGAAGTTACTTAAAGATGAAGATAGTGAACATAGTAATCAAAATGGTAGTGTGAATATAAATATCAGTCTGCAGAGTGCTGGTAATGTTACTCGTATGCACATGAGTCATGTTGATGGCACTGCTATTACTTCAGGAAAGGCAGAGGACTTCAGAAATAGTCTGGTCAAGTTGTTGCAATAATTATGCATTATTGAATGACGATAAAAAAACCCCTGAACAGGGGTTTTTTATGTCAGTACATTTTTCATAAGAATAACAAAACATATTTGATAATATTTTTATGAAAGAGATGACTGTGAAGTCGTTTCAATAACCAGTAGTGGCTTCAGTCAGATTTATGTGGGTGAAAATAATCCGTTTGAGTAAAAGGCAAATCCGGACATGTATTTATCCGGCGGTTTTATCTTTCACTATCATTGCGTATGCAGAATGATTGTGGATTGACTCGAAATTTTCTGATTCCAGTGTATAGGCTGTAATGCGTTCGTCTTCATTCAATCGTGCAGCAACATCACGTACCATATCTTCAACAAATTTTGGATTGTTGTAAGCACGTTCTGTTACCGCTTTTTCATCCGGGCGTTTTAACAGGCCGTAAAGTTCGCAGGACGCCTCTTTCTCAACAATATCAATAATGTCTTCAATCCAGACGAAACCATTGGTGCGAACATTAACGGTGACATGTGAACGTTGGTTATGTGCGCCATAGTCTGAAATCTTCTTTGAACAGGGGCACAGGCTGGTAACAGGTACAACGACTTTGATAGCAACGCAGTTTTCATTGTTTTTGCGTACACCGATAAAAGTCACTTCGTAATCGAGTAAGCTTTCGACGCCAGTAACAGGGGCTTTTTTGTTAACGAAGTAGGGGAACTGCATTTCAATATGACCGCATTCGGCATCCAGTAGCCTGGTCATTTCAGACATCATTTCGCGGAATGACTCTACTGTAATTTCACGTTCATGGCTGTTGAGTATTTCAACGAAACGCGACATGTGTGTGCCCTTGAAATGGTGGGGCAGATCCACGTACATATTAAAGTTGGCAACGGTATGTTGTACCAGGCCGGAGCGGTCCTTAACCTGAATCGGGTGTCTTATATCCTTGATACCCACTTTGTTAATCGCAATGTGGCGTCGGTCTTTGGTGTTTTGTACATCCGGGATGGTATTTGCGTCAGTCATAGTTTAGTTCTCTTCGCTGTAGCGCACACAGGCACGATCAGTTTCCCATAGTGTGACTGCGCTTACTTTTACTATTTCATTGTTTAATTGGGTTGAAATCTCACCATATAAATAAGCAGCGATATTTTCTGCTGTCGGGTTGATTTCAGTAAATGGCTCAATTTCATTTAGATAGTGGTGATCAAGCCGGTCACATACTTCATTGGCAATTTTTTTCATTTGCTTGAAATCGATTGCTATACCTATGTCATTCAGTTTGAATGCTTCAACTTCCAGTTCGACTTTCCAGTTATGTCCATGCATACGACTGCACGCACCGGGATAATCCCTTAGCGTATGGGCTGACGCGAAATCGGTCAGAATTTTTAGTGTATATTTTGCAGTCATTAATAATAACCTAGTAAAACAGTCGGATTTTATCCAATTTGTCCTGTATTAGCAATTACTTACGCTGGCTAATGGCCGTTCTGATGCCATCGGCATCAAGGCCACATTCGGCCAGTAATTGCGCCGAACTGCCATGTTCAACAAAACGATCAGGTAAACCAAGATTTAACACCTTGCAGGTGTTGCCCTGGCTGAGTAGATATTCGTTGATGGCACTGCCTGCACCACCCTGTCGTGTATTTTCTTCAACCGTCACCAGAATTTGGTGACTGGCTGACAGGGTGTTCAGTAATTCAGTATCCAGTGGTTTAATGAATCGCATATTAACCACCGTTGCATCCAGTTGTTCACCTGCTGTCATGGCATTGCCTAACAGACTGCCAAAGGCCAGTATGGCGATATTCTTGCCCTGACGACAGATTTCGGCCTTGCCTATTTCCAGGGTAGACATTTCGTTCTGAATATCAGTGCCCGGTCCCTGTCCTCGGGGATAGCGTACGGCTGCGGGGCCATTATACAGAAAACCGGTGTATAACATCTGCCGACATTCATTTTCATTGGCGGGTGCCATGATGAGCATATTGGGTATACAGCGTAGAAAGCTAAGATCGAAGCTGCCGGCATGGGTTGGGCCGTCTGCGCCGACCAATCCTGCCCGATCAATGGCAAATAAAACAGATAGATTCTGTAAGGCTACATCGTGGATCAGCTGGTCATACGCACGTTGCAGGAAAGTGGAGTAAATCGCCACTACCGGTTTCAGCCCTTCACAGGCCATACCGGCAGCCAGTGTCACCGCATGTTGTTCAGCGATGCCTACATCATGGTAGCGATCTGGAAACTGTTCCGAGAAGTCGACCAGACCTGAGCCTTCACGCATCGCCGGTGTCATAGCGACC
>JAOUMX010000055.1 GCA_029881275.1 Gammaproteobacteria bacterium | reverse complement strand
AACTCATTACCGTAAGATACTGGATGCCGCCACTAAAGACTTCTTAACCGGTCTTTTTAATCGTAAATATATTTTTGAAACTGGTAATAAGTTATTCGATAATGCCCGACGAAAAAATGTAACTATATCCGTTGCCATGCTGGATATAGATTTCTTTAAGAAAATAAATGACAACTATGGTCATCATATTGGTGACCTGGCCCTGAAGCATATAGCTGCCATACTGTCACAACAGTTACGTGAGGGTGATATTCTTGCACGTATGGGTGGCGAAGAATTTTGTATTTTATGTGTTAATGCCAATGAAACCGATAGCAAAAATCTTTTTGAGCGTATTCGGCAGGCAATAGAATCCGAACCACTTGTTACCAATGACATTACCATTAATATAACAGTCAGTATTGGTTATTGTATTGAGCTGGAAGACTCACTGGAAAAAATGATTAACAATGCTGATGCAGCTTTATATACTGCTAAAGAAACTGGCCGTAATAAAATTCACTGTTACAACTAATCGATAATAAATTTTATTCAATCCATTCTTCGCCATAATCATGGGTGATTTCATCGTTCGCTTTTATATCTTTCAAGGCAATCACATTTAAATCATCACAATAGCAGGCATTGGGTGATGCATCATGATTAATATACTTAAGATCACAATCAACCAGTATGCCCTGATCTTCTATCCATAAAACATAAGGGCCATCTTCTTCAGTGGGATTATATTTAATCGATCCAATAATTTCATTGGCGCTAATATCGCAACTGGCAAACAATCCTTTGCCATGAATGCCACTTTCTTTTACATAGAATTTTTTTTCACCCATCAACACAAACTATTCTGTATCAAATATTTTTAGCTCATCCCAGATATCATCAATGCGTTGTTTTATGTTTTCATCCATGACTATGGGTTTACCCCACTCACGGCTGGTTTCCCCTGGCAATTTATTAGTCGCATCAAATCCCATTTTTGAACCCAGACCTGAAACAGGGGAGGCGAAATCCAGGTAATCTATCGGGGTGTTTTCGATTATGGTGGTATCTCTGGCGGGATCCATACGTGTGGTCATGGCCCAGATAACATCATTCCAGTCTCGGGCATTCACATCATCATCAACCACTATAACAAACTTGGTATACATGAACTGACGCAAAAAAGACCAGACGCCCATCATTACCCGCTTGGCATGGCCTGGATACTGTTTTTTCATACTCACTACTGCCATACGATAGGAGCAGCCTTCCGGTGGTAAATAGAAGTCGGTAATTTCCGGAAACTGCTTTTGTAATATGGGCACAAACACTTCATTCAAGGCCACCCCTAGAATAGCCGGTTCATCCGGTGGTCGGCCAGTATAAGTGCTGTGATATATGGGATCTTTTCGATGAGTAATCTTTTCAATGGTAAATACCGGGAATTTCTCAACTTCATTGTAATATCCGGTGTGATCGCCAAAGGGACCTTCTTCTGCCATGTCATCGGGATAGATAAACCCTTCGAGCACATATTCTGCCGAGGCGGGGATCTGTAAATCACTGAGCTTACATTCACTGACTTCTGTTTTACTGCCCCGTAACAGGCCTGCAAAAGCATATTCTGACAAGGTATCCGGTACGGGTGTCACGGCTCCCAGGATTGTTGCCGGATCCGCTCCAAGTGCTACGGCGACAGGAAAAGGTTCGCCAGGATGGGTCTGCTGCCATTCTTTATAATCCAGTGCACCACCTCGATGGGAGAGCCAGCGCATGATGACCCTGTTTTTGCCAATTACCTGCTGACGATAAATTCCCAGATTCTGCCGATCCTTGTTGGGACCCTTAGTAACCACCAGCCCCCAGGTTATCAGCGGTGCGACATCACCTGGCCAGCAGGTTTGAACCGGGATCTTTGCCAGGTCGACATCATCTTTCTCAATTACTATCTGCTGACAATCAGCTTTTGAGATTACCTTAGGCGCCATATTCAGCACCTGTTTAAATATTGGTAATTTTTCCCACGCATCTTTCATGCCTTTGGGTGGTTCAGGTTCCTTAAGAAAAGCCAGTAACTTGCCAATTTCATGTAATGCTTCAACGGAATCCTCACCCATACCCATAGCCACACGTGTCGGCGTACCAAACAAATTTGCCAGTACCGGCACATCGGTGTTCTTAACTTTTTCAAATAAAAGTGCTGGACCTGCTGCTCGAAGGGTACGATCACATATTTCTGTCATTTCCAGATAAGGGTCTACTTCCACACTGATACGCTTCAGTTCACCTTTTTTTTCCAGCTGTTCTATAAAATCCCGCAGGTCTTTGTATTTCATATGGGTTTCATCTTATTTTTTGATGCCAGATGGCGAGGACAAGAAAAAGATTATAAAACGTTATTACTAAGCTGTATATTTTGCTATCTGTTAATGACTATATTCTGGCCATCTTAACGTTTTCTTTGTTTATAAAACTATCTTCAATTAAGGCCACTGTGCCTTAACAAAGCATCAATTTGTGGTTCACGATTCATAAAAGCTTTAAATAAATCCATCGCCTTTGCTGAACCCCCTTTTTCAAGAATATTATTTAGAAAGGCTTTACCTGTTTTCTGGTCAAAAATACCATTTTCTTCAAATCTTGAAAATGCATCTGCGGAAAGAACTTCAGCCCACTTATAACTGTAATACCCCGCTGAATAACCGCCTGCAAATATATGGGTGAAGCTGTTTTGAAACTTATTAAATTCTGGTGGGATAAAAACAGCTACCTGACTCCTGACTTCATCCAGTAATGCCTGTACACCTTTAAATTTATCAGTGCCATATTCCATATGTAATCTAAAATCAAATAAAGCAAATTCAAGTTGTCTGACCATGAACATGGCAGATTGGAAATTTTTTGCCTTAATTAACTTGGTAAACAAATTTTCTGGTAATGCTTCACCTGTTTGATAATGACTAGCGATCATTTCCAGACCTTCTTTTTCCCAGCACCAGTTTTCCATAAATTGACTGGGTAATTCAACGGCATCCCATTCAACACCATTAATACCCGACACAAACAAGGTATCAACTCTGGTTAACATATGATGCAGACCATGACCAAATTCATGGAACAACGTTGTTACTTCATTATGTGTCAATAATGCAGGATCATTTTCAACCGGTGCTGTTAAATTACAGGTTAAATAAGCAACCGGTATCTGAATTTTATCCTTATAATTCATTCGGCTAACACACTCATCCATCCATGCACCACCGCGCTTGTTTGCTCGCGCATATAAATCAAGATAAAAACAACCTCTTAATTCATTCTGTTCATCGGTTATTTCATAAAATGTGACATCTTTGTGCCAGACATCAATATCATTTTTTTCTGTAATTGTAATACCATATAACTGCTTTACGATATTAAATAATCCGAGGATAACTTTAGGTGCCGGGAAATAAGGTTTCAATTCTTCCTGACTGATACCATATTCTTTCTGTTTTAATTTCTCAGAACAATAAGCGACATCCCATGCCTCTAGATTCTCTAAATCACAATCCTGTTCTGAGAATTTCTTTAATTCGTCAAACTCCTGCATAGCTCGTGATCGGGATTTACTCACCAGATCATTTAGAAATTTTAAAACATCATCGGTTGTGTCTGCCATTTTATCGGCTATGGATAATTCAGCATAATTATTAAAACCTAATAATCGGGCAAGATCTTTACGATGCTGCAAAATACTTTCAATAATTTCAGTGTTATCAAACTTGCCTGCATCGGGTCCTTCATTTGATGCCCGGGTTGTGAATGCCTGATACATTTCTTTTCTTAATTCTCGATCATCAGCATACGTCATGATTGCCATATAAGATGGTGCATCCAGTGTAAATATCCAGCCAGGTATTTTTTCATTTTTAGCTTCCTGCCTACCCATTGCTTTTGCATAATCAGGTAAGCCACTTAATGCTGATTCACTACTAACCTGTAATTTCCATTCCTGAGTTGCATCCAGAACATTATGTTCGAATTTTGTTTTTAATTCTGATAGCTCCTGTTTTATCTGTTTAAATTTTTCTTTGCTATCTTTGTCCAGGCCTATACCACTTAATTTAAATTTTAATAATGCATTTTCAATGGTTCTTTTCTTATCATCACTCAGTGTATTAAATTCTTTACTTTCAGAAAGGTGAATATAAGCCTGATACAACTTTTCATTTTGTGCCATCTCTGTTGAATAAGCACTCAACTCAGGGACGCAAGCATCATGTGCTTTTCGCATCTCATCGGAATTCATTACTGAATTTAAATGCCTTACTGGAGACCAGCTTCTGGATAATTGATTATCCATTTCTTCCAGTGGTTGAATGATACTCTGCCAACTAACATTTACTTTATTCTGTTCAAGTACTTCAGAAAGCTTTTTTCTATTTTCTTTCAGTATTTTATCTATGGCAGGTTTAACCTGATCTGCTTTTATTTTTGAGAATTGGGGCAGGGCAGTAATATCAAGTAAAGGATTAGACATATTTTTCACGAATTAATATCCAGCAATCCCTGTTATTCTATAATCCAGGGCTGTGATTATTTACGACAGAGATATTCCGGCAAATTAATATCAGGTATCAATATTGGTTGCAGACAGTGCATTTTTTTCGATGAACTCTCTACGAGGCTCAACCTGGTCACCCATCAGGGTTGTAAAAACTTCGTCTGCTGCAATGGCATCTTCAATTCGTACCTGCAACATTCTACGAGTTTCCGGATTCATGGTTGTTTCCCACAGTTGATCTGGATTCATTTCACCCAGACCTTTATAGCGCTGAATTCCCAGACCTTTTCTCGCTTCTTCAAATAACCAGTCTATTACCTGAGAAAACTTGCTAATTTCCTGAATTTTTTCACCCCGCTGAATATAGGTTTCTTCAGTCATCAAGCCTGACAGTTTATTACTCAGGCTCGCTATTAGTCTGTATTCTGGTGAAATAAAGAAATCATGATCCAGTGCATACTCATGTTCAAGGCCATGAATAAATTTAACAACTTTAATCTGATGATAGGGACCATCTTCTGCAGGTGCCACTTCAATTCTGAATTCAACACCGGATGATTTATTTTTTATTAATAAATTCAATAACTTATCTGACCATTCCTGTGTTTTTGGCCCATCACGCAAATCATCTTCTTCCAGTCCAATGGTATTTGGTAACTGCACCAGTATTTCTTCATCAATACGTCGTGATAAACGTTTAATTATATTTTTTACACTTAAATAACTGCGCGCAAGATCTTCCAGAGCTGTATCAGAAATAGCAGGTGTATCTTTTTGTACAAATAACTGGGCACCACTAAGAGCCAACTGAAGTAAATAACTGTTTAACTCATCATCATCCTTAACATAACGCTCCTGTTTGCCCTTCTTTACTTTGTACAACGGTGGCTGAGCTATATAAATATAACCCCGTTCTATCAATTCCGGCATTTGACGATAAAAGAAGGTCAGCAACAACGTACGTATATGGGAGCCATCGACATCAGCATCGGTCATGATAATTAAACGATGATAACGCATCTTATCCGGGTTATATTCATCTTTACCTATACCACAGCCCAAGGCTGTAATCAGGGTACCCACTTCAGCAGACGCCAGCATCTTGTCAAATCGTGCTTTTTCGACATTAAGAATCTTGCCCTTTAATGGCAAAATCGCCTGGGTTCGTCGGTCTCGACCCTGCTTGGCAGAACCACCCGCAGAGTCACCCTCTACCAGATAGAGTTCAGACAGGGCTGGATCCTTTTCCTGGCAATCCGCCAGTTTGCCGGGTAATCCGGCTATATCCAGAGCACCTTTACGACGGGTCATCTCACGTGCTTTACGAGCAGCTTCACGGGCACGAGCCGCATCTATAATTTTGGAAATAATTGACTTTGCTTCTGATGGTTTCTCTAGCAGAAAATCATGCAGCTTTTCACCCATGGTCGATTCCACAGCTGCTTTAACTTCTGATGACACCAGTTTTTCTTTAGTCTGTGATGAAAACTTTGGATCCGGTACTTTTACAGACAAGACTGCTGTCAGGCCTTCACGGGCGTCATCACCGCTGGTATTGACTTTAGCTTTCTTAGCCACACCTGAAGCATCAATATACTGATTTAAACTACGGGTCAGAGCAGACCTGAAACCGGCCAGATGAGTACCCCCATCTTTTTGCGGAATATTATTGGTAAAACAGAAAATATTTTCCTGATAGGAATCATTCCATTGCATAGCCACTTCAACCACAATACCGTCTTTTTCTGCGTTAAAGTGCAACACAGTCTCATGTAAAGGGGTTTTATTTTTATTCAGATGTTCAACGAATGAACGAATCCCGCCCTCATATTCAAAAATGTCTTTTTTATCAGAGCGATCATCTATCAGAACAATACGAACACCCGAATTCAAAAATGAAAGTTCACGTAAGCGCTTGGCTAAAATATCATAATGAAATTCAATATTGGTAAATATGGTATCACTGGCCCAGAACTGAACTTCTGTACCCGTTTTTTCTGTATCACCAATGACTTTCAATTCTTCTACGGGAGCACCCAGATGGAATTCCTGCTGATGAATTTTACCTTCTCGATTTATGGTCAATTTCAGCTTATCTGACAGGGCATTAACCACTGAAATACCAACCCCGTGTAAACCACCGGATACTTTATAAGAGTTATCATCAAACTTACCACCAGCATGAAGGACGGTCATAATCACCGTTGCTGCAGACATTCCTTCCTCAGGGTGGATATCGACTGGAATACCACGACCATTATCTATGACTGATATAGATTCATCGCTGTGTATACGAACAGTTATTTCAGAACAATAGCCTGCTAAAGCTTCGTCAATAGAGTTATCCACCGCTTCAAACACCATATGGTGTAATCCGGTCCCGTCATCAGTATCCCCGATATACATACCAGGACGTTTACGGACGGCATCCAGGCCCTTTAAAACTTTAATATTTGACGAATCGTAAGTAGCGGCTTCGCTCATAGAAATCCCCATAAAAATGATCAAAGCATTATACCTGAAATTGATAATTTCAGGGTTTTAATCTCAAGCTTTCAGTTATTTATTGTCGAGACAATACCATGTTCCACGTGGAACATTTTTGCTGACTGATACCCTGAATAATCCAGCTGACTGGTTTCAATAGCTGTTATGAATAACTGAACCTGCATACCGGATAATATCTCCATTAGAATCCTTCGATTATTTGCATCCAGCTCGGCTGGCAAATCATCGTAAAGTAATATACAGCGTCGCCCGGTGTGTTCTACAAATAAGTCCAGCTGTGCCAGACGAAGCAGTGCTACCAGTTTTTTTTGTTGTCCACGTGATATAGATGTTTGTGCTGATTTATTATCAAGTTTAATTTTAATATCTGACCGGTGGGGACCACACTGAGTAAAGCCTTTTTCCCTGTCTTTTGATAAATGCTTTTCCAGATGCATCTGGTAACTAATATCTTCTGGCCAGCCCTTTTTATATTCCAGGTTTATTTTGCAATCAGGGAAAATCCGTTCAGAAAAAAAACTGAGTCTTTCATTAAGTTTATTTAAATAATCATTTCTAAACCGATCTATAAGCTCTGCGTTTTCTATCAAAGCATGATTCCATAGATTACAAAGCCGGTCATTATGATGACAGCGTAAGGCGGCATTGCGCTGGGACAAGGCTTTCCGGTAATTTTTCCAGATCTGAAGAAATGAATGTTCCACGTGGAACACTCCCCAATCCATAAAATGACGCCTGTTTTCTGGACCCGCACTGAGTAGTTGATGACTGTCAGGGTGTAATGCAATAACAGGCAGTAAAGACGATAGATCAGATAAGCGTGTAATCGTCCGTTGATTAACGCGAATTAACTGTTCTTTTGAACTGCGTTGAATACCAATAGTGGATTTTTGATGTTGATGACTGACTTTTGAAATCAGCCTGAAATAATCCTGATCATTCATTATCAGGTCTTTGTATTGACCCTGCCGAAAAGTCCTGCCATAACTGAGATAAAAGATACTTTCCAGAAGACTGGTTTTACCTGCAGCATTTAGACCGGTAATGATATTGAGTTCTGCATCAGGTTCAATAACCACCTGATGCAGATTTCTGAAATGATTAACTTCTAGATAGGAAAGAGACATTCAAACTTAGAAAAGCGTTACTTATTTTCTAGAGTCTCATGGGCATAATTACGTATTTACAGTGACTTTCTTCCGGAAATGTCATTAAACAACTACTGCTCGAATCTTTAATTACACCCTGTATGACATCCTGACCTGATGTATTCAAAACATCTAACATGTAATTAACATTGAAACCAACTTCAAGGTCGTCTCCGGTATAGTTAATTTCAACTTCTACATTGGCTTCTTCCTGATCTGGGTTTTGAGCCTGTAGTTTTAACAGGTCTTTACTCAGAATGACGCGAATACCACGATATTTTTCATTTGATAAAATTGACGATCTGATTAATGCCTGTTTTAGGCTTTCTCGATCTGCAGTGAACCTGTTTCCTTCTTCGGAAGGCATAACCCGTTTGAAATCAGGGAAACGTCCATCTATTAATTTTGAGGTAAAACGTTGGTTTGCCAGTTCACACTGAATATGATTATTACCCAGAACTACTTTAATTGGATCGTCTGATGATTCGAGTAAACGTAATAATTCAGCAACACCTTTTCTGGGAATAATGACCTGTTTGCTATCAATAAGATCACCTTCAATGGTTTTTTCACAATAAGCCAGGCGATGACCATCTGTAGCAACTGTTCGAATTAACCCTGAAGAGACTTCCATCATCAGACCATTAAGATAATAACGAACATCTTGCTGGGCCATAGCAAAAGAGGTTTTTTCAATTAATTCCTTAAGCATGGATTGAGGAACATTAAATTCATAAACACTTGAAATTTCATCAAGAGAAGGGAAATCAGTGGCTGGCAGGGTTACCAGTGTAAATCGACTACGGCCTGATTTTATCAAAGCACGATCGTTATCAATATCAATACTGATTTCTGCATCACCAGGTAGAGATTTACAGATATCCAGAAGTTTCTTGGCAGGCAATGTTATTTCACCTGGTTGATCAACCATTAACTGAATTCTGGATACCAGTTCTATTTCCAGGTCTGTCGCTGTAATGGTTAATAATTCTTTATCCGCTTTGATTAAAACATTAGCTAAAGCTGGCAAAGTTTGCCTTTTTTCAACAGCGCCTATGACATGCTGTAAAGGCATCAACAAATCATCTCGTTGAATTTTAAATTTCATTTTAATACCTGATAATTATTAATATTTATTTATATATATAACTTGTAGTTATTATTAAGCTCACAATATATTGTTGATAACTTGAATTTATCTAATTAAAACAATTAGATACAACAATATAATCGGTCTGGTATCCTATTGGAAAACCGCCGGTAAACTGTAGACAGTTTGTGGATAACTTTATGTTCATATTTGTCCACACCTGTATACCTTATTTATCCACAGCTTATACAATTCTACTTTAGTTACTAAGAATTCTAAGTAAATTAGTATAATCTTCATTAATCTTGGAATCTGATTCTCTTAATTCGGCAATTTTTCTGCAGCCATGCAGTACAGTGGTATGGTCTCTTCCGCCAAAAGCTGCACCAATTTCGGGCAGACTATGATTGGTTAATTCTTTTGATAAAGCCATAGCGAGTTGTCTGGGCCGAGTAATAGAGCGACTACGGCGATTAGATAATAAATCTGAATTTCTAATTTTGTAATATTCTGCGACAGTTTTTTGAATATTATCAATGGTGACCAGTTTGTCCTGAAGAGCAATTAAATCGCGTAATGTTTCTTTGGCAAAATCCAGTGTAATGGGTTTACCGGTAAAATTAGCCGTTGCCATGACACGACGCAGTGATCCTTCCAGTTCTCGAATATTGGATCGAATTCGTTTGGCAATAAAAAAAGCAACCTCATTGGGTACTATAAAACCGAATTCTTCAGCTTTTTTGTGAAGAATAGCCACCCGTGTTTCCAGTTCAGGTGGTTCGATACAAACAGGTAAGCCCCAGCCAAACCGGGATTTTAGACGTTCTTCAAGTCCCTCAATTTCTTTTGGGTAGCGATCGCAGGTCATAATAATTTGTCGACCACCTTCAAGCAACGCATTAAAGGTATGAAAGAATTCTTCCTGGGAACGTTCTTTGCCGGCAAAAAACTGAATATCGTCAATTAACAGCACATCCAGTGATCGGTAGAATTGTTTAAATTCATCAATGGTATTGTGTTGCAAGGCTTTGATCATGTGACTAACAAAGCGTTCTGAATGTAAATAGACAATTCGGGCATCTGGTTTGGTTTCACGTATGCGGTTACCCACGGCATGCATTAAATGTGTTTTACCCAAACCAACACCGCCATATAACAATAAGGGATTATTGGCTTCACCAGGGCTCTCGGATACCTGAAGTGAGGCTGCTTTGGCTAATTGATTGGATTTACCTTCAACAAAATTATCAAAAGTGAATCCCAGATTAAGATTGTGTTCGACAGATTGTTTACTTTGATAAGCATTTGCATCGGTAAGAAATGCTGCAGGTGCAGGTGTCGGTGTTGGTGCTTTAACAGGCTTGTTTACCAGGGCCTCCTTTGAGGGTCTGTCCTGTGAACCGATCTCTAGGGATAATCGTATAGCGCCTTGGTGGCTGGATAGTTGATCTGTGATACGGGTTATCTGATCAAGAAAATGCTGTTTTACCCAGTCGAGAACAAATTGATTGGGTGCAAGCAAGCGCAATACAGAATCGTCTTCAATTACCTGCAAGGGTCTGATCCAGGTATTTAACTGTTGATCAGACAGTTCCTGCTCCAGTAAATGTAGACATTGACCCCACAAGGCGGTGCTCACAAATAAAAACCCCAAGAAAAATATTTAACCGAACCGGGGATTCTATACCTCAACATGAAAGTTATCCACAGGCAAAAAAGACAAAAATGACGAAAGGGTAAAAAAACAAATCTTGATTCAGTTGAATAATCTCTTTGACTCGATAACTTGCTACAAGTAGAATACGCGGTCCAAATTTTCGTTTATGAGTCAGGGTTCGGATCAATGAAAAGAACTTTTCAACCAAGTCGCCTAAAACGCGCACGTACACACGGTTTCCGTGCTCGCAGCAAAACAGTGGGCGGTCGTAAAGTATTAAAAGCCCGTCGTGCTAAAGGTCGGGTACGTCTGTCAGCTTAATAAGTTTTTTAACTTATGATGGTTAACGGGGCGCGCTTTAAAAAGCGCGCCAGGTTACTGAAACCAGCTGATTACAGTCGAGTATTTGAAAAAGCATTACGATCAAGTGACCGTTTGTTAACCATACTGGCAGCCAGTAATGATCTTGGTTATCCTCGGCTAGGCTTAGCTATCTCCAAGAAAAATGCCAAGCGAGCAATAGACAGAAATCGTATTAAACGTTTAATACGTGAAAGTTTTCGTATGCACCAGATAAATTTGCCAGCAGCTGATTTTATCGTTATGGCAAAACCGGATACAAAACGGGTCGATAATCAGGAAATACTTAAATCGCTGGAGCATCACTGGAACAGGCTAATAAAGCAATGCGCAAAATCTTCATCGCAATAATACGCATCTATCAGTATGCTATTAGTCCATTTTTGCCGCCACATTGTCGATATACGCCAACCTGTTCTGCATATGCAGTAGAGGCTATCAGTCGTTTTGGAATATTTCAGGGCAGTTGGTTAGCAATGAAACGAATAGGCCGTTGTCATCCCTGGCATGATAGTGGCTATGATCCAGTGCCAGAAAAAATAAATAATAAAAGTTAAGATTCTATGGAAAATCAACGAACGCTACTCTATCTCTCTTTATTCTTTATGCTGTTTTTAATCTGGCAGGCATGGCAACAGGATTATGGCCCCAGACCTGTGGCGATTGAGCCGGTAACAGGCCAGACAGAAGTGCCTGGCAGTCAGCCAGTTGCTGCAAATGATATTCCTGAAACAGTTGCTTTAGCTGAAGATAGAAGTGTACCTAATATTGCAGTAGCAACCGGCAGTCGAACTGTTCATGTTATTACTGATGTGTTTGATATAGAAATTGACACCCGGGGTGGTGACATACGTAAATTAAATTTACGTAAGTATGCAAAAAGTTCTGAGTTAAAAGATGAGCCTTTTGAGTTATTAACTGAAAAAGAGAGTCAATTCCATATTGTTCAGTCAGGTTTATTATCAGCAAACTCTGTAGCGCCGAATCATCATTCTATTTATGCTGTACGTCAGGATGAATTCCGTTTAGCCGAAGGCGAAAATGAAATTAAAGTTGATCTGTTCTGGCAGGAAGCCGGTGTTCGTGTGATTAAAACCTACACTTTTCATCGTAATGATTATGTAATTGATGTTGAACATAAAGTACAAACATCTGGAATGCCCTGGAGTGGAAGCCAGTATCGACAATTGGTCAGGGCTGAGGCGGATGCCAGAGGTGAATCAAGTTTCATTTATACCTATACCGGTGGTATTGTTTTTAATGATGAAATTAAATATGAAAAAGTGGATTTTTCAGACATAGCGGAGAAGGATGTCAATATTGATCAGAAGGGTGGCTGGATCGCTATGATTCAGCATTATTTTCTTGCCGCCTGGATACCCGATCAGGAAGAAAACAATTTTGTTTATTCAAAACACCCGAGTGCCAATCGATATATTTTAGGTGCTCGTTCACCGGCAATTAATGTGGCGCCGAATGCACAGAATGTTTTTCATAGCCGTTTAGTTGTCGGTCCTAAATTGCAGGATCGGCTGACACAAATTGCGCCGGGCCTGGAATTAACCGTTGATTATGGTGTATTAACCATTATTGCAAAACCATTGTTCTGGTTACTAAAAATATTTCACACCTGGTTTGATAACTGGGGCTGGGCCATTATTTTTCTGACCCTGACGATAAAATTGGTGTTCTTTAAGTTATCAGAAGTGAGCTATCGTTCGATGGCAAAAATGCGTAAAGTTGCGCCACGCTTACAAACGTTGAAAGAACGTTATGGTGATGACCGTCAGCGCATGTCTCAGGCGATGATGAAAATGTATAAAGAGGAAAAAATAAATCCTCTGAGTGGTTGTTTCCCCATCCTGGTACAAATACCCGTATTTATTGCGTTGTACTGGGTATTGCTGGAAACCGTAGAAATGCGGCATGCACCTTTTGCATTGTGGATGACGAATTTATCTGAAAAAGACCCATATTTTATTTTGCCAATTCTCATGGGTGCAACCATGTTTATTCAGCAAAAACTGAATCCTGCGCCGATAGATCCTATTCAGCAGAAAGTATTTCAGTTCATGCCACTGATATTCACTGTATTTTTCCTGTTTTTCCCATCAGGTCTGGTGCTCTACTGGGTGGTTAATAATACGTTATCAATAACACAGCAATGGGTTATTACCAGGCGTATACAGAATAGCTAAGGGTCCAACTAAGAGCGTCTCAGGTCTGGTTGCCTGAAACAGTAATTCAGCCATATGATGTCTCCACTTAAGCTGGTTTGACGTTAAAAAGCATGCCTCAAAATATAGATACTATTACCGCCATCGCAACACCCCCGGGAAGGGGTGGTGTTGGTATTGTGCGGGTATCAGGGCCGAAAGCCGGCGAAATTGCCGTTAAAATTCTTGGTTCCTGTCCGGAAATTCGTAAAGCCGCCTATTTACCCTTTAAAAATACCGCTGGTGAGATTATCGATACCGGTATCGCCCTGTATTTTCAGAAACCCCATTCATTTACTGGCGAAGATGTCCTCGAGCTGCAGGCTCATGGTGGCCCGGTGGTGCTGGATATGCTATTGAAAACGGTGCTATCCCTGGGTGCCCGTATGGCCCGGGCCGGTGAATTTTCTGAGCAGGCGTTTTTGAATGACAAGCTGGATCTGGCACAGGCTGAAGCGGTAGCTGACCTTATCGAAGCCGATTCTGAAGAAGCAGCAAAAGCGGCCTTGCGTTCCTTGCAGGGCGAATTTTCGCAAAATATTCACGATCTTGTAGAGAAAATCATCGAACTTCGTTTATATGTAGAGGCTGCACTGGACTTTCCGGAAGAAGAAATTGATTTTATTACAGATGGCCGAGTTGCGGGCAAATTGGTAGAGATTGAAATCGCACTGGACGGTGTTTTTAAATCTGCCAGACAGGGCTGCTTATTAAGAGAAGGCATGACGCTGGTGATTGCCGGACGGCCAAACGCGGGTAAGTCCAGTTTGCTGAATCAGCTGGCAGGCCGGGAATCTGCCATAGTGACCGAGATTCCAGGCACGACCCGAGATGTGTTGCGTGAACATATTCAGATTGATGGTTTACCCCTGCATGTCATAGACACGGCGGGTTTAAGAGAAAGTGATGATCCGGTAGAGCAGGAAGGTGTACGCAGAGCCTGGAAAGAAATCGAACAGGCAGACCGTCTGATTCTGGTGCTGGATGATCAGCATCATGAAGACGATCATTTAAGTATTGAAGACCAGATGCCGAAACAGATTGGTATTACCCGGGTATTCAATAAAATTGATATTACCGGGCGTAAACCCGGTCTGGCTGAAACCGGTAAAGGCATTGAAATTTCTTTAAGCGCTAAAAACGGTGATGGGCTGGATATTCTGAAACAGCATTTGAAGCAGTGTATGGGTTATCAACAGTCAACCGAAGGGCATTTTATGGCCCGACGCCGTCATCTGGATGCGCTGGAGGTGGCTCAGCAGCATTTAACATCCGCGCGCCATTGTCTGGAAAACCTGCATGCCGGGGAATTGCTGGCGGAAGAGTTGCGGCAGGCACAGGAAAGTTTGAATCAGATAACCGGTGAATTTACCTCGGATGATTTACTGGGCAGGATTTTTTCCAGTTTCTGTATTGGCAAGTGATGGCTCGTCAAAGCTAAGACTGTTTTCTGGTAATGCACCTGTGTATCCTGAAATCATGATATTTGAAATTAATTGAAATGCATTGATCCATGATTGTTTATCAAACTGAGTAAGTTCTTTGTTAATAACTTCATTGAGCGCATGTAATGAGCTCTCTATAACAGGAAAGTACTGGTCAGCCGTTATATTCATGTTTTCGTGAAATTTTCCCAGTTCCTTTAAATCATTTTCAAGAGCATCAATATAATCCAGTCCATTAATCGCCAGATTAAGGGTTTCCAGTAGTTTTGAATTTAAGGAGATTTTATTGTCTGGAAAATAGGACTTAACTTCCGGGTAAGTGCTAAACAGATGGCCATAAAAATTGGACATGAATTGTTCTTCCAGATGATGGGATATAACTAAATTCCAGCTGGATTTAACAGATTCAATATTGTCAGGTGTAAGATCCATATATCGATTATGGAAGATAATTTTGTTAGATAAACATAGAAATAGAAGTGTTAAATCAAGTATTTACAAATTGGAAACAAGATTTTTGTATTTGTAGTAAAAGAGAGCCATTTTAGTGATTCAGTAGTTTTGCTTAATCAGTCTAATATAAGAGATAATACGCTGTTCCCGTTGTAGAGATTATAGAAACCATGTTTTACGCAGAATCATATGATGTCATTGTCATAGGTGGTGGCCATGCCGGTACTGAAGCGGCGCTGGCGGCTGCACGCATGGGTTCAAAAACGCTGTTGCTGACCCACAATATCGAAACTCTGGGACAGATGAGCTGCAACCCGGCCATTGGCGGTATTGGCAAGGGTCACCTGGTAAAAGAAATTGATGCCATGGGTGGCATCATGGGCAAGGCCGCGGATAAAGGCGGTATTCAGTTTCGTATCCTGAATCGGCGTAAAGGCCCGGCTGTGCGGGCAACCCGTGCTCAGGCGGATCGCCAGTTATATAAACAGGCGATACGGTTTGTTCTGGAGAACCAGCCTAACCTGACATTATTTCAGCAGCCGGTTGATGATCTGATCATTGAGAATGACCAGGTGACAGGTGTGGTCACCAAGATGGGGCTGAAATTTAAAACCCGCACCGCCGTACTTACCGTGGGCACCTTTCTGGGCGGACTGATACACATCGGTGAGAGCAATTATTCTGGCGGCAGGGCCGGTGATCCGCCATCCATTGCACTGGCGGATCGGTTACGGGAATTACCTTTCAGGGTGGGCCGTTTAAAAACCGGTACCCCGCCGCGTATAGATACCCGTTCCATTGATTATTCAGAGTTACAGGAACAGCCAGGTGATACACCGACACCGGTATTTTCGTTTACCGGTTCAGTAAAAGATCATCCACAGCAGATTTCCTGTCACATTACCCATACTAATGAACGTACCCATGAGATTATTCGTGGTGGCCTCGATCGTTCACCCATGTATTCAGGGGTGATCGAAGGGGTGGGCCCAAGATATTGCCCATCCATAGAAGATAAGGTAGTGCGGTTTGCCGATAAAAATTCACACCAGATTTTTATTGAACCGGAAGGTTTAAACAGTACAGAAATTTATCCCAATGGTATTTCCACCAGTCTGCCTTTTGATGTGCAGTTTGAACTGGTGCGCTCGATGAAGGGCTTTGAAAATGCCCATATTACCCGACCCGGATACGCCATTGAATATGATTATTTTGACCCCCGGGATCTGAAAGCCTCATTAGAAACCAAATTTATAAAAGGCCTGTTTTTTGCCGGTCAGATCAATGGCACCACCGGTTATGAAGAGGCAGCAGCCCAGGGCATGCTGGCGGCTATTAATGCTTCAAGACAGGCTCAGGAAAAAGAGGACTGGTATCCAAAACGGGATCAGGCCTATATCGGTGTGCTGGTGGATGACCTGATTACTCGAGGTACTTCTGAACCCTATCGTATGTTCACCTCCCGTGCGGAATATCGTTTAATGTTACGGGAAGATAATGCGGACATCCGTCTCAGCGAGCTCGCCCATGAAATGGGGTTATTGCCAGAACAGCAGTGGCGCGCCTATGTAGAAAAACGAGAAGCGATAGAGAAAGAACAGCAACGG
>JAOUMX010000172.1 GCA_029881275.1 Gammaproteobacteria bacterium | reverse complement strand
CTGAATATCTCCATGTGATAACTGGTATTTCATGTCGCTAAACTGTTGCTTACTTTTATAGCTGGCACCTACGGTGAGCTGATCGTTAATGTCATATAAGGCACCCAGCGTTAAACCAAAACCAAACGCCTGAGCGGTACGGCTTAGATCCAGGTTCATCATTTTGGTATCGGCGATACCGTCAGCTGTTGTATCGGCAATAAAAGCCTGTCTTAATGAGACTGACTGGTAATCAATATTTAATGAAACACCCAAGCTTAATTTTTTGTCCACATTCCAGGCCAGAGTCGGCGCCATTTGCCAGAATTGTAGCGAAGAGTAACCCTCAAAATACATATCAGGAGAAGGCAGGGGTGTTGCTTGTGCCATTTGGGTAAGAGGGTAATCGGTACCCAGTCCTGAGGTGCCATAGATACCGCCACCAAAATAAACTTCGCTTCCGTCATCCACAGGGGCTGACCAGCCCAGAGCCGGTACACCATACTGCGTGGCTTCACTGTCTTTGCGTTCGCCGAAACCTGTTGGTGAACCTGTGAAATCAACATAACGATCGGGCATGAACATTTCCATGCTGAAATCAGCACGTTTGCCAATGCGTGCCATACCGGCCGGATTCGTGATGGCTGTCATCGCCGAGCCGGGGTTCGCTGTGACAGCACCGGCCAGACCTTTCTGGTAACTACCGATACCAATCAACTGGTAACCATTGGTGGCGAATGAGCTTTGAGCAAAACCTGTGAGTGAGGTACACAGTACTACTAATGATAAGCTTTTGTTTTTCATAGTATTAATGCCAGTTTAATGTTAATGGAATACCGGATGGAGGCAGGGTATTTGTTATGGTGTTGTCATTTTATGGACTGTAATTGAGTATATAATAATATCGTTATGATCTAAATTTATGATATTGCTATTTATAAATGTTTGGTTATTTTTTGATTTGTATCATGTAATTGATCAATGATTTATTAGTAAACGATAAAAATTAACCATGGATTATAAGTTTTTTTGAATTAAATTTAATACAAAATGAGTGGGTGATTATCTGTAGTAATTGCAGAAATCAGATGAAATATCAGAGCGCATAACAGGGAAGGTAAAGGTGTTGCTACAGGTAATTACATGAGTACGACAAGTGATATCACAGGCACTGGAATAGAATATACAATATCTGCTTGAGAATTAGCGCCTATCTTAAATAAAGTGACAAATGTCAGTTATCTTTACATTAATCAGTCACTAAGCAATCCTTCTTTTTATTAGTCACAATTAAAACAATCACCTACAAAAATGGTACAAATTTTGCAGTTATTTATTTCTACCATAAAAATGATTACAAATTGTAAAGGATAGTGACAAATGAAAAAAATATTATCGAAAGTTCTCTATTTGATATTAGCTATTCCTGTTTTTGTCAATGCAACGAGCTGCCCAAACACCAACGTAGTGACTGATGCTCCCCTGTTTCAATGGTCCTACGACAGTGTGGGGGATTACTACAGCGGTACATTGATCATGGATGAAGTAACTATAACGCTAAACAATGGTGAAACGCTTACTACACGAGCTTATGCTCAGGCTGGTCAGACACCCAGTGTACCGGGTCCGACTATTGTTATGGAGCCAGGTAAGAAATATGTACTCAAATTCGAAAATCGACTGCCGTATGAGCCTCTCAGCACGGCACATAATGTATTTAAAGATCCTAATGTAACCAATTTGCATACCCATGGTTTGCATACCACGGGTGATACTCCCGGAGACGATGCTACCCGTATCTTTGAAGGTCGTACTGGTGGTGATTATGTTTTTGATATCACCAGTGACCATATGGGTGGTACGTTCTGGATTCATGCCCATCACCATGGCTCTACTTACCTGCAGATCTCAAGCGGTGCTTTCGGCATGATGCTTATCGATGACGCCAATGATGGCCAGATTATCAATGGCCAGTTTGCGGATCTCCCTGCTAACGTTCGTAACATGGAAGAAAGGCTTTTAACCATGGCATACCTTGATCCAAGCGTATCTGGAACAGGTGGTGATATGCTGGTTTCAGGAACGCTAAGCCCCGGCTGGAACGTGAATGGTACAGTTAACGGCAATATCTGTATGCCGGTTAATACATGGCAGCACTGGCGTTTGTTAACAGCAGCAGCAAATCTTAAAGCCCAGAACGTCGTGGTGGGCAATCAGTGTGAAGTGGCCTTGCTGGCGCGTGATGGTGTATGGCGAACCATGGTACCCAAAGACCTGGCCACTAATACAGTAACACTCACCGGTGGTTCTCGAGCTGATATTGCGGTTCGTTGTAGTGCGGATTCAACACTGACCATTGGTAATACAGTCATTGCAAATATCTATGCTGATCCTGGGCTTACACAGGTTCCCGCTAATGTTGCCAACCCCTATGCAGCAGATGGTGTTTCTCAGTGGGCTTCATTCAGACCGGGTTATCTTAGAGATTTAAGAGACCCCGCTTTAGCATTAGAAGGCTCAGCTGTTACTAACTTTGAAACTGTGAATATGGGTGCACGCACCATCAATGGCAGCAAGTTTGATATTGACGTTCCGACATTTATCACACAGGCAGATGGTATACAGGAATGGAATGTGAAAGGTGCGACCAACCATCCTTTCCACTTACATGTATTTCATTTCCAGGCTCAAACAGACTGTGGTGAATATGAAGCGGGTGAGTATTACGACACTATCGCTGCGGCCTGTAATGTCAGGTTTGACCTGAATCCGCAGACTTCAACCGTGTTTGACGGTAAGACCATCTTCCATTGTCATCTGCTTGATCATGAAGACCAGGGTGCCATGGGTTACATGGTCGTTCAACCAGCGCCCGGTACTATTCCAGCGCCAACATACCCTGCTGGAGCGGGATTCTCGGAAAAATATGAGCTTGATGCTGGTCAGCAGCCACCGCCACCACCACCACCACCAGGTGACCCTGCTGCAGTGACTGTCGGTTCTATAACAGTAAGTATTGCGAGTGCAGGTAGAGGACAGAGTACAGGTGTTGCTGATATCGTTGTCGTTGATGACCTTGGCAACCCTGTAGCAGGTGCTGTCGTCAGTGGTGCGTTTAGTGGCGACATTAATGAAACCATTTCTGCAAGTCCCGCGACTAATGCGAATGGGCAGACAACTGTTAGTACTGCCCAGACTGCAAAAGTTAGAACTCTTAGTTTTTGTGTAACGGGAATTATAGATACTAATGGTGTACTGAGCTCATTCTCAGGTTCCATTTGTGGCAACTTATAATATTAAGTAGTCACAGCGAAAATAAAAGCCGGCATAATGCCGGCTTTTTTTACTCATATAGAGTTTTGTATGGCTAGAGAAAAATAGTCGTTTATTTTATAGTTATTGCCATGAAACAGTCTGTTGTTATTATTATAGTTACAGCAATTCTTGCATTTATTTCAGGTATAGTTGCGAGTCCTTTTTTATCATCAAATGAAACTGATAATAGTATCGAGACTGATACTTTAGCAGAAGTCAAAACAGAATATTTTACCTGTCCCATGCATCCACATATTCATCAGGATCATACGGGTGATTGTCCAATCTGTGGAATGTCATTAATTAGTAAACAGATAGAAGATGCATCCACTTCAAATGATAAGTCGCATCCTGAAATACGCGTCGATCCTTCAGTTATAAATAACTTTGGTATCAAAACGGCAAACGTTGTTCGAGATAATATTTATAGAAATATCCGGCTTTATGGTTACATTAATCAGGTTAAAAATCGTGAGGACATTCAGCTGAAATCACCCATATCAGGTGCTGTGCGATTTATTAATCATTCAGATAAAGGCAATAAGTTTTATAAAAACGAAGTGGTTGTGTCACTTGAGTCGGATGAAATATTACAGCTTCAGAAACAGTATATAAATGCCGTAAGCAAAAACGATGTTCGAAATATGCGAGTTTTAAAACAGAAGCTAAGCACATTAGGCTATTCCTTTGACTCGTTAAAGTTATTAACAGAAACCCGGCAGCCCTCTAATATTTATCATCTGCGTTACCCTGATACAGGCCTGTTAACTCAACTAAATGTAAAGCTTAAACAGAAAGTAAAAGCGGGTGAAATGATTGGCACCTTAAAGCCATTATATTCTATTTCAGCCTATGCCAAGGTTTTTGAGACACAATGGATATGGCTTAAACCCGGTCAAAAAATTTCTATGACGATACGCCGCTTTCCTGGCCTTAGCTGGCAGGGCGAAGTTAGAAAAGTTGATGACCTTGGCTATAGCAGTACCACAGCGGTGAAATTGATAGCAGACTTTGCAGCCAATGATAAAATGAATTTACGGCTGGGCATGCAGACCGAAATGATTGTTTATACCGAATCAAAAAATAATGTTTTACTGGTGCCATCATCAGCTGTTATTCGAACCGGTTCTAAAAATGTAGTGGTGGTCGAAAAAAGTGGTGGTCGTTTTCAGCCAGTCGATGTGGTCACTGGGCTGGATAATGATGAGCATGTGGAGATTATATCGGGTTTACAGGAAGGCATGAAGGTTGTGGTGTCGGGACAGTTTTTGCTGGACTCGGAAAGCGAGCTCAGGGCTGAGGTTGCACGTATGAGTTCACC
>JAOUMX010000054.1 GCA_029881275.1 Gammaproteobacteria bacterium | reverse complement strand
TGGAAGTCGTTACAGCACACTGTATGCCCACCTATCCAGTTTTAATAAAAAAATACGCAACGGTTCCCGTATCCAGCAGGGGCAAATCATCGGCTATGTTGGCTCAACTGGCCTTGCATCGGGCCCACATTTACATTATGAATTCCGAGTCAATGGTGTCCATAGAAACCCCTTAACCGTTAAGTTTCCAAGCACACAACCCATACCCGAAAGACACAGGGATAATTTTGAACTCACTACTCAGCCCTATCTCGCTCAGCTAACTGTACTATCTCGTAACAATCTAGCGCTAAACGAAAACTAGTCATGCCAGAACTTTTTATCGGTCTGATGTCTGGCACCAGCATGGATGGCATAGATGCCGCCCTGGTTAATTTTGAAAACGAGACTATTCAGCTGTTAGGCCATCATTCACACACACTACCGCAAACACTAAAAGACACTCTTTTCAAACTTTCACTGAATCATCCTGATATCAATCTGGATATTCTTGGTCAGGCCGATGCTGAACTGGGAAATATTTTTGCAGATGCAGTTATGGAATTGTTAGCTAAATACAATATTCAAGCTAAAGACATAAAAGCCATCGGCTCACACGGACAGACCATTCGCCACAAACCTGATCTCGAATTCCCATTTACCCTGCAAATCGGTGATGCCAATCGTATTGCTTATAAAACAGGCATCACCACAGTTGCTGATTTTCGTCGCAAGGATATGGCTGCCGGTGGACAGGGCGCACCACTAACACCTGCTTTTCATAATGCCGTATTCAGATCTGCAAGTGAAAATCGCGCCGTACTCAATATTGGTGGCATCGCAAACATTACCTGCTTACCCGCAGATCCAGATCAAAACTGTTTTGGTTTTGATACTGGTCCTGGCAACATGCTAATGGACAGCTGGATATCTCAACACAAACAGCAACCATATGATAAAAATGGCGAATGGTCTGCTAGCACTCAGGCTAATAACGAACTACTTAATCAATTAATGCGTGATGAATTCATTCATTTAAATCCACCTAAAAGCACAGGCCGTGAGCATTACAATATTGACTGGCTCAACACACAATTAATAAAATTTCCAAAATTATCAGCATCTACTATCCAGGCCACTCTGTGCGCCTTTACTGCTCAAAGCATCAGTTACGCCATTAAAAAATTCCTACCTGAAATAACATCTTTAATTATTTGTGGCGGAGGCGTTCATAATAAATTTCTCATGCATCAACTTGATACCACCCTAAGCAATATCAACATCGCCCCAAGTGACCAATATAATTTACCTGCTGACTGGGTAGAGGCTGTTGCCTTCGCCTGGCTCGCGAAACAAACAATAGAAGGAAAACCCGGAAATTTACCTGCAGTAACAGGCGCTAAACAATCAACCATTCTTGGCGCAATATACCCTGTCTCATAGCCAGACTGAATTAAATGCTTTTTAAATGATAAAAAAAGGGTGCAATTGCACCCTTTCTCTAATCATATTTCAGAAAAAACTCAGGATGGTGAAAATGAAGAACCACAACCACAGGTTGTTTGTGCATTCGGATTACGAATAATAAATTGCGCACCCTGCAAATCTTCTTTGTAATCAATCTCTGCACCGACAAGGTACTGATAACTCATAGGATCGATTAACAACGTAACACCACCATTCATGACAGAAGTATCACCATCATTCACATCATCATCAAAAGTGAAACCATACTGAAACCCTGAACAGCCGCCACCACTGATAAAAACACGTAATTTCAGGTTAGGGTTATCCTCTTCTTCAATAAGACTCTTGACCTTGGCAGCAGCAGCATCTGTAAAAATCAGTGGTGCTGGTACACTATTTTCGGCTGTTTCAGCAGTCATATATCAAATCTCCAAACTTGTATTCTACACATTACCCGACTATTTTAGTCAAGTTTTTAGCCTGCGTCTATAAAAATCATTACAGGGTTGTAGGCGCAGGTGACTCTTCAATAGCACCTGCCTTATCAGATGCTCTACCTTTTTGAAATTCAAGGAGTTTTTTCTCATTCTTACAATGAACCAGGCTTCCATTCACTTCAGCACCCATGGCCATTTCCAGCAAATTATAATACACGTTACCACTGACCTGTGCTCGACTGGATAGCTCTACTCGCTCTGTCGCATAGACATCACCCGTCACTTCACCATTCAATACAACATAAGGAACGCGAACTTCACCCTCAATATTCCCATGATCACTCAACACCAGCATAGAATCTGAGTCATCTGCCGCAATCACGTTGCCAACAATTTTGCCATCGACATGAAGACCGCCACTAAAAATAATATCACCCCGTATTTCAATACTGGTACCAATCAGTGTTTCAATTTTGGTCGGTTTTGTTTTCGGTCTGCCCCACATTTTCTTGTTCTCCACCAGAGATTAGTGTTTCCCAGGCAAATACTTCGTCTACCTTAGGGATTTGTGAGCTGCTAGGCAACACACGTACGTAAATAGATATTGGCTTAAATCCTTCTGGAAATCTGATACTCCCTTCAAAGTCCTGAAAAAATTTAAATCCAAATCGTTGCTGTTTTGTTGTTTGCGTTGTTGAAACTTTAGACCAGTCAAGACGTTCTATTTTTCCATCAGCAAATTCACCTTCTACAGAGAACTCTACCATACCTCTGGATATCGCTCCTAATTTACCGCCCTCATGATTTAAAGTGACCTTATAAGTATATAAACCATCTGCCGCTGACTTAAAGTCTATCTTCTTAATAACTATAGTTCGTTTTGAATTACTGGGCGCGACTATATTTCGATAAAAAGTCAGCTCCTCTTTCATTTCAAGAAGCTGCGTCTGTTTATCTGACAGGGTTTTAGTTACCTGACTACTGGCATCCTTTTCTATACTATGATCCCGTGCTAATTTTGTTTTTTCACGATTTAGTAATTCATTTTGCTTCTGCAACTCAGCGATTTCCGCCTCCAGCAGCTCAATCTGACTTTCGGTTTCGGATAAATAAAAACCACCTGTTTTACGTCCATAATCAAATGTCAGCCAGAACAACAGGCTCAATACCATAATTACAACCATAGCAGAAACCAGCCACAAATATGGTCTTTGTATACTGATCAGATATTTATTATTAACCGGAATGGGTTTCATATCACAGCGTCATCTTGAACTTATCTTTTTTTAAAATAAACCTGGCCCTGATACAAAAGATCTATGGCAGTAATGCAACATGTGAAATCCCCATTGTTTCATCAAGACGAAACATAATATTCATATTATGCACAGCCTGACCTGCAGCACCCTTCACCAGATTATCAATTACCGAGGAGACAACCACAGTATCACCCTGCTGTGGTCTAAAAACAGAAATTCTGCACATATTAGATCCTTTTACGCTTCGCGTTTCTGGAAAACTACCTTCAGGCATAACATCTACAAAAGGCTCATCCTGATACCTTTGTGCATATAATGAATGTAAATCTACCTGATCTGATTTTAATACCGCATACAAACTGGCTTCTATACCCCTGATCATAGGCGTTAAATGAGGCACAAAAGTAAGCCCAACCTGATGACCTGACACCCACTTCAGTGTTTGTTTAATTTCAGGTAAATGCCTGTGACCATTCACACCATACGGCTTGATACTTTCTGAAGCTTCACACAATAAACTACCGATACTTGTACCTCGACCGGCTCCACTCACACCCGATTTTGCATCGGCAATCAGATGCTGATCATCAACCAGGCCCTGCTCGATTAACGGCAGGAACCCCAGGGTAACTGCCGTTGGATAACAACCAGGATTAGCCACGATTCGTGCTTTACTAATCTTCTCACGGTTTATTTCAGGCATACCATATACTGCTTCTTCCAGTACTTCTGGGCAGGTATGCTCAATACCATACCACTGCTGCCATTCAATCGGACTTTTAAGCCTGAAGTCTGCAGCAAGATCAATAACCTTGACACCCGCATCAAGCAGTTCAGGCACCATCGACATAGCAGTACCATTAGGTGTTGCAAAAAAGACGACATCGCATTCACGTAAATCATCAAGCTGCGGCATTTGAAAACAGATATCAACATGACCACGTAAATTCGGAAAAAGCTCAGCAACTGACAAACCGGCTTCAGAGCGCGAAGTAATAACGGATAATTCAACACCCGGATGCGCAACAAGCAGACGCAACAATTCCACACCTGTATAACCTGTTCCACCAACAACACCGGCCTTAATCATATATACACCTCATCAAACACTCAAAAATCTCTGATAACCCATTCTAAATAAAAGAAAATTTATGCCGGGATTATAGACTGTTTCCTGACATTACAGAATAGCTATATGCAATATCACAATGATCAGGTTATGATGCAAAAAAATAAAAACGGATCACTCCATGCTCTGGGTTAAAGCTTTTCATGTCATTTTTATGGTTACCTGGTTCGCAGGTCTTTTTTACCTGCCAAGATTATTCGTCTATCACGCGCAATCTTCTGACCCGATTAGTATCGAACGGTTCAAGATAATGGAACGTAAACTTTTTTACGGCATAATGACACCGGGCGGTATCATTACCGCCGTTCTCGGTCTGTGGATGTTATTTGAATATGCCATGCAGGCTTACACAGAAAGTCTCTGGCTTTATATCAAGCTGGCACTAACCATAGTCCTGATAATCTATCATGGCTACTGCTGGAAACTATTGCAGGATTTTAAATTTGATCGCAACGAACACAGCCATGTCTGGTATCGCTGGTTTAACGAATTCCCGGTGCTCATCCTGATTGCGATCATTATTCTGGTGATTGTGAAACCTGTTTAGAAACACCACTAACCCAGCTGGCCGGTACGCTGTAACTGCGCCTCAATGAGGGGCTCAAGCTCCGACAACGCTTTTTGATAGACCTTGCGCTTAAAAAATACAACTTCATTCATTGGATGCCAATAATCGACCCAGCACCAATGATCAAATTCAGGATTTTCCATCGTGCTTAAATTAAAATCCGCATCACTACCCAGCATACGAAGAATAAACCAGATCTGTTTCTGACCAATACAAACGGGATTGGTGTTTTTACGTATCATACGCTTGGGCAACCTGTAACGTAGCCAGTCACTGGTTTCACCTACCAGTTCAACATGCTCTGGCAACAGCCCTGTTTCCTCATATAACTCACGATACATAGCTTTAACAGGTGTTTCTTTATCCTGAATCCCCCCTTGTGGAAACTGCCAGGCATTCTGTCCATAACGGCGCGCCCAGAAGACTTTACCATCCGGGTTGCTTAATATGATGCCAACATTAGGGCGAAATCCATCAGAATCAATCACTTACTAAACCTTAAATCTTATGTTTGTACCATTTTTTCAAAAAATTGCTCAACTCGCAATGACTGACTATCAAATACCAGACTGGTATCATTAACTATAGACCGCTTTTATTGTTAATAATTTAATCACAGAGAATTTTTATGGCTCTAGCACTTTTTGATCTCGATAACACACTATTGTCTGGCGATAGTGATTATCTGTGGGGATGCTTTCTGGCTGAAAAAGGGCTGGTAGCTCGAGACTATTATGAACGCGAAAATCAACGTTTTTATGATGAATATAAACGTGGCACGCTGGATATCTTTGAATTCCTGGCCTTCTCTTTAAAACCACTGGCAGACAATGAACCCGATGTTTTATCCCGCCTACAACAACAATTTCTGGACGAGAAAATTCGCCCCTTGATGAGCCCCGCTTCTTTTGAGCTCATAGACAAACATAAACAGGCCAATGACACACTGGTGGTAATTACCGCCACCAACAGCTTTGTAACCCGCCCTATTGTTAAAGCATTTGGGATCGAAAACTTACTGGCAACAGAACCCGAAATAATAAACAGTCGCTATACCGGCAAAGTGGATGGCACCCCCTGTTTTCAGGAAGGCAAAGTCACCCGGCTTACATCCTGGATGCAGGAACACCATTTAAATTTACAGGGTAGCTGGTTTTACAGTGATTCCCATAATGACATTCCTTTACTCAAGCAGGTGGATAATCCGGTCGCTGTAGACCCGGATGAACAGTTGCATGAACTGGCTATCGCTGAAAACTGGCCCATTATCTCTCTACGGCATACCTGGAAATAAGCGACAAGGCGAAAAAACACTTTTCAGACCAGGACAGACAGCCACGGAGACTGATCAGGATAATAAAATATCCTGTGATGCTTCATACTGCTGTCTGGCTTTTTCCAGAATCTGATCCAGTACATCCGGCTGCATCTTGTTATCCAGCCACAGGGACTCACTAATCTCGGCATCATCAGTCAACAAGGGGTCTCTTTCAATATGATGACGCACAATCTGCCAGGCAAGATGCAGTAAATTCGCGGCATCCCGGTACTCACTACTCGCACGCTCCGGATAAAGGTGATAACGCACAGCTTCACACAATACCGGTGGCAAATTCCAGCTTTTCAATAAAGCACCACCCACTTCTGCATGATCATAACCTAGCTCATCTTTTTCTGCTTCCCATAAAGGAATACGCTCATTCTTATTACGGGTCATGGCATTAGTCATTTCATCTGGTAATTCCAGATACAGTAATAATGAACCTAAATCATGTAAAAGCCCGGCAATAAAGAAACGTTCAATTTCTTTTTCTCGTTTGAAAGCTGCCAGCACGCGCGCCACAACAGCCATGTATAAACTACGCTTCCAGAACAATGACATATTCACCAGGTCGGAAGGAATACCGGAAAAGACTTTTAACGCGGAGGTTGCCAGCACGACACTGCGCAATTCATTATGACCAATCAGAGCGATAGCTCTAAAAACGGTATCAATTTTGGACCGAAAGCCATAAAAAGGACTATTCACCAGCTTTAATAAGCGACCTGTTAATGCAGGGTCTTCATTAATAACCTTACCAATCTGGGTAGCGGTAGAGTTAGGATCATCCATAGCCGCAAACACCCGATGCACCACCTCAGGCAAACTGCCCAGTTTTTTATTTTTAGCGACAAGCTTGTCTATTTCAATCAAAGTTGACACCTTGTTATTGGTTTAATTTCCTTATAGTTTTTAGCACATTCCTTGCCCGATAACAGGACTTAGTTCTAAATTATGCTTTCGGCAGGGTGACGCCGGTCTGGCCCTGATACTTGCCACCACGATCACGATAAGATGTTTCACAGACCTCATCGGATTCCAGGAACAACATCTGCGCCACCCCTTCATTGGCATAAATTCTGGCCGGCAGAGGCGTGGTATTGGAAAACTCAAGGGTTACATGACCTTCCCATTCAGGTTCCAGTGGAGTGACATTAACAATGATGCCACAACGAGCATAGGTGGATTTACCCAAACAGATCGTCAGTACATTTCTGGGAATACGAAAATACTCAACGGTTCGAGCCAGTGCAAATGAATTAGGCGGGATAATGCAGACGTCCGATTCCAGACTGACAAAACTATTATCATCAAAGTTTTTAGGATCAACAATGGCGGAATTAATATTGGTAAAAATCTTGAATTCATTGGCACAACGAACATCATACCCATAACTGGAAGTACCATAAGAAATAATACGTTCATCGTTTCCATTGATACGCATTTGCCCGGGCTCGAAAGGCTCAATCATGCCTTCATTTTCTGCCATGCGTCGAATCCACTTATCAGATTTAATACTCATATTGTTCTCTTTCTACCAATTACTGTTGCCCATAACGACGAATGCCGCCACTTTTCTTAAGTGGCGGCATTCTATCATGCCAGACATTAATCACTAAATTATCTGGCGACCCTGCTCCGAACAATCCAGATAATTAATTATTCTGAATAACGATATTCGGGAACTTGGCACTGTAATCCTTGGCCTGTAGCGCAAGTTTAGCCGAGGTACGACGGGCGATTTCACGGTAGATATTACCCACAGTTCCATTGGCATCAACGGCAACCGAGGGTGTACCTTCATCGCCATTGCTACGAATCGAAATATCCAGCGGCAATGCGCCAAGGAAATCAACGTTATAGTCTTCAGACATACGCTCACCGCCGCCCTGACCGAAGATTGGCTCGGCATGGCCACATTCTGAACAGATATGCACACTCATGTTCTCGATAATACCCAGTACAGGTACTTCAACTTTCTCGAACATTTTCAGACCTTTACGAGCGTCCAGCAGGGCGATATCCTGAGGTGTAGTAACAATAACAGCACCACTGACCGGTACTTTCTGGGCCAGCGTCAGTTGTACGTCACCGGTGCCGGGTGGCAAATCAATAACCAGGTAATCCAGATCTTTCCAGTTGGTGTCAGACAATAACTGCTCCAGCGCCTGGGTTACCATCGGGCCACGCCAGATCATTGGGGTTTCATCGTCAATCATGAAACCAATCGACATCGCCTGCAAACCATGACCGATCATTGGCTCCAGCGTCTTACCATCGGCTGATTCAGGTTTTGAGCTGATACCGAGCATACGAGGAATACTGGGGCCGTAAATATCCGCATCCAGAATACCTACTTTGGCGCCTTCAGCCTTTAATGCCAGCGCCAGATTCACAGCAGTCGTTGATTTGCCTACACCACCTTTACCAGATGCAACAGCAATAATATTTTTGATATTCTGTAGCGGTTTTAAACTGGACTGGACTGAATGAGCAATAATTTTAGAGCTCACTTCAATATTGGCAGCTGAAACACCGTCGATGCCTTCAACCTGCTTTTTCAATTCTTCAATTAATTTGGCTTTGTGACCCTCAGCCGGAAAACCCAGTACCACTTTAAATGAAACCTGATCGCCATTAATTTCAATATCACGAACGGTATTAGCCGCCATCAGATCCTTTTCTAAATAAGGATCAATATATTTTTTTATCGCATCTTCAACCTGTTGCTGGGAAACGCTCATGGTGTTAACTCCAATTACCTGTATAAACCAAGACTCTAACTGCAGCCTTATTTGGGACGGCGCATTCTACACTAGCCAGCCGGGTATTTAACCACAATTTGACTGGCTGTAAGCCCAATACACCCTATGAATCCGCTAGGTGGGGACAAAACCAGACTTTTCAAGCCTTTTAAGATAAAAAACTGCTCTTGCCCGAGTCAATTCCAGATTTTTCAAGCCTTTAAGATGAAAAGTCGACCTTAAAATGATACTTTATGCGCCCACATTCACATTGTTATTACTAAGATGACCCAAGACAGCCATACAACACGTAAAATTCTGGTAACCAGCGCCCTTCCCTATGCCAATGGCCCGATTCATCTGGGGCACCTGGTGGAATATATCCAGACCGATATCTGGGTCCGATTCCAGAAAATGCGCAATCATGAATGTTATTACGTCTGTGCAGATGACGCCCATGGCACCCCGATTATGTTACGTGCCCGCCAGGAAGGCATCGAACCTGAAGAACTAATTAACAAGACCCATACTGAACACAGTGCTGATTTTGCCGATTTTCTTATTGAGTTCGACAATTACTACACCACACATTCCGATGAAAACAAGGAAATCGCCAGCACCATTTACAAACGCCTGAAAGCCGATGGTCATATCGATGTACGCACGGTACGACAGGCCTATGACCCGGAAGCCAACATGTTTTTACCGGATCGTTTTGTTAAAGGGACCTGCCCAAAATGCGGCGCAGATGATCAGTATGGCGATAATTGCGAAGCCTGTGGTGCCACCTATTCACCAACAGAATTAAAAAATCCGAAATCGGCGGTATCGGGTGCAACCCCGATTGAAAAGGACTCAGAACAGTTCTTTTTCAAACTGGGTGATTTTCAGAATTTTTTACATGAATGGCTGGATGCGGGCCATACCCAAAGCGAAATTGCCAATAAGCAGAAAGAATGGTTTGCAGATGGCTTGCAGGACTGGGATATTTCGCGTAATGCACCCTACTGGGGTTTTGAAATTCCTGATGCACCGGGCAAATATTTTTATGTCTGGATGGATGCACCCATGGGTTACATGGCCAGCTTTAAAAACCTGTGCAACAAAAAAGGCATCGACTTCGATGCTTACTGGGGCAAGGACTCAAAAGCTCAGGTCGTCCATTTTATTGGCAAGGACATTGCCCGTTTCCACACGTTATTCTGGCCCGCAGTGTTACATGGCGCCGGTTTTAGAACACCATCATCGGTTTACTGCCACGGTTTTCTAACCGTTGATGGACAAAAGATGTCCAAATCCCGTGGCACCTTTATTATGGCGCGCACCTATCTGAATAATCTCAATCCGGAATACCTGCGCTATTACTATGCCGCCAAATTATCATCCGGTGTTGATGACATTGACCTCAATCTTGAAGACTTCCAGCAGAAAGTTAATTCCGATCTGGTCGGAAAATACGTCAACATCGCCAGCCGTGCATCGGGATTTATCACCAAGCACTTTGACGGAAAACTATTATCCCCGCTTCATGACAAAGCCTATATGAATAGCGTGCATGACACCAAAAACCTGACTGCTGAAGCCTTCGAAAATAGAGAATATGCAAAAGCCATCAGAGAAATCATGAAACATGCTGACAACATCAACCAGTATTTTGATGACAAAAAACCCTGGCTACTGGCTAAAGATGAAAACAAGCTGGCGGAACTACAAGAAGTCTGTTCACGGACACTCCATGGTTTTTATATGCTATCGATTCTGTTAGCACCGATCCTGCCGGCAACCTGCACTAAAGTAGCCCGTGAATTATTTGGTCTGGATAGAAACTTTATCTGGGATGACCTTGAGTCTTTTCCTCAGACCATCAATAAATTCAAACCGCTGATGACACGTATCGAACAGGAACAAACAAAAAAGATGATTGAAGAATCCAGAGACAATATAACATCAGCATCGGCAGCTCCCGCGACTGGCCCACTGGCCGATGACCCCATCGCCAGCGAAATTGAATTCGATGACTTTGCCAAAATCGATTTGCGGGTTGCCAGAATTGTTAAGGCGCAGCATGTTGAAGGTGCTGACAAATTATTGCAGTTAACTCTTGATCTGGGTGGCGAAACCCGCAATGTATTTGCCGGCATTAAATCGGCCTACAATCCCGAGGAATTACAGGGCAAGCTGACAGTAATGGTGGCCAACCTGAAACCTCGGAAAATGAAATTTGGCCTGTCGGAAGGCATGGTACTGGCTGCCGGGCCAGGTGGAAAGGATTTATGGATATTGAATCCGGATGAGGGCGCACAGGCCGGAATGAAGATTAAGTAATCCGCTTTCACCTGCCCTTAACTCACCCGAAACTCCACAATAAATAGACTGGAGATCTGGCACACACCGTTATCGGAGATGTAATTACTTCGTCGTTTGGGAGATTATGCACTAAGAGACGCCGCTCTCGCCCATCCGAGGCTCCGGCACTTCATAATTAAATAGACGAGTGATCCTTCACACGCCGCTCCCGGACATCCATGTCCTCCACGGCATAAGGCCAATCCCTGGCCAAAAAAAAGCCGGCCTACTGGCCGGCTCCGAACTGTACGGATTTCCACGCTATTGCTAAAAATTGTATGACCCACTTTTCCACATTGAAACACCTGATCCCTTGTAACCTGTTTCAATAATGAGAAAGACTATCATTAACTCAAAAAAAATCACTCAAAGCAAGCCATTTATCCATAAATGACTTTAAATATAAAAAATCATTTAGTAACTTAGTTAATTGCTAATATACTTAGTAATCCCCCCAGGCAAGACAGGGATGTCACCCTGTAACTTTCAGGTTAAACTAGAATATCTAAGAAAATCATAAATAATGCGACTTAAATGACTGAATACGCTCTTATTCTGATCAGTACAATTTGGGTAAATAACTTCGTTCTAGTTAAATTTCTGGGACTTTGTCCATTTATGGGGGTTTCGCGTAAATTTGAAACCGCCATTGGCATGGCACTGGCGACGACCTTTGTGCTGACCATGTCCTCCATCTGTAGTTATCTGGTTAATGAATACATTCTGGCACCACTGGATTTACTCTATTTACGCACCATTATGTTCATCCTGGTCATTGCCGTGGTTGTTCAGTTCACGGAAATGGTGGTCCATAAAACCAGCCCCCTGCTCTACAATGTGCTGGGTATTTTTCTACCCCTGATTACGACTAATTGTGCTGTACTCGGTGTCGCACTGCTCAATATTCAGGAAAAGCACACTTTTCTACAATCGGCATTTTACGGCTTCGGCGCATCGCTGGGCTTTTCGCTGGTGCTGGTATTATTTGCTGGCATGCGTGAACGCATTGCTGCTGCCGACGTTCCAGAGCCGTTTCAGGGAAATGCCATTGCCTTGATAACTGCAGGCATTATGTCACTGGCCTTTATGGGTTTCTTTGGGCTGGTGAAATAATTAATGTCAATTTTAACTGCCGTCATAACGCTTGGACTGATAGCCGGCATATTCGGACTACTGCTCGGTTATGCTTCCATTCGATTTCACGTTGAAGGCGATCCGGTTGTCGATAAAATTGATGCATTGCTACCCCAGACACAATGTGGCCAGTGTAGTTTTGCAGGCTGCCGCCCCTACGCAGAAGCCATTGCCAACGGCGAGGCCCCGATAAATCAGTGCCCTCCTGGTGGTGAAACCACAATTTTAGCATTGGCCGATTTGCTCGGGGTTGAAGCTATACCTTTAAATGCCGAACATGGTGAAGAGAAACCCGTTGCCACCGTTGCAATTATTGATGAACAGGTCTGTATCGGCTGCACTTTATGTATACAGGCCTGCCCGGTTGATGCCATTCTGGGTGCCGCAAAACAGATGCACACGGTCATTGAAGATGAATGTACAGGATGTGAACTATGCATACCACCATGTCCAGTAGACTGCATTGAAATGATACCTTTAAAAGAAACACTTGAAACATGGAAGTGGCCATTACCAGAACATACGCACACCGCACCAAAGATCTGACAGGAAATCAATTTTTATTTAAAACATTATGACTGAACAATCCAATCGATTAAGTACTTTTCACGGCGGCCTGAAACTGGATGGACATAAGACCATGTCCCTTACTTCGCCGATTGGTAAAGCAGTCATACCTGCAAAAGTCATCATCCCATTGCATCAGCATATTGGTGACACTGGTGAACTTCTGGTTAAAGAAGGTGACAAGGTTTTAAAAGGCCAGCCTCTCACACTGTCATCATCCTATGTCAGCGCACCGGTGCATGCCTCAACATCGGGCACCATTGTTAAAATAACTGATCACAAAATACCCCATCCATCAGGATTGTCCGCACCCTGCGTTATCATTGAAACTGATGGTAAGGATGAATGGACTGAAGTGAGTCCTGTCGAAGACTTTCGACAACTGGATGCAACTGAATTACGTAACAGAATCCGGCATGCCGGTATTGTTGGTCTCGGCGGTGCCGCATTCCCTACTGCCGTAAAATTAAACCCCGGACCCGATCAAAAAATCGATACGGTTATTTTCAATGGCGCAGAATGCGAACCCTATATCACCTGCGATGACATGCTGATGCGGGAAAGAGCCGATGACGTTATTTCCGGTATTCAAATCAGTTTATATGCACTGAATACAAACAACGGCATTATTGCCATTGAAAATAACAAACCTGAAGCCATTGGTGCTCTAAATCAGGCCATTAAAAAAAGCAACGCCACCAATATAAAAGTAATCTCCATGCCCACGTTGTATCCAACAGGTGGCGAAAAACAACTTATAAAAGTTATCACCGGAAAAGAAGTACCCGGCAATGGACTACCGGCCGATATTGGCATTATTGTGCAGAATGTCGGTACCATGGCCGCCATTCATCAGGCCATTCATTTTGGCAAACCCTTAATATCACGCATTGTCACTATCACCGGTAAAGGTATAAAAAAACCTCAGAACCTGGAAACACTGATTGGCACACCCATGGCTGACTTAATTGCTCAGTGTGGGGGCTATAAAGACGATGCCGAACATCTTGTGATGGGTGGCCCCATGATGGGATTCACTTTAACAACAGATCAATTACCGGTTATAAAAGGTTGCAACTGCCTGCTAGTTGAAACATCAGAACTGCAAAAGAAATCACGCCCAACCATGCCCTGTATTCGTTGTGGTGAATGTGTACGTGTTTGTCCGGCTTCACTGTTACCTCAACAATTATACTGGTATGCAAGTTCGAAAAATTTTGACAAGGTTCAGGACTATCATTTATTTGATTGTATCGAGTGCGGTTGCTGCGCACAGGTCTGTCCTAGTCAGATTCCATTAGTACAGTATTACCGTTTCGCAAAAACTGAAATCTGGAATCTTGAAAGAGAACGTCAGAAATCTGATCATGCGCGCATGAGACATGATTTTAGACAGGCACGTCTGGATAAAGAAAAACAGGAACGAGAAGAAAGACTGCGGAAGAAAAAGGAAATGCTGGCAAAAAAACAACAGCAGGAAAATGCAGAGAGCGGTGAAGAAGATCCTAAAAAAGCCGCCATTGAAGCTGCATTAGCACGGGTAAAAGCCAAAAAAGAACAGGCTGGCCTGACCCCCAAAAACACTGACAATTTGACTGCAGGACAACAAAAACTGATCGAAGAAGCAGATAAACGCCGCAATCAATCAAAGGCCGAATAAAAACATGTTATTTAAAACAGCCAGCTCACCTCATAATAATCAGGCATATACTGTTGACCAGATCATGCAAAGAGTTTTACTGGCTCTCATTCCTGGCACCATAGCTGCCATTGTTTTTTTTGGCTGGGGTGTATTTATCAACATCATCATTGCATCAATAACTGCACTAACATGTGAAGCACTGATGCTGAACCTGCGTGGCCGCCCCATTAAACCTTATCTTACCGACGGTAGCGCCATGGTAACGGCATGTTTATTAGCACTCGCCCTACCACAACTTGCACCCTGGTGGCTGACGGTTATTGGCACGGCATTCGCAATAATTTTTGCCAAACATTTATACGGCGGACTCGGGTTTAACCCTTTTAATCCCGCAATGGCGGGTTATGTTGTGGTTATCATTTCATTCCCGAGAGAAATGACTCAATGGGTTCCTCCATTAGTTGAAGGCTATACACATCTTAACTTCATAGAAACATTTAGACTGATTTTTACCGGTATCGCACCTGATCGTTTTGCATGGGATGCCATTACCATGGCTACACCGATGGATATATTAAAAATCCAGCTAGGTCTGGAACTGAGCATTAATGATATTCATCAACACCAGACCTATGGCCCTTTGTTTGGTTCAATATCCGGTATTGGCTGGGAATGGATTAATGGATTATTTTTAGCCAGTGGTATATGGCTTGCCTATAAACGTATTATTGACTGGCGCATTCCTGTCGGCATTCTCGGTATGCTGTTTTTTCTGTCGAACAGTTTTGCGCTCTATGATTACGCCAGTTTCACTCCACCCACTTTTCACTTATTCAGTGGTGGCATTATGCTAGGTGCCTTTTTTATTGCCACCGACCCTGTTACTGCCAGCACAACGCCTAAAGGACGCTGGTTATTTGGTATGGGTGTAGGCATACTGATTTTCATTATACGCACCTGGGGGGGCTATCCAGATGGTATTGCATTTGCCGTATTATTAATGAATCTGGCAGCCCCACTGCTGGACTACTACACCATGCCCAGAGCCTATGGGCATCACTGGTACGAAATTCCTGGTTATCACAAAGAGGATCAGGATGAATAATAGCAAGCAGATTCTAACCACCGGCCTGTTACTTATGCTATTCGCTGTCATTGGCAGCGGTCTTGTGGGTGCAACATTCGAAGGTACAAAAGATCAAATAGCCGAAAATGAACGTCGAGCCATGCTACGTACATTAAATAATATTCTGCCTGCTGGCACGTATGACAATGATTTAATCAACGAATCCATAACACTCGACCGCGATAACCGACTTGGCCAGACCGAAACATCAACCGCTTATCAGGCTAAAAAAGATGGTCAGGTGACGGCGGTTATTCTGCCGGTTATTGCACCAGATGGTTACAGTGGTGCCATTAAATTACTGGTCGGTATTCGCGCCGATGGAACACTGGCGGGTGTGCGCATTGTTCATCACAAAGAAACACCGGGATTAGGCGATGGAATAGAAATTAAAAGAACGAACTGGGTTCTCGGTTTTAATGACAAATCGCTCACCAATCCCGACCTGCATGGCTGGCAGGTCAAAAGAGATGGTGGACAATTTGATCAGCTCACCGGCGCTACCATTACCCCACGTGCTATAGTAAAAGCGGTACATCAATCCTTGGTATACTTTGACCGTAACAAAACCAGACTACTGAATAGAACTGCCGATGACTGATATCAATTACACCGAGATTAACAAAAACGGATTGTGGAACAATAATGTAGCCCTGGTTCAGTTATTGGGTCTCTGTCCGTTACTGGCAGTAACCGGCACTGTTATTAACGGTCTCGGACTTGGTATAGCCACATTACTCACACTCGTCATCTCCAATACGATCGTTTCCAGCATCCGTCATCTGGTTAGACCCGAAGTCCGCGTACCTGTATTTGTAATGATCATTGCTTCGATCGTCACTACTATCGAATTAACCATGAATGCTTATTTCCATGAACTGTTCAATATTCTGGGTATTTTTATCCCGCTCATTGTTACCAACTGCAGTATCCTGGCACGTGCAGAAGCCTTCGCATCAAAAAACAAAATTCTACCTTCCGCTGTTGATGGTTTTATGATGGGACTGGGTTTTGCCGCAGTACTGATTTTACTGGGCGCCATGCGCGAAGCACTGGGCCATGGCACACTGTTTGCAGATTCTCATTTAATGTTTGGCGAAATAGCCAGAAGCTGGACCATTGTGCTGGTGGATGATTATTCAGGTTTACTACTGGCTATTCTACCACCCGGAGCATTTATTGGCCTTGGCCTCATTATCGCACTTAAAAATGTAATTGATAAACGCATCAAAAAACCTCAACCCGCTATCGCAATCAATGTAAGCACCGAGGCAGCTGTATAAGTGAATGCTCAAAAGCGGTGGGAAATCTTTACCCGTTTAAAAGCAGAAAACCCCACACCGACCACCGAACTTACTTATACCACACCATTTGAATTACTGATCGCAGTTATTCTATCAGCCCAGGCAACTGATAAAGGTGTCAACAAGGCTACTGCAAAATTATTTCCCATTGCCAATACGCCCCTCAGTATTCTTAACCTGGGGGAAAAGGGACTTAAGGAATATATCAAAACCATTGGACTGTATAACAGCAAGGGTAAAAACATTCTTAAAACCTGCCAGCA
>JAOUMX010000053.1 GCA_029881275.1 Gammaproteobacteria bacterium | reverse complement strand
TTTTAGTCCTTATCGTCCATTCATATGCATCCTCGATCCAATCTTAATATCGAGAGGTATTTTTATAGTCCATGCACCGCGGATATCGCCTTTCTTATATCCCATCGATAAATCATGAGGATATTCCGCCTGAACGGCCTCTGCGACTCCTGGGCCAAGCTGATCTAATGTACCATGGCACTTCAGACAAGGCAGATTGGGTGGCTCATTGGGCATACCCGGCATGGTGATAGAACGCATATAACGGAAGTAGCTCATGGCATCCTTACCCTTTCCTTCCGTCACTACATCGAAAGATTCAAATTCTTTGGTCGGTAAAATACTGCCGTCGGGTTTGGTGATATTAAACTGAGTTCGTGCATCACCATTAACCGCCATATCCGCGAATTTATTAAGCTGCTCTAACTCCCAGGCATCCGGGGTATTGCGTGCATTTCGGGTACGTTCCGTAACACGTCTTACCAGATAACCGGTCTGTCGAGAAAAATCTGATGCTATAACGGGTGCCAGTTCAGGACAACGCGGGAATACTTCAGCAAATATATTCGGGTTATTGATGCTGCCATCAGGATTCATCATTCCGGTTCCTTTCATAGCCATCATAAAGTTCCGGAACAGGGTTTCGAAATAGGCATTCGTTGTACTGCGGGCATCAGCGAGCAGTTCTGTTTCAGTAGGCGGTGCTGAAGAACAACTGGCCACTTCCGGGCAGAAAGCGCAGGCACCTTCTGTCAGATAGGTTGTTTGCTCCCATGTGGGCGAAACAACACCGTAGTGACACCCTGAACAGTCTGTAAAAACTTCATAACCGCAGGATTCATTTACATCGGCAAGCGCCTTACTCTGCGCCAGAACACTCATCGGCAGTGTAACGCTGATTATCATACTAAAAAAAAGTAACGCTATTTTTTTCATTTTCCCCTCCAGCCATAAAAATGGTGCATGGTCTTTGTCATTTTGTTTTTTACCCATTACATTCTTATTCAACCAGGAAGCTTACGGCCAGTAATTTGTTCGTTCATTTTCGTTGATTTTGTTATACCTGAAAAAAATATTTAAAATCAGTTCAATACAGCCATGCTATAGAAAATTATTAAAATTTAATGCGTAAAAATATCATCAGGCAATCAAAAAACAGGGATACCCGAGGTAAGCACAGGCCACTATAAGGAGAGAATGAAACACCTGCGTGTTTTACTATTTTTTTCTTATGAACTACGACAAATTTTACTCACAGGGCGCATAACGAATGGTCGTACGGCCAGCATGTTTTGCTTCATAAAGTAGACAATCAGCCTGTTCCATCAGCTGTTTTACGCCATACTGAGCACCATTTTTAATACAGATGACACCGGCACTGATGCGACATAAGGGCTCTATGCCCTGGCCATCATTGAGCTCCTGCTGCTTGCTAACAAATAGACGATCAAAATCACGGTAAAAATTATCACTGCTGACACCAATATCGCACTTCACACCCATCAGGGGTAAACGACACAGCCTCAATCGTTTATACTGTTTGCCTCTACAGGTTAGAGAATCTGATATGAAGTCGATAAAAAACCTACTGCACAGCACATATACAAGCATCACACTCGTTACATGCTCGCTGTTGCCCACACCATCCGCCGGTGCAGAAGACCTGACAGTCGCTTACTTCCTCGAATGGCCAACCCCCAATCAATATGCCCAGACCCAAAAAATCTACGACGAAGCCCTTGGCGTCAATGTTAAATGGGTTTCATTTGATGCGGGCACCGCCATGTCGGCCGCCATGGCCTCAGGTGATGTGCAAATAGCCTTCTCTCAGGGCATACCTCCTTTCGTGGTGGCAACATCCGCCGGACAGGATTTGCAAATCGTCGATATTGCTGTTTCCTATTCAGATAACGTAAATTGCGTAGTGCGTTCCGAACTGGAAATCACCCGAGATAATGCAAAAGAACTCGAAGGTAAACAGGCGGGTGTCCCTATCGGCACGGCGGCTCATTACGGTTTTCTCAAACAGATGGAACATTTAGGTGTCGATACCTCGACCATGAAAATTGTTGATATGGCACCCGCTGATGGTGCTGCTGCATTTGCCACTGGCAATCTGGATATGGTCTGTGGCTGGGGTGGCGCACTGAATCGCATGAAACAGCATGGCAATATACTCATCACCGGCGCTGAAAAAGAACAGCTGGGTATTCAGGTATTTGATGCCACCACCGTTGCCACCCAATGGGCACAGGAAAATGCCGAACTACTGGCAAAATTTCTTAAAGTCACTGCCGATATGAATGCCCGCTATGCAAAAAATGAAGCGCAAAAAATGTTACCGCTAATTGCAAAAACGGCCGGCATGAACAAGGACAGTGCCCGAGAAATCATCCGCAGTTTTTCATTTCCTGACATAGAAGAACAGCTCAGCAATAAATGGCTTGGCGGTGGCACGCAGAAATTTCTCAAACAGGTGGCCGATTTTTTTGTCGCTCAGGGCACTATCCCGGAAGCGCTTGATAGTTATGACAGTGCCGTTGATAGCAGTTATCTAAAAGCCGCTGCAAAAATGTAAATGATTTTTTAATAAGGAAACACGAGTTGCGTTTTGACTGATTCACACATAACAGATAGCCACTTACAGATTGATAATATTTCAATGACCTTCAGCCTGCCCAATGGCAGCACAATCGAAGCATTAAAAAATGTATCACTGACTCTACAGCAGGGTGAACTCCTGTCCATACTCGGGCCTTCCGGCTGTGGCAAAACCACACTGCTTAACATCATCGCCGGATTTCTGGCACCCACAGAAGGCCAGGTCATACTCAACCGTCACCCGGTAACAGGACCGGATGCAGAACGTGGCATGGTATTTCAACAGGGTGCGCTGTTCGAATGGATGAACGTACGCAAAAATATCGCCTTTGGTCCGACCATGAAAGGTCTGCCAGCAAATGAAATCAACCAGCATGTCGATCAGCTGCTGGAAATTGTCGGCCTGCATGGCTTTGGCAGTAAACAGGTATATGAACTTTCCGGTGGCATGCAACAACGGGTAGCACTGGCACGCTGTCTTGCCAATGATCCCGATGTCATTTTAATGGATGAACCACTGGGCGCACTGGATGCATTAACCCGGGAAAAAATGCAGGGACTGATTCTGAAACTCTGGAAAGAAACCGGCAAGACCATCATCCTCATTACCCACTCGGTGGAAGAAGCTTTATTACTTGGAAAACGACTTCTGGTGATGGCACCAAGACCGGGACGTATTCACAAACAATATCATTTACCCTTTGCCGACATGGGCGCAGATGCTGATTTACGTAACATAAAGAAACACAAGGACTTTGCGCAAACCCGTGAAGAAATTCTGTCCATGATCTGGGAAATGGAAGAAGACATTATGGGCAGGACAGGCTAAAAAATGTTAATTCTGATTCTCTATATCACACTGTTTATACTGGCCTATCTAATTTATAACTTTGCCGTGCAACGTCGGCATGCAAAACAGAATAATATCTCTCGCAAAACAGTAACCTTCGGCGATGAAAGCACGGTCACGCCTAACCGTTTTGCCTCTGTCGTTTCTATTGGGGTGCTATTAATTATCTGGAGCGCATTTACCGGCTCTGGTTTATTGCCCCTTCATGTTCCCGGTCCGTTTACAGGCGACACATCTTTTTCATATACCGCCATCAATGCACAACAACAAACTGATAACGCCACGGTTTATGTGCGCGTAAAACCGGTCGGTGAAAAATCAGAAAAGCCGGCTATTAAAACTGACAGTCTTTCCGGTTTTGCCAGAGACGATGCCATGAAAGTGAGCGCCTGGCGCAGCGGTCTGATTCGGGTACAGAATAACGATGACGGCGGCAAAGACAATAACTATCGCATCATTGCCATTAATGGAGAACCCATTACAGCTAACCAGTCCGTAAAAGTCACTGATGGCATAGTCAGTATGACCGCAAAAGGCAGTTTGTCATTTACACCTGACAAAGGCTGGCAAATGGAACCTATCTGGTTACCTGCGCCAGAAGCAGTCATGCAACGTTTCATTGAAATTGCCGCCAATGGTTATCAGAACGTCACCCTCTGGGAAAATATTGGCTGGTCACTGCTACGTGTACTGGCCGGTTTTATACTCGGTTGTCTTGTCGGAATTCCACTGGGTTATGCCATGGGATTAAATAACTGGTTTCGTGGCTGGTTTGATCCGATTGTTGAATTCATGCGCCCTATTCCACCACTGGCATTGATACCGCTGGTAATTATCTGGTTCGGCATCTGGGAAACAGGGAAAATAAGTTTACTCTTTCTCGCCGCGCTGTGGATCATGACTATCGCCGCTCGCGCCGGTGTTTCCGGTGTCAGCATTTCAAAAGTGCATGCCGCTTATTCACTCGGTGCATCTAAATTACAGATTTTAATGCATGTCATCGTTCCCAACTCACTACCGGAAATTTTTACCGGCGCCCGTGTTGCACTGGGCGTGTGCTGGGGTACCGTGGTCGCAGCTGAATTAGTCGCCGCCGAAAAAGGCGCTGGAAAAATGATTATTGCCGCTTCCAAGTTTCAGCAAACGGATGTAGTAATTATGGGCATTATTGTGATTGGCATCATCGGGTATAGCATTGATCTTTTAATGCGCAGAGCCGAAAATTTTCTCGTACCATGGAAGGGAAAATCCTGACTTTCTAAACGCCCGATATTGACTGGCGAAAAAGCTGTAACGCATGAACTAACTTCTGTTGATGGGACGTTCTCTGATCGCCCAGCTGTTTTAAAACAAATTCGGCGGTATCCACCACACGCTGACAACGGGGATTTTTGGGGCAGCTATCAATATGTAAATATTTATCCATGGTACGCGTCGTCGGCGTGGATTTATCAATATACACCGGCCATATTTTACTCGTCTCGGCCAGATCCAGTTTACTTCTACCCAGATCATGTTCCCAGCAGGCCAGTGCAGAATGCATGACACTCACCGCCTGTTCCCGTAACCGGGTTTTAGCCGTATTCAATCCAACGAGCTGTGCCTGCAACAAATCAGAACCTTCAACACCTAGAAGCAGGCCGGGATTGTTACTGGCAATTTCCAGTATTCTTTTTAACGACTGCTCGACTTCTTTCATGCCCTGCTCATCCGGCGCAGTAGCCTGTTCCAGGTTTTGTTCAATGATTTCATTTTCACTCACGGGCATGGAATTCAGCACCACAGCAAAACCCGATTCACCCATTACACTCAGCCGGTTCATAATGGCATCACTGTAAAAAGCACTGCCGTTTTTTGCATAACACTGTAACCGTGCTTTTGATATAACCTGAATACTGGACTCGCTCATCTGCTGCAACAGGGAGTCAACATCATCAGCAAACAGATCTGAAAACTCCAGATCATTCATTTCATCATTTGAGTAACCAAAAAAATCACTGGCACCCTGATTAAAATAAACAACATCATTCTTGTTACCAAAACACAAAATAGCACTGTTATCCAGATCGAGAAGATGCAACAAACGATTCTGCGAATCACGTAATTCATTGGTTCGCATTTTTACCTGATCTGCCATCAGGTTAAATGCTTCGGCCAGAATATAAAACTCTTTTAGGCCTTTTTTATTGACGGTTAAATCCAGATTACCATGGGCCACCTGCTCCATATCAACAATCATCTGGCTAACCGGACTGAACAGAAAACGATGAAACAACCTTAAAGCAAACAACAACACCAGCACAGTCAAAACCAGAAAGCCAATCGTGGTTATGATTTGCGTAGTGCCCATTTCCTGATTTAACTTATCAACATTCTCATAACCGACAATGCGATAGGCAGGCTCACCATCCGAGGTTAACAAAGTATATTTAACGGGAAGAAATTCTTTTATCGCCTGATCAGAAATATTAACAGGATGACCTGAACTGGAAAAAACACTCACCGGTGTTTTGGTGATTTTTGCAATCTCGGGAAGATTATGGGCGGGATTAATAATAATTTCCAGATAACCCAGAATACGCAAGCCACCAATCGGCACCAGTGTAGAATACAAAGGCCCCTTCGATGACATCCATAAATCATCCATGGCTTTTAAACGGTCAATGCCATGCTGCTTTGAAATCTGCTGCCGCAGATGGTGATCCAGATTTTTATCTGCAAGCACAATACCCCTGTTGCTTTCTGCAACAAATTCAAGCTTGAGATTATAAATCCTGATCTTTTCCAGATTAATTTTCTGAAAGCCAACAAAGCCATTAATAAATGGATCATCCAGCAGGTTAACCAGCTGGGCATAGCCATCCGCTTCTTTGACGCTGACAAAGGCATCAATTAATTCACGGCTATAGGCCAGACGCATACCCAGATCAAAGGTATTGGCCCTGACATCCTTGAACATTTCATCAGTTGCTACTTCAATAACGCGAGACAAACTATTCATCTGCGCGTCCAGTGCAGACTGTTTAAAATAAGCACCTGCCAGCAATGAAAGAACAACAGCAAATATACCGATCATAAAAAAAATCGTTATCGTTGCCATCTTTATAGACAATGACTCAATACGCATTAACTGTTACTTACCGGTAATAACAGGAAAACGTTTATCGGTCCATTCATCCCAGCCACCTCGAAACCAGAATACATTACTGTATCCCCAGTCCAGCGCTTTTCTAACGGAATCAGAACTGCGCATGCAACGAACACCATTGCAGTAAAACAAAACAGCCGTCGTTTTATCCTTCAGGTATTTTGCCAGTTCGTCTGCTGTCAACTCGGTATTTAAAATATTAACAGAACCTTCGATATGCCCCTTGAGGTACTCTGTATTTTTTCGTGAATCAATGACGACCAGATCGGGATTAGAAAAAACAAGTTTAATTACTTCTTCTGCAGTGACACTAACAGCGCCTGGAATATCGTTTGGCGCATTCGGTTTTTCATTAGCAAAACTCAGCCCTGCGTAACACACACATAAACATAAGATCAGATTACGAAGCTGAATTAATAACAAAGGGGAATCACCTCAAACACCTGGAATTGTTTTATTTAAAGACATACGTCGATAAATTAGGCCTATAAATAACAGGTATTCAAGTTATCGACAATAAACCACAGGGGCATTAAGAAAGATGATTGATCTATGACAAGAGATTGCACGTCTTCTGCTCACAACTGAACAGCCCTGCATAAATGTATTAGTGCTTATTAATATTTGCACATACACTCGGGCATGCCATATCGCCAAAACCATCCTCACAATAACAATGCTGCATCACAAGGAACACAGCAATGAAGTAATCGCAGCTATCATCCAATGCCATCTACATTACGCTGCAACCACATTTCCAGCAGCGCCAGATGCCACAACTTACTGCCCTGTAAACGGGTATGATATTTTTCCGGTTCGGCAAGTAACTTTTCTACATAAGCCGGTTGAAACAGACCGCGTTGTTTTGCCGCATCACTGTGTAAAATTTCTTTCATGAAATGCAAAAACTCGCCACGCACATATTTTAACGCCGGCACTGGAAAATAAGCTTTGGGTCGATCAATTACCGGATCTGGAATCAACCCCCGGGCGATTTTTTTTAAAACATGCTTGCCGTGACTTTGTAATTTCATCTCCGGTGGCATGCTGGCAGCGAGCTCAACTAATTCATGATCAAGAAAGGGAACACGCGCCTCCAGTCCCCAGGCCATGGTCATATTATCAACACGCTTTACCGGATCATCAACGATCAGTGTGGTCACATCCAGACGCAATACCTTATCCAGATACTCATCGGCATTGCCTTCGGCCAGACATTTTGAAATGAATTTACCGGTGTGATCATCGCCCTGATACTGTTGTGCCACGGTTTGCAAATATTCTTCATGGTCACGATCGAAATACCGGCAGGCAAAACGATCCACATCATCTTCACCCTCGGCCTCATGCATTTGCGGGTACCAGAAATAACCGGCAAACACTTCATCCGCACCCTGACCACTCTGTACCACTTTAACGTGTTTCGAAACCTGCTCAGAAAGCATATAAAAAGCCACTGCATCCTGACCCACCATTGGTTCAGCCATGACATCCACCGCGTCGGGCAAATAATCCAGCACCCTGTCATTGCGAATAAAAAACTTATGGTGCTCTGTGCCAAATTTTTCCACCACCTGATCAGAAAATTCGAATTCATTACCCTTTTCTTCTGGCTGATCTTCAAAACCAACGGTAAAGGTTTTTAAATTACCCACACCGGCCTCGGACAAAAGACCAACCAGCAGACAGGAATCAAGGCCACCGGAAAGCAACACGCCTACCGGCACATCGGCAATGGTTTTGCGTTTTTCAACGGCAGATTTCAGACTGTCATGAATAGCATTAACCCAGTCCTGCTCATCCATTTTTTTATCTGGCCGTGTCGCATTCAGATGCCAGTACTGTTGCTCATGACAACTGCCATCTGTCTTAAAGCATAAAGTATGTGCCGGACGTATTTTTTTTACGCCGTTTAATATTGTGTGTGGTGCGGGAATCACCGCATGCAGCGTCAATTGATGATGCAGACCAATGGCATCAATCGAGGTATCAATATCACCGCAGGCAAGCAGTGCCTGAACATTCGAGGCAAAACGTACACGCTGGCCGTTAAATGTGTAATACAACGGCTTAATACCCATACGATCGCGCCCTAACATTAAACTCTGTTTACGCATATCCCAGATAGCAAAGGCAAACATACCATGTAACCGCTCGACACAGGCCTCACCCCACTCCGCATAGGCTTTAAGAATAACTTCAGAATCCCCGCTGGAAAAAAAATGATAACCCTTATCCTGCAATTCAGAACGCAGTGCAGGGAAATTATAAATAGTGCCATTAAACACCAGTGCCAGACCCAGCTCCTGATCCACCATGGGCTGATTGGCATGCTCTGACAAATCAATAATTGCCAGCCGCCTGTGTCCCAGCGCCACCGGCCCATCGGAAAAACTGCCACCATGATCCGGTCCGCGACGTTCCAGCCGGGCCATCATACGATGTGTCAACGCCAGATCAGGCGCACGACCATCAAACCGAAATTCACCGCAAATGCCGCACATGATTAAAACCCCTGGGTATCTTGAATAAAACAAGTATAACGCGCTTCGAAGTATATTACTTTATCGGTAATAACTGATAATAAACGCTGAGTTAAATTAATCGAAGCGCGAAAAGAACATGTCATAAAGAAAATTAAATAGCATCTAACCTACCTGTTTTTATTTCATCGCTCTACATTATCAGTGCCAGGAGAAACATATTGAAATTAACAGCCTGACAGGAAAATTAATTTTGCATACCAATAACCTGCACATATAAACAGGCGGCTTAGTCATCTCTGTTATATGGGCCGTCACGATTGGCATTCCAGCTACCTTACCTGGCTGGACATACACCATCCTTTCAAACCATACTATAATTAATGATATACGATATCTACCAGGTGAACCATGTCAGAACATCGCGATACTCTCGAAGATCTTAATAAGCATGCACCCTTACGTGAAAAAATAATCAGCGCACACAAATCCCTTCGCAAAACATTTCCCTTTATAGATCGTATTTCTATTGCCATATATGACCCTGATACTAAAATTCTTAAAACCTATTTACACAGCAGTGATAATAAAAACCCTCTACCCAATTATCAAACCTCGATCGACAATGCACCTTCACTAAAACAACTACTGGAAAAAGGTTTACCACGTGTCATCAATAATCTGCTCACCTTTGAAGATGGGCAACGTGAGCATACCAGACGAATCGGTCGTAGCGGCTATGCTGCCAGCTATACATTACCGATGTTTAATAACGGTGAATTTTTTGGCTTTATCTTTTTCAACTCCTATGAAAAAGATGTATTCACTGAAAAAGCTTTACAACAGATTGATATTTATGGCCACATTATTTCCTTAACTGTCATAAACGAACTTTCTTCTATTAGTACGTTAGCGGCTGCAGTTAAAACAACCGGCAGCATCACCCATGCACGCGACCCTGAAACCGGCAGCCACCTAGATCGCATGTCACGCTATAGCCGCCTTATCGCCAGCTCACTGGCAGACAAATACAATCTTGATGATGATTACATCGAACATATCTTTATGTTTTCGCCATTACATGACATAGGAAAAATCGCCATTCCTGATCATATTTTACTCAAGCCAGGAAAACTTGATGATCATGAAACAGCCATTATGAAAACTCATGCTCATAAAGGATATAAAATGATTAATGAGATTCTCGATAACTTTGGACTAAAGAATATTCAATATATCGATGTGCTGCGTAACATTGTTAAATCACATCACGAAACCATTAATGGCAATGGCTACCCGTCTGGAATAAAAGATGGCGATATTCCACTCGAGGCACGCATTATCGCTGTTGCGGATATCTTTGATGCGCTCACCAGTTCACGTCCGTATAAAAAGGCCTGGAGTAATGACGAAGCCATTCAAACCCTCAAACAAATGGCGGGGGACACACTTGATGAGGATTGTGTTAATGCCTTAATCGACAACATAGAAAAAATCAAACACATTCAGAAACTGTTTAAACAAAATTACAATTAACCAGGCAAATGAAATTTAACTACCACACTGTAAAATTGTAACCCGGAAAAGAGCCTGTCAATTTTCTGCCGCTGCTGATTTAAAAACTGACTCCAATCACGATACCAAAACTGTTGCCATCAACAGCCGGCGTGCCGGGAAATGCATTTTCTATTTCATAGTCTATTGATGTTAGCTTAAACCCAAGATAGGCTTTTTCACTCAATAAATAATCTACTTCTGCAACAAAACCCAGTGCATCATCAAAAGGGACATTACCACTCAGTACTGGACCACTTGCATCAAGTTCCGGTGCAAGATGATACGTGATGCCGGCACCAAAATTGAACCCTTCGGCATTATTAGTAAACAGCATGCCTTCCAGAGGAAAACGTGTAAAACTAATATCACCATTAACAGCTGAAATTGCATCAAACTTAATACCAATAGACGCCCTGAGCTTAAGACTTTCACTGATATCGGATATCATACCAACCGAACCAGATAACAACTCGCCTGCATTAATCGATTCGCTACCTCCTCCAATAAAAGCAACTGTTACCAGATTATCACCACCAAAATGAATGCCCGCTTCAGCAAAAAAGCGGTTATCTGCATTTGATGCTGTGGCTATCGCCAGTAATGAAACTGCCAGAATTGATTGAACGATTTTCATAAACTACTCCTGTAATTATCAAAACAAACGCCAGCTTTTATTATTCTTTATATTTTTTATGTACAGACTGATCTAGCTCAACTACCACATCGTCCAATCATTAATAAATGATTAACACTCAGTAATTTCATAGTAAATCTTTCTGCTTATTTCTACAAACAGAGTTTTAAAGCTCCCATGGATAACCGATAAATATCTGCGGTTCAAAGCCTTCATGACCGTAAGCAAAATCTGCACGAAATACCACACCGGATGCCGTCACCATGCGCAAGCCAACACCATAGGATTCACGCCAGGTATCGCCGACGTGACTGCGAGTATCGGCAGTGCTGCCGAATTCAAGGAAGAATGCCACCTGCATGGCTGTGCGCACATCTTTCATGACAAAAAGATCAAACGGTGTAAATTCATCAGTAAGATTCCAGCGAAACTCGCTGCCATAAAACCGGGTATGGGCAGCGTTATAACGTCCCTGAGGATAGGAACGCAGATAACTGAAACCGCCCAGCGAGGTGGCCGTGCCATAGGTATTATGGGCAATGGTATTGTTAATCACTTCGAGACAGAACTGCTGTTCCTGCGCGGTGAGCGTGGGATCAGTGCAGTTGATACCCTGCTCCGCCTGAAGCACAACGGAATCAGTTTCCCCCGGCTGCTTTACCCTGGCATCGGAGCGCAACACATTGAATGCCAGCGTGCTGTAGCGACCCACCGGCAGGTAGACACTCATGTTGTAATCCATAAAATAAAAATCCGGCCCGGAATCACTGGTGGGTGATGAATAACGGGTCATATTTAAGCGAAAACCCCGACGTGGATCAGCATAATCATCGGTTAAATCCAGTCGCGCACCGATCAGCATGTTTTTAACCGATTCCCGCACCGCGCCCTGTGCCGCAACAATAATATTGCCATCCTTGTCGCGAATGCTGTCCAGCTGTGACTCACCTTTATACAGACCACCATAGACTTCAAAACGACGCTCAAAAAAAGTTGCCGTCACGCGCCCACCGTAATACACCGTGTCATTGAGATCGAGCAGACGAAAATCATCCTTGTCGGTGTCCATGCCTCGCCCGCTAAAATTCATGATCTGAACTTTACTGATGTCACTGTAACCCAGATCCAGAATCAGCCGTTGTGGAACCAGATGAATATCCGCTATGCCACCGGCCACACCTTTCACTTCGCCGCCCAACAGAATGACGTAGGCATCAGTATAACCATCCGCCATATTCAGGCTACCGCCCACCAGCCCCAGACCCGAGCCGATGCCGGGCAGACTGTAGGGATAGGGAAACACCGCGTAACCGGGACTTTTTGAATATTGATCTTTACGCCGTTCAAGATCAAAGAAAGAAAACGAAGCACTGTCGTCGCTGTTGTCATCCCTGTCTGCAACCACCACAGTTGGGATGAACAGATATAAAATGATTAAACAATATTTAACAATGCTGAACATGATGTAATCCTTACACTCATGTGAGTATTAATAAACCTTTGTTCTAAAAACGTCTAGCGAGATGAGAAAACGGGACAAAAAACCCGTCTATTACCTGATGTGTTCAATACTACTCATTGAAAAAAAGAGACAAATCTAAAAACGACCTGTCCCCGTTTCATAGAGTAATGGGCATACCCATCATAGGCCAGATTATACCTACAGCAAAAGCAACCACCGCCATTAATACAGCACTGGCGGGTATACCTGCCATAAAAAATTGTCCAGTTGAAAATTGCCTGGAGTCATACGCAATCGCATTAGGTGCTGCACCCACCAGCAACAGAAACGGACAGGCGGAAACAATAAGCGCTGAAAACAATACGACATCAGGAGCCACACCTAAATAGGGCGCTATAACCAGAGCCACGGGCAAGGAAATAGCAATCGCTGCCACATTCATAATAAAATTGGTCATAACCATAATAAAAAATGCAATGCCGAGTACAAATACAAACCAGTTAGCCTCCTTGAACATAGCCAGCCAGTTAATCGCCAGCCATTTGGCGGCACCGGTTTCCCATAAACAGAAACCAATACTCATGGCACCCGCAAACAGCAAGACGATATTCCATGGGACCTGTTCCAGTTCACTAATCGTCAGAATTCTGAACATAAAGAAGATAATCGTTGAGAGCAGCACCACTGATGTTTTATCAATGAAGGCCATTTCAGGAATGAAAGACTTCAAAGACAAAGTAACAATCACGGCCAGCACAACAAGACCAACAAAAATTTCATCGCGGGTTATCGGACCCGCTTCTTTATACAGGCGCTGTGCTTTTTCACGCAGACCGGGAATCGCCGCCTTTTCTGGCTTAAACATAATCATCATCATGACCCAGCACAGAAACACCATTATCCAGCCAACCGGGAACATGTAATAACTCAATTCAAAAAATGAAACATTGCGTTCCACAATATCATTAAAGAATCCAATGGCGACCGCACCACGTGCCGCACCGAGCAGGGTAATCATGCTGCCAGCCCCGGCGACAAAGGCCATTCCAATAAACAGACCCTTGCCAAATTTAGTCGGTTTACCGCTTTCACTGTACAACGCATAAATGGCCATCAGTATCGGAAACATGGTCGCAGCCACAGCAGTATGCGCCATAAAATGTGTCAACACTGCGGTAACAAAAAAACACCCCAGGTAAATCATACTGGTTTTTTCACCGACGATAGTTAACATCTTGTACGACAGACGTCGCGACAGGCCGACTTTGGTAAACACCATACCGATAACCAGTGAGCCAAAAATAAACAGCACCGACGGATCCATAAAATCATTAAAAGCTTCCTTGGCCGGGCGAATTAAAAACAGCGCCTGTATCACACCGATTGCCAGGCTGGTCACACCAATCGGCACGACCTCAAACACCCACCAGGTACCCGCTAACAAAAACAGGGCGATTGCCGCCTTACCCTCAGCCGATAAAGGAAAACGTTCACCCATGGGATCGACTGCATCAGGCAAAGGATCAGCTAAATAAAGCCAGAAGAAAAGAAATAACCCAAGCGAAATAAAAATGATGCGCTTAAGATCAATCACCGGAATACTGATGGTAAATTCTATTTTTTGATCTTCAGGTGATTCTGACATAACCCTCTCCTACTCCTGTCCAGGACCCCATACTTTTTTAACATTCTCGGCCAGACACTCAAACAGGTCGACCAGACGAATGACACCCACGACAATGCCATCTTCAACAACCGGTATCATCAGGATATCTTTTACCAGCATCAGGTAAAGTGCTTTTGCCACCGGATCATCAAGTTTGACCTGATCTTCTATCAGGGTCATATACTCACTTACCGGCTTTTTGGCCTCACTCTGAAGCTGTTCAACTGAAAAACCTTCCTGCCAGAGTAACGAGAGCGCACTCAGATCCTGATTCAGACCAACAAAATCGAATGGCTGATGACCTTTTACATCCGGGCGCTTTTTATGCAGATAATCAGGCCCGACCGCACGTATCAGGTCACGTAAAGATAAATACCCTTTTAAACGCTTGCCAGAATCCAGAACCAGGATACTGCGATACTTATGAGCATCGCCCAGAACGTTATGCATCATATGGAAAGCATTACCAATCGGTATATCTTCCGAAATATTCGGGTAATCACCAATTTTTACGTAAATATCTTTTACCTTGTGATTTTCCAACATACTGTTAGCCTCCTGTTACCGGCACATGAAAGATCGCTGAGATAATCCATAAGTGATTCAGGATACTTGCCACCTGGCTATGCATAATAACTGGCCTCCATTTTAAATGAGAAAAGATATACAGCCCTCCTGCATGCCCCATAAGTGTAACACCTGCAAAAACAGCAACAACAGTGACAAACCGCTATTATCCCTTTTATGAAAAACGAGGCTTATCCCCTATTATTCAATTAAAAGGAGCGGAGTCAAATAAAAGAAAGCGATGACATTTCACCCTTGCCAGTATTAACACTTGACTCCAACCCCTTTGCTTAATCTACCCGATTGAATCCTTAGATTGAATCCTTCAATCTAGCAATTTCCTTTTTTGGCCTGTCCTGGAGGACAGAAAACGCCGGATGATTTCTCATTTTTATCACTTTTTTCACTTGCTTCAACTTTTACATTACCAATTTCACCTTTAATACCGGTCACCTTACAGGCTGATAATTAAAACAATAGCGTTAAAGTTAATAATAAAAATTTAATTCCCATAGTTGCTCCTGAAGGACTAAAAAAAGTAGTTTAACAGGTTAAATACATGAGATTAGTGACAGGCTGTCAGAAACTGAAAATAATTTGTTCTGATATTGACTCATTTGGGTGGTTCGTTAATGTGTATCTTTTTAAACAGATCACAGATTGAGACCGGTAATAGATTTCATCATCAACTATAATTTTCCTGACCGCCGAGTTTCAGGAGAAAATAACTATGTTGAATATTTTTAGAAAATTAAGCCTGATCGAAGGCAGTTCACTTCTCATCCTGTTATTGATTGCCATGCCGGCAAAATACCAGTTTGGGTATTTTGATATTGTCTGGCAGGTAGGCATGACCCATGGCGTACTCTGGCTGACCTATGTCACTGTCTCACTATTAGTCAGCCACAAACAGAACTGGTCTGTCCTGTTCTGGACCCTGGTACTGTTTGCTTCCGTCATTCCTTTCGCCTGCTTCCTGCTTGATAGCAAACTCAGACAACCCGAAGAACCTGATCCTATGCTGGTGGCCAGCGAGAATTAAACCTCCTCCATGAATGTACTCAAAGGGTCGAAGTCATCCAGCTAAACAGGTCAATGACAGTTGAAACTGACTGACATTGTTAGTTGACTCCAGACCTTTTTATTTGTCATCACCTCATCTGGTTAATTTTATGAATCTTTTTTTATATACCTGTTACACTGAAATCAAACAGGCAACAGCCTGACCGCATAACATCTTCAGTGGCTTCCTGATTTACGATCCGATGTATCGGATATCGTCATACCATCAAACCTTGCTGCATTTGTCGTTCGGCCAAGAACACAAGCACCACAGACGATTTATCCAACACAAAGGAAAGCAAATGAAAACAACTATCAAACTCAGCATTATCAGCGCAGCAATTGCACTTGCCAGCATCAATAATGTCTACGCCTGGGGAAATGGTTCCGGCGGCAATAACAATTACGGCTCATCCGATGGTAGCGGTCAGGGAAATTTTGGCTTTAGCATGAGCGGCAACGGCCGTGGTAATGGCAATGGCTACGGCAACGGACGAGGAAATGGATACGGAAATGGAAATGGCTACGGCCATGGTTATGGCAATCCATATAATGGCGGTTATGCACCGGCGGGTTATGGTAATGGTTACGGCAATCCACACGGTGGAGGCTATGCACCAGCAGGTTATGGTGCTCAGGGTGCTACCCACCACCGGCTTATGGCGCACCAAATGGCTACTATGGCCAACCTGGCGCTTTCCCACCACCGCCCGGCTATGGCAGATAAGCTGTCAGCAGGAAAATCAGGGACAGACCACCCTTATTTGTTCAGAACATTTATCTGACAGCTTAAGGAAAATGTGGTCTGCTCCAATGACAGCTTCCCTGCAACGATTTAAAGACTATACGTTTATGACCGATTTCATATGTCCTGTTTCATTTGATATCTGACATAGCACAACTGACACATTCTCAATTAAATAAATTACCTGCGGCCAGGCAATACAACAAATAACTTGCTAACAAATGACCATTATTAGCTGACGCCGACTCTTTCAGCTAATCAATTGAAAACATTCATCAGCAAATAAATGTTTTCCACAACTCGAAATTAATATATAAAGATGCAAGACTTTTTGTCCAAGCGACTGCCGCCGGTATGACCTCACTACTATCCACACCAGACACAGACAACAATGATGTTTTTAGCCGCATCATCAGCGCCCTGCGCAATCAGGGTTATATCATTCTTCACGATGTCTTCACCGTCACAGAGCTACAGACGTTGTTTCTCGATATCAAGGATACCGACAGTGATCAATTTCATGCAGCCGGCATAGGCCGCGAACAGGAACACCAGCTCAACCAGTTTGTCCGTCGTGATCGCATTTTCTGGTTACCCGAAGATCATCCACCGGCACAACACTATTTACACTGGGCCGAGCAATTACGCCTGCGTCTGAATCGT
>JAOUMX010000171.1 GCA_029881275.1 Gammaproteobacteria bacterium | reverse complement strand
CAATGCCCGGGGTTTACCATTCTGATCAATGGCTACATAAACCAGATTGGCTTCGGTTACCATGACAGTTTCGACTACACCTTTACTCATTCTTTGCGCGTAAACATCAACCTTGACAGTAATTGAGGTGCGCCCTTCTGCAACTATTTCAGCATAACAGCTAATAAGATCACCCACAAATACCGGCTTTTTAAACTCAAAAGAATCCACAGCACGGGTGACTATGGCGCCTTTTGCGCGCAGCTCGGCCGGAATACTACCGGCTATATCCACCTGCGCCATAATCCAGCCACCAAAGATACTACCACCCTTATTAGCTTTTGTAGGTGTTGCCGGCACGCGTATGACCGGTATTTTTCCTGCGGGTAATTCCGTATCAGCGTTCATTAATGCCCTTTGTACATACCCTCAATTTCTTTTGCAAATTTTTCCATGACTTTAGGGCGTTTAACTTTTAGCGTTGGCGTTAATAAACCATCATCAACCGTCCAGGGCTGGAGAGTAGCAGTACAGCGTCTGATATGCGCATAACCGGGAAAATATTTTAATCGAGCAGCAATACGTTGCAATATAGCCTTATCAACACCCTGTTTGGATAATGCATCTGGTGCCTCCGGATGAATACTCATACCAACTGCAAAATCAGACCAGGCATCCGGATTTAATACCACAATTGCCGTTAAGTAAGGTTTTGCTTCGCCGAGTATCATTACCTGATCAAATAAAGGATCAAGTGCTATAGCCATTTCCATATCAGCTGGCGGCACTTTTTCACCATTCGCCAGTACAATAATATCTTTTAATCGACCCGTTATATAAATATGTCCATCATCATCGATGCGTGCTTTATCGCCGGTTTTTAACCAGCCATCATCTGTAAAACTGTCTTTTGTTGCCTGTTCATTATCCCAGTAACCGAGCATTGATGAATCACTGAAACTTTGCAGTTCATCATTTTCACCTATACGCACCTTTACACCGGGTAACACTGTACCAATACTGGATGGAATATTATCTTCCCGGCGATTAACCGCAATCACCGGACTGGATTCAGTTAATCCATACCCCTGTACTAATGGCAAACCTAAACCAATAAATAATTTTGCCACATCTTCTGATAAAGCCGCACCACCACAGATAGCGACCTGCAAGCGACCACCGAGTTTTTCCAGTACCTTACCTGCAACCAGTTTTTCCAGAATATTCCATAACAACAGCTTCGGATGCCACCTGCCTCTACCCTGCTCATACTGAAATTTACACCAGCCAACATTAATAGCTTTATTAAATAAATATTTTGCGATGGCGGATTTGGCTTTTAAACCATCCTGAATTTTTGCATAGACACGCTCATAAATACGTGGCACGGAAACCAGCACCGTTGGCCTGATTGTAACCAGATCTTCACCTAATTGCGGTATAGATCGAGCATAAGCAACCTCAGCGCCCATGGCCATGGCCATGTAATAACCTGCGGTACGCTCAAACATATGAGATAGTGGAAGAAAGGATAAAAAAACTTCTTCATCTGACCACACATTACATTGCATAGCAGCAAATGCATTAGACAACATGTTTTTATGCGATAGCATCACGCCCTTGGATCGTCCTGTAGTGCCAGAGGTATAAACAATACTGGCCAGACTCTCAGGATCTACTTCCCGTGTTTGTAAATTACCCTGCAACCCAAACAACCAGTCAGATAAGGATTCCATACGCGGATCATCGGGCTCATCATCTACAGAAATTCGGGTAATACTAATAATACGTTTTAAGTTACCCAGATCCACATGACTGGCTAATAATCGTTTCCACTGTGGTTTATCCTGCACGAATAACAACTGAACATCGGCGTGATTAATAATATAGGCAACATTCTCTGCCCGGTCTTCTACATACAAAGGCACGGTGACCAGACCCAGACCCATGGCAGCCTGATCAAACACAACCCATTCACGACTATTGCTTAACATAACAGCAACACGGTCACCTGCCTTCAACCCTTCTTTTTCAAAACCGGCCTGCCATCTGGCGACTTCATTTGCCATTTCTTTCCAGGTTGAGCATGTCCATTGCTGACTACCGACATCATATTGACGGTATGCATGCTTGTCTGGTGTCTTTGCAACGCGCTTTTGAAATAATGCTGATAATGTAGAAACATCCTGAGCAGTAATCATATTAGTATCCATTAACATTAACCCGATATATCATTAATAATGATTTATAGTTTAGCCTTTTTTTGTTAGCCACCACAAACGTGACCTTAGTCCAACTTCAGTTGTATATCCCGATTCTATAAACTGAATCTCACCTGCCCTGTCAATTACAAAACTGGTTGGTACACCTTTAATGCCATACTGTTTGGCCCATCGCCCCTCATTATCAACCAGCACGGGCATTGTTAAACGATTATCCTGAAGATATTCCCGCACAGCGGCAGCATCTCCTGACCATGACGCAATGGTTATTACCTGATAATCTTTTGCAATTGAATCAATACTACCCCCTGTCATCTTACATACAGGACACCAGCTTGCCCAGAAATAAACCAGCACAGGTTCACCCAGATGCTGATCGAGTTCTATATTCTGATTATCTAATAGATAACCCTGAATATTGGGCGCCTTGCCATTAATGACATCTCTCTGCTGCCAGGTACGAATTCCGCTATAGACGATTAATACAATCATCAGTTGCAAAATAATCTTTACCCATGAATGCCTGCTTAACCAATTTGTTAACTGCATAAACATATCATTACATCAGGGTGCAATCGCTGTGAACACTGCTCTCTTTGGCGCAGGGTAACCTTCTATGGTTAATGAATGATCATCCGGGTCAAGAAAATTCACTAACGATTCATACGGCATCCAGTCAGTGGTTCGCTGTTCTTCAATTGATGTTGTATTAACATCGACCAGCATGACATCTTTAAATCCACACCGTTTTAGCCAGTGACAGATTGCTTCAGCACTGGGAATAAACCAGACATTACGCATCTTTGCATAACGATCCTCTGGTAATAGCGCCTGATTCTTATCACCCTCTATAATCAGCGTTTCCAGCACTAACTGGCCACCGGCTTGCAGGCAATCTCTTAATTGTAAAAGATGATCAATGGGAGAACGGCGATGGTAAAGAACACCCATGGAAAACACGGTATCAAATGCTCGCATTTTTTCAGGTAATTGCTCTATGCCGAGCGGCAAAACATATAATGGATATTCACCCATAAAATGTCGAACGGCCTGATATTGCATTACAAATAATGGTGACGGATCTATACCAATAACCAGCTTTGCCTGTTCACCGAGCATACGCCAGCCATGATAACCATTACCACAACCGACATCGAGTATGGTTCGATCTGCCAGCGGTAGAATATGATCTTTCAAACGATCCCATTTCCAGTCCGAATGCCATTCAGTATTGATGTCGACACCATGAATACAATAAGGACCTTTACGCCAGGGCATTAGCTGCTGCAATAAGGCTTTTAATTCATTTTTTTTATTTTCATCCAGTTTCTGCTTTGCTGTGACAGTAATAGTGGGCGCATCCAGATTAACCTGATCAACTTCTATTTCAGGCAATTCACTCAATACTTTTTGCCATTTTGGCAATTCACCGTGCCGAATTCCACTTAAGCCCGTATCAATCTGCTGTTCAATGGTATCCAGCCATGGCTCCAGCTGAGTCCCCAGTAATAATTTAAACAATGACTGATAACTCATTACTTCACAGCCAGTATAGAAATAAAATTAAAGCACTGAAACCAGACCATAATTTTTTTGAAACCTGCTGCTTTTAATCTTTTTATATGCTGTGCTTCTGTTTCTGGAATCAGCACTTTCTCCAGCGCTGTTCGCTTCTGACTAATTTCCATATCACTATAACCATTCGCTTTTTTAAATTCGATATGCAAATCAGTCATCCATTTCTGCTCGACCTCATTATCAAATGATATTTTTTCTGATATTAATAAAACACCATCATCATTCATACCATTATAAATTTCCTCAATCACTGATGTGCGCTCATCCAATTCGATAAATTGCAAAGTAAAATTCAACGCTACGAATGACGCATTCTTAATCACAGTATTCCGAATGTCTTCACATCTAATCTCAACAGGAATTTTGGCTTTATCGCCAGCAATATAACTTCTGCATTTTGCAACCATGGCAGGAGAATTATCAATGGCAACAATTTTGACTGCCTCGGCCGTTATTGAATGCCTCATGGCCAGCGTTACCGCACCCAGAGAGCAGCCCAGATCATAACAACGGGTATTCTGCTTTACATATTTTTTAACCAGAACGGGCATCATTGATATCAGCGAGCCGTAACCCGGCACGGATCGGCCAATCATATCCTTGAAAACCTGAACGACATTTTCATCAAATACAAAATCAGCCACTTTCTCAAGCGTCTGTGTATAGATTACATCACGTTTATTCGATTTTTCGACCATCAATAGAAGCCACTTAACTTCAATAAGAGATATCTATTTTACACCATAGAGTCAGATCACTTAAAATTGATTTCAGGTTTTGACTGGATAATTGGTATGAGCATGTTTAAACACCCATCACTATATTCAAATTTACTGGACAATGCAGACAACGTAAATGCACGCTTGCTTGACGGCTTCTACCGGCATCTGCAAGATGAGG
>JAOUMX010000052.1 GCA_029881275.1 Gammaproteobacteria bacterium | reverse complement strand
GTATTATCCCTTCATCAAATCTTTTTTCTACTTTTTCATCTTTTTGGCTATGCGAATAGTACGACTAAGTATTATTCGAGTACACCATTTAGATGTTTATACTTCAATAATTCTGATTTATTAAAATCATCTCTGACCTGGATCACACAGAGCTGTTTTAATTTAAAATTACAAAGGGCGATTATTATCTAATCGCCCTTTTAGTGTAATTATATTTTATTGCACTTGTATTATTAACCCAAAGCATTAAATATCTGGTCACGTATTTCTTCTACTTTGCCAATACCATTTACCTTAATGTATTTGGGTGCACCAGCTTCAGCAGAGGTAGACCAGGTTGAATAATAATTGATCAATGGTTCAGTTTGCTCATGATAGACATCAAGACGTTTTTTAACCGTTTCTTCTTTGTCGTCATCGCGCTGGATCAGGTCTTCACCTGTTTCGTCATCCTTGCCTTCTGTTTTTGGCGGATTAAAAACTACATGGTAAGTGCGGCCAGATGCAGGGTGAACACGACGTCCTGACATGCGTTTAATAATTTCGGCATCATCAACATCAATTTCAACAACACCATCGACTTCTACTTTTGCTTTCAGTGCATCGGCCTGTGGCAGGGTGCGTGGAAAGCCATCAAATAAGAAACCATTTTTACAATCATCTTCTTTGATACGTTCTTCGATCAGACCAAGAATAATATCATCAGAGACCAGACCACCGGCATCCATTACTTTTTTAGCTTCTATGCCTAATGGTGTGCCTGCTTTTACAGCAGCACGTAACATATCGCCAGTTGAAATCTGTGGAATGTTGTATTTATTTTTAATGTAATTTGCCTGTGTGCCTTTACCGGCACCAGGACCACCTAAAAGAATTAATCGCATTACCTTCTCCTGTTTAATTATGCCATTCCTGTATAAGTCGAGACGCAGTCAGAATACTGAATCCCGGTCCAGGCAGGATGGCATAAATTCAATTGAATTTATTTGTACACGCTATCGAAATGGGTGCCGGGCATAAATCCCCAGAGTTCATCAAGTTTGAACTCTCGAATGATCTGATCAACTGCTTGTTGGCCAGCATCTTTGTTCAATTCGCCCAGCACCATTTTTGTTGCTGTCTGGTTGTAGCCACCAGCAATGAAAACATGGTCTTTAATGATTTCGCGTGCTTTTTCTAATGTCATATTTTTCTGGAATAAAAAAAGCCGGAAGAATGTTTCCGGCTTTTTTGTTTTTTTTATAAATCGAAGTTAGGCAGTTTTTTAGCAACTGACTGTAACTTCAGTGTTACATAGTCAGGCAGACCGTTTGATTTATAGGGAGGGTATGCCTCGCCCTGAATCAGCGGGTAAAGATAATCTTTACAGGCCTGAGTAATGCCGAAACCATCATCAGTGATGAATTCCATAGGCATCATTTTTTCGACGTTTGCTACTTCAGATAAAGGTGCCTGACCAATTTCCCATTTGTATGGATTGTTTGAAGTACGTACAACGGTCGGCATGATGGAATTGTTGCCGGCAACGGCAAACTCAACAGCTTTTGCGCCCAGCGCATACGCCTGTTCAACATCAGATGCAGAGGCCAGATGACGTGCTGCACGTTGCAGGTAGTCAGCAACTGCCCAGTGGAATTTATAACCCAGTGCTTCCTTGATCATGTTGGCAACAACCGGTGCTGCGCCACCTAACTGGGCATGACCGAATGAATCACGTGTACCCTGTTCAGCAAGGAATTTGCCATCAGGCCAGTGTGTGCCTTCTGAAACTACGATGGTGCAGAAACCGTGTTCTTCAACTTTGGCTTTTACATTCGCCATGAATTTGTCTTTATCAAACTCCACTTCAGGGAACAGAATAACAACAGGAATACCTTCGTCTTCAATCAGACCACCCGCGGCTGCAATCCAGCCGGCATGACGGCCCATTACTTCGAGTACGAAAATTTTGGTTGATGTTTTAGCCATGGAGCGAACATCGTAAGATGCTTCAAGGGCAGAAACCGCAATGTATTTGGCAACAGAACCGAAGCCGGGACAGTTATCAGTGATCGGCAGATCGTTATCAACTGTTTTAGGTACGTGGATAGCCTGTACCGGGAAACCCATTTTTTCAGATAACTGGGAAACTTTGTAACAGGTATCGGCTGAGTCGCCACCACCATTGTAAAAGAAGTAACCAATATCATGGGCTTTGAATACTTCGATCAGACGTTCGTATTCGGCCTTGTTGTCTTCCAGGCTTTTCAGTTTGAAACGGCAGGAGCCAAAACCGCCGGAAGGCGTGTGTTTCAGCGCAGCAATGTCATCAGCTGATTCCAGGCTGGTGTCGATCAGGTCTTCAGTTAATGCACCGATAATACCGTTACGGCCTGCATAAACATTGGCAATCTTGTCAGAATGCTTGCGTGCTGTTTCGATAACGCCACAGGCAGAAGCATTAATAACGGCAGTTACACCACCGGATTGTGCATAAAATGCATTTTTTGCGCTCATTTGAACTCCTCAATATCCACGTGTGTGGTCAATAAATTATTCTTTTTCTGGGTAATATCCCAAATTTTGTACCGAATAATGACGCAAGCTAGACTGATCCTCAAATCAAGCTTATTTATGGTCACCAGAATTCAGCTTATTCTATGGCTTGTCCCCTGACCCGTTGAGGGCCTTTTTCTTCTTCCATATTGTTGTCACGGGCATGGTCTGCCTGTACCTGCAGCAATGAAATAATACAGTCACCTATGTCGTTATATTCATGGATACCGGTACCGTATTGCTGGTAGCCACGGTAAAAAAACTGACAACGGTATTTTCGCTGGCCGGTTTTGAAAATAATGTAATTACAGCCCTTGTAGTTCCAGAGCACGGCCGGGCAGGTGGTTGCTTCACGGTCTCCGGGATTGAGTCGAATATCCGCTTCAGCGTATTGCAGTTCAATGCCGTTGTCGTTGCCCCAGCGTTCTCTCAGGGTCGACTCGACAGTCCAGGTTTCTGTGTCGGTGAAATCGTTTATAGTGGCCATGATGTTGTCACAAATCAGATCAGGGGTGGGGAGGATACCTTAAAACGGTGGGAATTTCATGTATTGGGAGGTGTGCCGGGTGTCTGAAAAACGAAAACCCACACAGATTTGTGTGGGTTTTGCGGGTTTCTTGCGATCTGACAGGTTTTATTGTGGTGGAGTTGCTGCTAATGCCAGACCGGCACCACTGACTGCAATAGCGCCATCAGGTGACGCAAGTGTGTAACTGGTTAATACTGCTTCGGCCCCTGTTCCTACGAAGGCCACACTGGCATTTCCGGTACATAAAGCGCCGCCGCCATCACAGGTAGTTCCCAGATCACTAATAGCAAAGCCATTCAGTTGTGAAAAAGGAATTGCGGTGGTGGCGCCCGCATTGATAGTGGCTATGTTCATGTTGGTGGTCGGTGCTGTGACGGTATATTGCGTCATCTGTGATGAGGCAAAATTCATGGTGATATTAAATGTACTGGTCTGAGTGCCGACACCACCTGAAGTGTCAGTCGGCAAGGTGCCACCGCTTCCTGTAACAAATGAAGAATATAACGTTGTGCTGGTTAGGCCGCCAAGGTTGGCCAATGGCGTCAGATTTTCACTGTACACAAAGTGCAGATTGTCTTTGGTTTGCAGGGCAACGTTGTCTTCCGTTGCGCTGAAATCGCCTGTCCAGCGGCCCCAGATGACATTTAGAGCCTGATTGGTGCCAAAGTCATTCAGTTGAGCAGTCGATGACACCAGTAAATCATGGGTATTAAATCCCTGTACGGATGGGTTAACGGCTTCTTCGTGTAATGAAAAAGGTACTTCAGCGGCCTGGCTTGGTGGCAGGCGAAGTAAGATCTGATCATTACCGCCAGCACGTATAAAACTGCTCACACCATTGTTACCTGCTGAATTGAGGTGATTGAAAGCGATCAGGGTGCCAGCGCCTGTCGGTGCCTGCAGGCCCTGGGTTGCTATAGCAAATGTCTGATTGGTGTTGTCAGTGGTGTTCAATACTCTAAGTGGATCAGTGGCGGAGCTTTCCAGCAAGACGGTGGGTGTTTGTACACCAACCTGACTTTCGGCCAGGCGTTGTGCATCAGTGCTGGTCGAAGTACTGGTTTGTGCCAGAGTACCGTCGAATACCGGTGGTGGCACCAGTGTTTCAATGGGGGTTGTCTCTGCTGAGGCGACATGGAAATACTGATCATTATTAAACAGTTGTTCACCCGTACCATTGTTAACAGCTACACTGCCGTCAACTACGCCACCGTATAAGCCATCGGCAAGATTATTCGCTGCACAGCTACTGGCTTCACATAACATCAGGCCATAGTGGGTGCCGCGGATTCCAATGGTGGCGACTGTGGTGCGCACTTTGTAATTCTGTTTATTGCGATGCCCGATCAAACCGGTGATGGTTCTGAAACCGCCTTTAATCAGTTCATAAATACCCCGTTCGGTGCCATCTTCCTGGCCATTAAAATTGTATTGTTCAATTTTAAATTCGGTATCCGGTTGTAAGGCAATCAGGGCGCCATCCTTAAGGCGAATTTGTGCACGGGCATTTTTGGATGTTTTTAATGTATCACCGCTGAGGATCTCGGAATGGCGTGATAATCGGCGGGTCGCGCTTCTGTTTGAAGCCTGCAGGTCACCAATATTAATAACCACTTTACCAATGATATCCTGTGGGTCAGGCGTAATGGCTTTCTGAGCTACACGGGGGATGCGGGATTCGGGTTTCTGTTGGGCAAATTGGGGTAATACCAGTTTGCTGCCTGCATTCATGTAACTTGAGTTTCCAGCAAATGCCTGCGGATTGGCTTTAACCAGTTCACGGCGGAACCGGATCTGCTGCTTGGTATCGCCGGGGTACATGGCACGTGCAATGGAATACACTGTGTCGCCAGATCTAACCAGCCAGTGGCTGTTATTAATAACTTCAGCCTGAACAGGGGTAAACAACAATAATAGCCCTAGCGCTACACTGACTGAGATCGCTAATTTTTGGCCTTGGCCTGAGTGTGTATAAGTATTCATTATGTCGTACCTCTTTCAAGTTACATTCTTTGGTTAGAATGCATAATTAAGGTTCAGGCTGAACTGAGTTCGGTTGTACCTGAAAATTTCGACATTTGACTGGTTATCAGAATACGAGGCTTTGGCGTCCAGACGCCAGTCCCGTTTAAATAACCATAGCAAATTAAGGTCAGCAGAAACGTGATCATCTTCTCGAATAGCGCTTAAATTTAATGGGTGTCGGTCGGCATATTCACTGGTTTGCATGGCTGTGGATAGCTGTAATGCGGTTTTATCGTTCAGGCTCAGCATAATACCGGCTCGCAGGCCGCTGATATCACGCTCAGTGATGGAAAGGGCATCAGTCAGGTTCTCTTTGGCGGATTCTGTTCCCAGATTAATGCCGGCAAAGAGGGTCGGAGACAGGGCACTGGCAAAGGTATGGCTGTAACTGAGGCCCAGAGCGGTGAGGTTTGAGTTTTTAACGGGCAGGTCAGGATAATCGAGTGCCGCGTATTGAATTGATGTGGTCAAATTGGACTTCTGCGTGATGGCATAGTGCCAGCCAAGATTGAGCCCATTTAGCTTACGATAGCTATTGCCGTCCAGATTGTATTGCTGGGAGATGACTTCTGCCTTGTAACGGCTGTCCCGGTCGAGCCGGGTAATGCCCGCCTGCAGGGTGGCGGTGATATTATCAAATTGGCTTAATTCCGAGTTTTTTCTCAGTGATCCGGTGATTGCGCCATTGACCAGCCATCCGGGGGCGACAGGCTGGGTCATTTGCCAGGCGGCGGACAGATTGGCGAAAGTATCGTCCTGCCCAAGGCTATCCGGGGTCAGGGTGGTAATAATGGTCAGCTCATTCTGATCGACACCACTGTTGACGTTGCTGTCTGAACCCATGGCAAGTTCAACGTAACCACTGGACGTGGTTTTATAACGTGCTTCCTGTAGCCGGATTTTATCAATAAATAACTGGGCTGTGTCCTGCACACCTTTAGGGGGGCTGATTTTCAGGACAATTTCAAATTCCTGTCGTGCCCGGGCATATTCTTCGAGAATAAAATAGCCTCTGGCCAGTTCCAGTCGTGTCACATGATCTTCAGGAAAGGCGAACAAAACCCGTTCCAGAGCAAAAACACCCTGGCTGGCATGGCCTGTATCAATGGCCGAAACACCATATAAATAGTCAAAATAGGGATCGCCTTCCATTTGCGACAAGTATTGAGAGGCATAATCATAGGCCTGTTGTCTTTGATAGGTTTTGAACAGATTTTGCAAAAATGGCAAATCAAAGGCTTCGGCAGCCAGACTGTTTAATGGAAATATAAATGCCATTAACAGGAGAGCACGTAGTTGTCTTTCAAGCATGTTTGTTGTGACTATCTGAATTGTTGAGTTATGAAAAGTAAGTATAGATGGAGAAATGGATTACGCAGCTGAGGATTTAGTGTCATTACAGATATAAGGGTTTGGATCTTGTGATATGTGATGGCGTAAACAGTATATTGTTGAATTAAATGTAGAAATTAACCCGTATGAGTGATTAAACAGTGGGGTTTAAAGGCTATTAAGTGCCAAAAATGGTTGAGTTAGAGCAATTAATTACTCTTTATCAGATTCGAATTGTTTATAAATATTGAAATCACGGTAGAATCACCCGCTAAATTGTAACGGGATCAGTAATTTAATGAGTGAATCCGCCCCCGGGTTAAGAATTCAGAATATCGCTTGCACACGTGGTTATCGGGAATTGTTTACCGACCTGAATCTATTGCTTGAATCAGGTCAGATTTTACGCGTCGAAGGTGAAAACGGTAGCGGTAAAACCAGCCTGTTGCGCATACTGGCGGGGCTTGCACAGCCGGAATCCGGTGATGTGTTATGGAATGGACTTGGAATAGAGCATGTCGACGCCTGTTATTCACATGATCTATTGTACCTGGGGCATAAACCCGGTATTAAGTTTGAGCTAACACCGGTCGAAAACCTGTGCATGTTTACCTCGTTATTTGGTACAAAAAGCGAAAACGGCATTGAAGACGCTTTATATCAGCTGGGTCTGTACGGCTTTGAAGATGTTCCCTGCTCTAATTTGTCAGCAGGGCAGAAGCGCCGGGTGGCATTGGCGCAGTTATTAATGAGCAAGGCCAGGTTATGGATTCTTGATGAACCTTATACGTCACTGGATGTTGCTGCCATTGCTTTTCTGGAAAGTGTGTTCAAAAAACATGTCCAAAATGGTGGCATGTTGATTATTACTTCTCATCAACCCATTACGGTTGAAGGCTGCCTATTGAAACGACTGGTTTTACCCTCCACTGTGCTGGAAGAGGTTCACTAATGGAAACCAGTTTATCCAGGGCTTTTATTGCACTACTTAAACGTGATTTACAACTCGCTTATCGTCATCGTAATGAGTTGTTGAACCCGTTGTTTTTCTTTATTTTGGTAGTGGCTTTATTTCCACTGGGAACAACGCCGGATAAAACATTATTAATGACCATGGCGCCGGGTGTCATCTGGGTGGCGGCTTTGCTGGCATCTATGTTGTCTCTCGATAGTTTGTTCAGAGCTGATTATGAAGACGGCACACTGGAGCAAATTTTGTTAAGTTCCCATCCATTGTCGGTGCTGGTTCTGGCAAAAATTATCAGTCACTGGCTGGTGACCGGTTTTCCAATGATATTATTGGCGCCATTACTGGGCATATTCATGTATTTGCCAACAAATGGCATTCTGACGCTGATGTTAACGCTGGTGCTGGGCACACCTATTTTAAGTCTGGTTGGCGCGATTGGTATGGCTTTAACAGTGAGCTTGCGTCGTGGCGGCATGCTGTTATCGTTGCTGGTTTTACCTTTATATATACCGGTGTTGATTTTTTCTGCCAATGCGGTTGATGCCCATCTGGCGGATATGGCGATTACAGGGCAAATTTATATTCTTTCATCAATGCTGATGTTGGCTATTACCCTGGCACCCGTAGCGACATCAGCCGCATTGCGCATTAGTCTGGAATGAATCGCCGGGAGCGATTCATAACAAAGGCGATTTTTGCCTTTGGCCCGAAGGGTAGAGGGCAAGGATGTCCGGAATAATGAATCGCCGGGAGCGATTCATAACAAAGGCGTTTTTGCCTTTGGCCCGAAGGGTAGAGGGCAAGGATGCCCGGAATAATGAATCGCCGGCATTGATTCATAACAAGGGCGTTTTTTGTCTTTGGCTTGAAGTGGGAGGTAGCCTGTATGGTGCAGGTGGTAGAGCAACACAGGAGCAGTTTGCCGAGAAGGCCCGGAATAATCAAAATATGTTCTTCCCTGGTGGAACAGACGTAAACGCATATCGACAGCTTGGATTATAAAAATTATGAAGTTACCTGCAATTGTTCATAAATTCTCGTCACCACAAAATTTCTATGTGATGGCCGGAAAACTGATTCCCTGGTTAGGCTGGGCCTGTTTATTATTTATGATCAGTGGATTGTATTATGGTCTGATTGAGGCACCTGCAGATTATCAGCAGGGTGAAAGTTATCGCATTATGTTTATCCATGTGCCCAGTGCCTGGATGTCGATGTTTGTTTATATGGTGATGGCCATATCAGGTGGTATAGGTCTCATCTGGCGTATAAAACTGGCGGATGTGGTGGCATCATCCAGTGCCCCCATTGGTGCTGCATTTACGTTTCTGGCACTGGCAACCGGCTCTTTATGGGGTAAGCCTATGTGGGGTGCCTGGTGGGTGTGGGATGCCCGTTTAACATCTGAGCTGATATTGTTGTTTTTATATCTTGGTTTTATTGCCCTGCAGGCTTCGATTGAAGATCCGCGTAATGCGGCAAGAGCAGGAGCGGTACTGGCGCTGGTGGGTGTGGTGAATATTCCTATTATTCATTATTCCGTTGAATGGTGGAGCACGTTGCATCAGGGGCCAACAGTCACCAAGTTTGATAAACCCTCTATTCATATAAGTATGTTAATACCGTTGTTACTAATGGCTGTGGCGTTCAAATTTTATTACGCTACATCCGTATTGATGCGCGCGCGTAATGAGGTTTTGTTACGTGAGCAAAATAGCCGCTGGGTCAAAGAGGTAATTGCAAATGAGTCTTGAAGAATTTTTTCATATGGGCGGTTATGCATTTTATGTCTGGTCATCCTATGGGCTGACATTTTTTGTGTTATTAATGATCTTTTTGAAGCCTATGATGTCGAAGAAACAGGTTATTAAAGATCTGCGTACAAAATATCGTCAGCAGGAAAGACAAACTAAAGAACAAAATAGTTAGAAGGTAAGAGAAAGTATTATGACACCACGTCAAAAACGTATGAGTTTTGTTGCTGTATTAATTGCCGGTGTAGCGGTTGCTATTGGTCTGGCGTTAATGGCCTTGAATGAAAATATTAATCATTTTTACGGACCTAAACAGGTAAAAGCCGGTGAGGCACCTGTCGATCACAACTTCAGGCTCGGTGGACTGGTTGTTATGGGCAGTGTTAAAAGGGATGAAAATAGTTTAAAAATAAATTTTGATCTCACAGACACGGCTGAAACAATTACAGTGCAGCATGAAGGTATTTTGCCTGATTTGTTTCGAGAAGGTCAGGGCATAGTGGCAACGGGTAAAATGCAGGGTGGTATTTTTATTGCTGAGCAGGTGTTAGCGAAGCATGATGAAAATTATATGCCGCCTGAAGTTGCCAGTACTTTAAAAGATTCAGGGATGACAGAACATAATGGGAAACCTTTGAAATGATTGCTGAGATTGGTCACTTTGCATTAATACTGGCTTTATGCCTTGCAGTTATTCAGGGCTTTATTCCCTTGATTGGTGTTCATAAACGTAATCCGGCCTGGGTTGCTGTGGTACAGCCAGCTGCATTAGGTCATGCACTGTTTGTAACCATCAGTTTTATATGTCTCACCTGGGTGTTTGTCATTAACGATTTTTCTGTTTCTTATGTTGCACGGCAGTCAAATACAGAATTACCCTTGATGTATCGTATTTCTGCTGTCTGGGGAGGGCATGAAGGTTCATTATTATTGTGGGCCTGGATGTTGTCATTATGGACGGCAGCGGTCAGCTTTTTTAGTCGTAGTATTCCGCAAATTATGCGAGCCCGGGTGCTGGCAGTCATGGGACTGACCAGCATTGGTTTTTTATTATTCCTGTTGATTACGTCTAATCCCTTTGATCGAGTGTTTCCTGCGCCTGTTGAAGGAAGAAGTCTGAATCCATTATTACAGGACCCTGGTCTGATTATTCATCCCCCTATGTTATACATGGGATATGTTGGTTTTTCAGTGGCGTTTGCGTTTGCCATTGCGGCTATGTTAGGTGGTCGGCTCGATGCAGCCTGGGCGCGTTGGTCACGTCCCTGGACGAATGTCGCCTGGATGTTTCTTACCTTGGGTATTGCACTGGGTAGCTGGTGGGCTTATTACGAACTCGGCTGGGGCGGCTGGTGGTTCTGGGATCCGGTTGAGAATGCCTCTTTTATGCCCTGGTTAGTGGGTACCGCGTTGATTCATTCATTGGCGGCAACGGAAAAACGTGGCGTCTTTAAAGCCTGGACGGTATTGCTGGCAGTCTTTGCATTTTCATTAAGCCTGTTAGGTACCTTCCTGGTACGTTCCGGTGTCTTAACCTCGGTACATGCTTTTGCAACCGATCCGGAGCGTGGTGTATTTATTCTTATGTTTTTAGCCGTGGTGGTTGGTGGTTCGTTGATATTGTATTCATGGCGTGCACCACAGATTCGCAGTGCAACCCGGTTAAATATTTTGTCCCGTGAAGGCGGTTTATTAATCAATAATGTTTTGCTGGTCATTGCTGCGTCTTCGGTGTTGCTGGGTACGTTATATCCACTGGCACTGGATGCATTAGGTCTGGGTAAAATTTCCGTTGGACCGCCGTATTTCAATTCTGTTTTTGTGCCAATAACCATTCCCATTGCGATCCTGGTAGGTATAGGTGTTATGGCTCGCTGGAAACAGGATTCACTATCCCGTATTGGTAAGCATGTGATTATGACATTTGTCGCCAGTCTGACATTAGGTGTGGTTGTATCCGTATTAATGCTGGATGAAGTTATGTTTGGTGCCATGGTCGGGGTTACTTTAGCCTTCTGGGTTTCATTCACCGGTATGCAGAATCTTTATGATCGTGTTAAAGATAAACGGGATAAAGCGTTAGCATTAATGAGCATCCCACGCGGTTTTTATGGCATGACGTTCGCACATATCGGATTGGCTGTCTTTATTACCGGTGTAACATTGACCAGTTATTACAGTCAGGAACAGGATGTACGACTGGTTTCGGGGCAAACTTATTCCATGGGTGACTATCAGTTTTTATTTAATGGTGTAAGTGAAAAAACAGGACCTAATTATCGTGCTTCAGAAGGTGATTTTATTGCTACATATCAGGGCAAGGAAATTGCAAGATTACATACGCAGAAACGACTTTATAATGCAGGTGGTATGCCAATGACCGAAGCAGGAATTGATGCCGGTCTGTTCCGTGATCTTTATGTGTCGCTAGGCGAACCGCTGGATAACAAAGGTGCCTGGAGTGTGCGTTTATATTATAAACCATTCATTCGCTGGATCTGGTTAGGTGCTTTATTTATGGCATTTGGTGGTTTACTCGCAGCAACTGATCGCCGCTATCGAATGACTGTGAAAGCTGAGCAACAATCTGCTGCAGTAACTGTGGGAGCTGCCTAGTGTCTCGTTTTCTTGTTCCGATTGGTTTTTTTATTTTAATTGGTCTTTTATTCGTTGGTCTGTATTTAAATCCACGAGAAGTGCCGTCACCATTTATTGGTAAACCTGCACCGGATTTTACTTTACCAAGGTTGTTGTCACCTGAAGAAACTATGTCGCCAAAGGATATGCTGGGGCAGGTATGGTTGCTTAATGTCTGGGCAACCTGGTGTAATCAGTGTCGTGCAGAGCATGACAGTCTAATTGCGCTGTCCAGAACAAGTACGGTGCCCATTGTTGGTTTGAATTACAAAGATAAAGATGATCTGGCTAAAAACTGGTTGCAGCAGCTTGGTAATCCCTATTTATTGAATGCTGTGGATGCAGATGGGCGTGTTGCTATTGACTGGGGTGTTTATGGTGCGCCAGAAACATTTGTTATTGATAAAAAAGGTATCATCAGGCATAAGCATATTGGACCTGTTCATCCTCAGTTGTTAAAAGAAACCTTATTGCCAATGATTAAACAATTGCAGGGAGAGCAGGGGTGAATAACAAAAAAAATTATTTATCATTAATGTTTCTGTCGGCCATGTTAATGCTCAATACGGCACAGGCAAAAATCGAGTCTCTTGAGTTTGCGAATGATCAAATGAAAGATGACTATCATTCACTGGTAGCAGAGTTGCGTTGTCTTGTGTGTCAGAATCAGAATCTTGCCGATTCAAATGCTGAGTTAGCTCAGGATTTGCGTAAACAGGTATTTGAAATGCTTGATAAAGGCTCAAGTCGTTCAGATGTTGTTGATTTCATGGTGACTCGATATGGTGATTTTGTTTTATATCGGCCACCTGTTAAAACAACAACCTTGTTGTTGTGGTATGGTCCGGTTGTGCTGTTTCTGATTGCACTTAGTATTGTTGTTGTGTTTTATCGTAAACAAACGCGTAAAAGTGAAGTTGTGCTGTCAGATCAGCAAAAAAAGCGTGCTCATTCATTGTTAGATAATTAAGTTGTATCTGCTTAATAAATAATTCAGAGTAAAATTTTTTATGGTTATATTTTTCGTTGTAACGGGTTTGTTAGTTGTCCTGGCTTTGTTGTTTGTTATTCCTGTCTTGTGGAAAGAAAATAAACTGGAAGCAGACAGTTTTGATGAGCAGAATATACTGATAGCGCGGGAACGTTTAAAAGAACTTAAACAGGATTTCGATAATGGGGTTATAACGCAGCCAGTTTATGATCAGGCAAAACAGGAGCTAGAAGATAATCTTGCACTTGATCTTTCTATTGGCGAAGTAAAATCAGAGTCAATGGTGTCCGCAAGTTCAGGTAAGGCTCTTGCTCTTGTTCTGTTGTTAGTGATTCCTGGTTCTGCTGCGCTCATATATTCCCAGTTAGGTGAGTTTAATGCGGTTACCGGTAGTGTTAAAACAACTGATTCTAATATGCCGCAGCCACCGAATATGTCTATGGAAGAAGCAATTACCGGCCTGAGAGCACGTCTTGAAAATGAACCGGATAACGCCGAAGGCTGGTTTATGCTGGGCAGGACCTATGCTGCTATTCAGAAATATGATGAAGCGGTTTTTGCATATCAAAAAACACTGGATCTGGTGGGTGACAATGCGGGTGTGTTATTGCGCTACGCTGATGTTGTTATTATGAGTGAAGGTGAGCGCATATCAGATAAATCCAGTAAGGCAATTTTAAAGGCAATTGAACTTGAGCCGGATAATTTACAGGCTTTATGGATGGCCGGGATGGTATTCAATGCGCAGGGTGACTATAAGAAGGCCCTGAGTTACTGGTACAAGCTGGAACCTATGTTGAATAATGATATCGATTCTCAGATACAGTTACGTGAACAGATTTCTAATGCGGAACAGAATATAAGTGCTGACAGCATTGCGTCAATTAAGAAAAACTTAACAGTTACAACTGCAGCAACGCTAAAAGCTGAAATTACAGTTGATGTTTCGCTTGAAGATGCATTGAAAGACAAGGTTGCTGAAACTGATACGTTATTTATTTTTGCCAAGGCTATGCAGGGGCCGCCCATGCCGCTTGCTGCAGTAAAACATTCTGTCAGTGTTTTACCTGTAACAGTGACACTTAATGATGCGATGGCAATGATGCCTGCCATGAAGTTATCTAATTTTGATCAGGTAAAAATATCTGCTGTTATTTCCAAGTCTGGACAACCTGGAATGAATCCAGGTGATCTATATGGTGAGCAAATGGCGGTAAAAGTGATCGCAGATCAGAAAGTGAGTCTGGTCATTAATAAAGTTAAAAACTAAGTTAAGCTGTTTACATGGTTGGTTTTTGATCTGTTATTAATCGATTAAAACGATATATAAGATTAATTCGATTTGTCTTTATTAAAAAATTAATTTTATATTGCAAATTCTTTGCAATATATCAAAGTAATTATGCTAATCTCCATTTAAGACATATGTTGTGATAAAGGCTCCCCTGTACGAAAGTCAGGTTCGCAAAGCTACCAATCTAAGTGCTTTAAAGTATATGATAGTGGGGTTACCGGAACGTAGGTTACATCTATTTATGTAATCATTGAATAGTGATTAACATATCAACCTTCCTCAAATTTATTTTCAACTGTCTTGTTGTTTCGTATTGAATGCATGAGTTTTTTACATTTTCTGATATGTAAATTCATGTCTGAAATACTTTGATTGACTTTAATGGCTGATTTATTAAAAGGTTAGCCAGATTTTATTGTGTATTGAATTTGATGTTTCATTTATCAGCAAGGAGTTGTCCATGATGGCTGCGCATAATTATAAAGATCTAGATTCTGGCTCGGATACTTTTTCTCCGGCTAGTTATCTTATTAACACAATAAAGCGTGCAATTTCTAATTCACAAAATATAAAAATTGATGGAGGGGCTCTTGGAGAGATTGTTGTGCTCTCATCTGAAGGTGAGTATTTTTGTTCTTCTGGTAATCTTGAAGAGCTGTGTAAAGCTAATGCCAGTAAATTCAAAATAACAATACTTGATAAGTCCTTTCGTAATCACGATACCAATTATGTTGGCCGCAATATTGATGAGTTAATGTGGACGGCAGGTTTTTATGCATCTGAAGGTCGTTTGATGGAAGGTTGTTATCGTGATGATGTGGTTGAAATGGTGTTCTGGCCCAATTTTACGCGGCTTCCTTCTACGCCGAATTCTATGCGTTTAGCAGCATTGTTATCTTCGCATCCAACATCAATCGCACTGGCTCATAGATTCTTGAGAATTGAAAAAGAAGAAGCTTATCAGTTTTATTCGGCTGCACGTTGTGCAGGCCTGGTGAGGGCGGTCAATCGTGCTCCTGAAGAGCCACCGCTTAAACCTCATCGTAATCAGGCTTTGTTAGGTTTGTTACTAAACAAAATTGCTCGTATCTAATATTCGGATATTCCATGGAACATAAAATAATTTTTACAGGCCCTGTGGGTGCCGGAAAAACAACTGCAATCGCATCAATAAGTGATATTCCAGTGGTTAAAACTGAAGCTAATGCAACTGATGAAGTTGCACTGCGTAAGTCAAATACAACTGTGGCTATGGATTATGGAATATTGAATCTTGATGAAGGTGCAAAAGTACACTTGTATGGAACGCCTGGTCAGGAGCGATTTAGTTTTATGTGGGATATTCTGACCATTGGCGGTGTTGGTCTGGTGCTTATGATTGATAATGGCCGTGAAGATCCAATTGCAGATATGGAATTTTTTCTGGATGCATTTAAGCCCTTTATCGCAAAGAACGGTGTTGTTATTGGTATTACGCGAATGGACGAGTCGCCACGCCCGGGCTTGTACACATTCCAGAAACGGTTACAGGAATTAAATATTAAAGTGCCTGTATTTGAAGTTGATGCTCGTCAACGGCAGGATGTAAAAGTTTTATTGCTGGGGCTGTTATCAGTTCTGGATCCTGGATTAAGGCGTTAGACGTCCGAAGGAATGAGTGATGAGTAAAATTGATTCAACTATGTCTGATATTTTGCAAGTAATAGGCTTTGGTGCCGCATTTGGCGACAGGATTATTTTAAGTGATGTCAATTTGACAGTACCAGAGAGAGGTGTGATGACATTACTGGGTCCAAGTGGCACGGGTAAGTCAACACTATTACGCTCATTGGTTGGATTGAATGATGCGAATCCTTCTTTTAGAACATGGGGGGAAGTTTACTTTCAGGGTGAATCGCTTGATGGCCTAAACAGGCCTGCACTGGTATCGCAAAGTGCGAAGTTGATGATGTCAAGTGTGTTTGAAAATGTCGTCCATAATTTGCCCGAAAGAAACAATCTGGATCAGTTGCAACAAAAAGATCTTGCCAGGCGTCTGTTAGAAGATGCAGGTATTGGCCATTTAATTGAAAGATTTGACGACAGTGTTATGTCATTGTCACTTGCAGAACAACGACATCTTGCCATAGTTAGAATGTCTGCAAGTGGCACAAGATTATTGTGCCTGGATGAGCCTACTACAGGTATTAATGATCAGGAAGCTAATAGTTTGCTTGATTATATTAACAAAGAAGCAGAGCGGCGAGCGATCTTAATTGTTTTGCATAATCTAAAACAGGCAAAGAGGTTGAAAGGTCATATAGCTTTATTAGCTGGTGGGCAGATACAGGAAGTGCAATCAACAGAAAGCTTTATTGAGTCGCCAAAATCTGTGCCTGCCAGACAATGGGTTAAATTAGGATCATGTAATGTTCCATCACCAGATGCATCGCCAGAAGATCTTGCAGACGATGTTCCACCGCCACCTCCATTGCCTGCAGCCGCAAAAAAAGTTGTTAGTTCCAGTTTTGGCCCGAGGGGGTTTCTCTGGCTAAAACGAGGTGTCTTAGCAGGAACACCCTTACCCGGTGTTTTTCATGATATTGATTATGATTTGATGGCTTTGCAGAAAGTTGGCATAACGGTTTTGTTAAGTTTGACAACACGTTCACTTGATGAAGAAACACTTAATAAATATGGAATTCGCTCTATTTGGGAACCGGTGACTGATATGGGTGCACCTTCTTTAGAGCAGGCGATTAGTATATGTGAGCAGATTGAGATTGCAATTAAACAGGATGAAGTGGTTGCTGCGCATTGTCGGGCTGGGCTGGGTCGTACAGGAACAATTCTTGCCGCTTATCTTATCTGGGAAGGTGTCAGTGCAATAGATGCACTGGATACTGTTCGAGGTGTCGAGCCGCGATGGGTTCAGTCAGAAGAGCAGGTAATGTTCCTTGAAGCATTTGAAAATGAAGTGGTAAAGAAATTTTCAAAAAGAAGTGTTTATGAAGTGGTAAAGGCTTCAAAAAATGATAGAGCATCTTACGTATAATTTTAACCCCCTCATTAGGAGAAATAAATATGGCTAGTAAATTAGAGCAAGAACTTCAAAAAAGCATAGCTTCTGTACCAGAGTGTGTTGCGGCAGGTTATGTTGATTTGAGTACAGGTATGTTGTTAGGCGTTAAGACTGTTGATTCTCATCCTGATGAGGTTTTAGAGTTATTGGCAGCGGCAACATCGGATATGTTTCAGGGCGCTAATGTAGTTACTATAGAAAATATGTTTAAAAAAGCACGTGGTGTAGAAGATGGAAAGCATTATTTTCATGAAATGATTGTTAATAGTGAGAATCTTTTGCATATATTTTTACGCGGTAAAGTTAATGAAGAGCATGTTGTATGTTTTGTGTGT
>JAOUMX010000170.1 GCA_029881275.1 Gammaproteobacteria bacterium | reverse complement strand
GCATGTTGCCTATCCTCACCTGGCCGAAAACCCCATACATACCGCTGCACCTGCTATTGCAGAATTAACCGCTATACAATGGGACAATGGTAATGACTTTTTCCCACCAACAACTTTCCAGATATCTAACATTCATGCCGGCACCGGTGCTAACAATGTTATACCCGGTGAATTAGAAATATTATTTAATTTGCGATTTTCAACAGAAGTAACTGAAGCCGATCTTAAAAAACGGGTTGAAGCCATTTTTAACAAGTATCAGCTCAAATATGACCTGGTATGGACTTTATCCGGCAATCCCTTTTTAACACCCGAAGGTGAGCTGGTCGATGCTATATGTAAAGCGATCAGGGAAATTTGTGGTTATGAAACAGAATTATCGACGGCTGGTGGCACATCGGATGGCCGATTTATTGCTCCTACCGGTGCACAGGTTGTGGAACTTGGACCGCTGAATGCCACTATCCACAAAATCAATGAACATGTCCTGGCAGAAGACCTTGATACCTTATCGGCGCTATATGAACGCATTATGGAGCATTTACTTCTTTAAATGACGATTATTTTACTGTCTCAGACACTTGTTTTCACAGCAACTGCTAAAATGAAATTAAATAACTAAAAAGCGGCAACTAATATGAATAGAGAAAAAGTCATTTTCAGTTTCTTCATGATTCTGGCCTTAACCCTGAATTTTGGTTTCTACGCCGGAGATGTTGATAATCCTGATCATCATAACGTCTATGAACTGTTCGCGGTAATAGTCGTTAATTTAATTGCAACCATACTGAAATTTGGTGACCGTTCGCAACTGGGTGCCATGTTACTTGCTACCAGTCTGGTTGCCGTCGTGCAGTTAATCACTGCATCCATTGTCTGGGGATACGTTATCCATGTACAGGGCACAGGCCTGACACCAACAGCAATGGCAACCATAGTCTCTCTGAGCGGAGGCGCAATGCTGGCCAATATTATTTCTGTTGTACTGCTCGTCATTGAGACCACAACACTGAGACACTAAAAAGACAGCGCCATGTCAGTGGTTACATCACTTATTTTGCGCCAGATGCGCATGCCATTTATTGTATTGATACTAGGTTACAGCGTATCAATCATTGGTATGACGCTATCTCCCGGCATCGATGATCAGGGACAGATCTGGTACATGAGTATTTTTGATGCCTTTTATTTTGTCAGTTATACCGCTACCACCATAGGCTTCGGCGAAATACCCTACCCTCTCAGTTCTGCACAAAGGATGTGGGCACTCGTTACAATTTATGTCACTGTTATATCGTGGTTTTATGCACTGGGTAAAATTCTTTCATTAATTCAGGACTCAACTTTCAAAGAAGCATTAATAAAAAACACCTTCAGTAAGAATCTGAAAAATATCCATGAGCCCTTTATTCTGATTTGCGGGTTTGGTGAAACAGGCACAGCATTAACAAAAGCCTTAACCGAAAAAGAAATACGCGTTGTCATTATTGAACAGGATAATGAGAAAATCAGAGCGCTTCCCTTGCAACAATACCCGGTTTTTGTTCCTGGCATGCAGGGTGACGCAAGAAATCCTGAACACCTGATACAGGCCGGCCTGCAAAACAATCACTGCAGAGGTGTTATTGCGGTAACCGCATCCGATGAAACAAATCTAAAAATTGCCATTACCAGCAAACTTCTTAATCCCAATACCTGCGTAGTCTGTCGTTCTGAACTAAAAGAATTCGAAGAAAATATGTTTTCCTTTGGCACTGATTATGTCATCAATCCATTTGAAACATTTGCCGATACTTTTGGCATGGCACTGCATTCCCCATCCCTGCATCTACTTTACGACTGGTTAACAGGCGTACCCAATACAGATCTCTCCAACCCCATTTACGTCCAGGAAGGTCACTGGATCATCTGTGGCTTTGGCCGCTTTGGGGCGGGTTTATTTGAACATCTACGACGCTATAAAATTAATGTAACCATCATAGACCCAAGCAATGAACTTAGAGATGAATTTCAAAGCAAATCAGAAAATAAGGACTGCGATTTTATACTGGGTACGGGTTACGATGCACACACACTCATTATGGCCGGCATTGAAAACTCAGTCGGTATTGTTTCTGGCACAGATAATGACTCAAACAACCTTTCCATCATTATGACTGCCTGTGAAATTAACCCTGAGCTATTTGTCGTTGCACGGCAGAATAAAACAAACAATGAACGCTTATTTAAAGCAACCAATGCCAGTTTAATCATGCAACCCAGTGATATCATTGCTCGAAAAATAAGATCACTACTAACAACACCTTTATTGATTGATTTTCTAAGCAAGGCCAGCAGTCAGAACCAGGAATGGTCTAATATCGCTATTAGCAGACTTAGTGGCATCATAGGAGAATCACGCCCTACCACCTGGGCAATTACTATTAATGAACAGGACACAAAAGCATTATACCAGGTTCTTAAATACGGCCGTGTCATTCGTATTGGCAATATCTTACAGGATTCTAATTCACATGATGTAAAACTGAATGCTGTCCCACTAATGTTAAAACGAGGCAATCAGTTCATCATGATGCCAACAGATGATATCGCCATTAAAGCTGATGATGAAATTCTGATTTGTGGTACAGAGGACTCGAAATACCACATGAAATGGAATCTAAATGATATACACCGTTTGAATTACATCATGACTTTTGAAGATGCACCGGATTCATTTCTTATGAGACAATTTCATAATTTCATGAAAAGAAAAGAAAGACGTAATAGACCCCGTAAACAAATGATCTATAAAAATAAACATGATAATAATTAAAATATAAACAATTTAAACTGCAGTAAGCTCATCAATTCCCAGCACCTTAAATAATTTTTCGGGATTAACAGGCTTTGCCAGACAGGATTCCGCGCCTGCTGATAAAGCTTTACTGATATTTTCATCTGATAAAAACCCTGAAACGATAATAATTCTCACAGCTTTTGTCATTGGGTCACTCTTCAGCTTACTGCACACAGAAAACCCATCTATACCTGGCATCATTAAATCCAGCAGCACAATTGACGGGTGAAAGCTTTTCACCTTAAGCCCGGCCTCAAAACCATCAGCGGCTGTTTCAATTTCAATATCATCATAGTGTGTAGACAATATCTCAACCATGAATTCAACCAGCTGTTCATCATCATCAACGATTAATATTTTGGGTTTATTACCATTATTGATATGCAGGGCTATGTTTCGATCTTTAGCAAACTTCTGAACATGACTATACAGATAACGCCGATGACCACCCGGGGTTTGCATCGACTCTAACTCACCTTTTTGTGACCACTGCCTGACCGTTATAGGCGATACCATCAATATCTTTGCAACCTGGTTGGGCGTCAGGTATACATTCTGCTTCTTGTCTTTTACACTCACACACAATACTCACGTTATAATTATAATGATTCGTCCTGTTTATCCTTTGTCATGTTCCATTGAATATATTTACCATGAACTCATCCTGTTCGCCAATATATGTATATTAGCACATTAATTGTAAGCATCTGTTTTATATATTAGTATTGCACGTTTATTAGCTGCCCCGATAGCTCAGCAGGATAGAGCGTCCCCCTCCTAAGGGGAAGGCCAGAGGTTCGAATCCTCTTCGGGGCGCCATTTTTAAACTCACGAGAAGAGAACTATGTCTGACAAACCAAAAGTCTGTCTTGATACCAACTACGGAAAAATTGTTATTGAGCTAAACCCGGAAAAAGCACCGATTACCACTGAAAATTTTATCACCTATGTCAAAGATGAATTCTATAATTCAACGATATTTCATAGAGTTATACCTAATTTCATGATTCAGGGTGGTGGATTTCTGGAAGGGATGATCCAGAAATCGACCAACGATCCAATTAAAAATGAAGCCGATAACGCGCTGGCAAACAAACGTGGCAGCATCGCTATGGCTCGTACACCTGATCCTGATTCAGCATCCTCACAGTTTTTTATCAATCTGAAAGACAATGACTTTCTAAATTACACGGCAGCCACGATGCAGGGCTGGGGCTACTGCGTTTTTGGCGAAGTCACCGAAGGTATGGATGTAGTCGACAATATTGCCAAGGTAAAAACCACTAATCAGATGGGTCATGGCGATGTTCCTGTTGAAGCAGTCATTATCCACAGTGCCACAGAAATCTAATTCATAATTACCAGTCAATACCCTCGTTTGAGGGTATTGATGATATTAACATGAAACCTATTCTATTTATTTCAGATCTTCATCTGTCAGCTGACAGACCTGACATTATTGCCTTATTTCTAAAATTTCTCGATGAAAAACAGGATACAACAAGCAGCCTGTATATTCTTGGCGATTTTGTTGAATACTGGCTGGGTGATGATGATACAGCCAATGAATTAGAGACCGTTTTTAACCGGCTAAAATCATTCTCAGACCAGGGCCCGAATGTTTATCTCATGCACGGCAACCGTGATTTTCTGATCGGCCAGGATTTCACCCGTCGATGCGGCTGCACTCTAATTAATGACCCATTCATATTAAATTCAGACAACAACCCGATTTTACTCATGCATGGCGATGCACTTTGCACAGATGATACCCGTTATCAAATGTTCAGAACCATGGTCAGAGATCCTCTCTGGAAAAAAGACTTTCTGTCAAAACCCCTGGCTGAACGTA
>JAOUMX010000051.1 GCA_029881275.1 Gammaproteobacteria bacterium | reverse complement strand
CTGGTCAGTTGGTTGACGCGTGATATTAACATTGTTGTAAAGATGAACAATATTGTTGTTAGTTAGAATGTGAGCGCGTTGAGCTGATATTGACCAGTCGCCTTTCGTTTCTTTAAATAAAATATGCGGTTGTATTATTTCAGTGGTATCGTCATCAGCAAAGTGATCGAGTCGTTTTGCAGTCAGTATATACGATGGCTGGCCCTGCTTGTTCATGGTAGTAATGGTGAAGTTTTCCATGAAATAATCAGGAAAGTGTTCTTCTTTTATGGTGTGAACAATGGGTGTTTCTTGCCACAGGTCCTGTAGCCACCAGCTTAGTAAGGCAAGAACTAAAACTATGAAAAGACTGGTAGTGGTGCGCATGGTTTAAAATAATTAAACAGTGTATTCATGCAACATAGTATCTAATTTGCCCTGTGCTTCCAGAATCAGTTCGCAAACATCGCGGGCAGCACCACGACCACCACCGTGTTCGGTAATCCAGTGAGCATGTTTTTTGACATAGTGATGACCGTCCTGAACACAGATGGCCAGACCAACACGGCACATGACTGGCAGGTCGACGACATCATCACCAACATAGGCAATCTGTTCCGGTTTTAAATTTACATGTTCAAGTAGCTCTTTAAATGCGGGTAGCTTTTCACGTTTGCCCTGGTAAACATATTTAATGCCCAGTTCTTTAACGCGATGTTCAACCACATTGGAAACACGGCCAGTGATAATGGCAATGTCGACGCCGCCATTTTGTAACATGCGTAAACCATGACCATCTTTTGAGTTGAAGGCTTTGTATTCTTCGCCGCCATCACCAATAAATAAAGAACCGTCAGTGAGTACGCCATCAACATCAAAAATAACCAGTTTTATATTCGCTGCTTTTGTGAGTATGTCCTGCATGGTTATACAACTCCTGCACGTAATAAATCGTGCATATTAAGTGCCCCGATTAAAGTGTTTTTATCATCGACAACAGCAATGGCATTTATTTTTTTCTCTTCCATTATATTTAATGCTTCTGCGGCCAGTATATTTTGTTTGACGGTTTTGCAGTTTCTGGTCATTACATCCTGGATGCTCGCCGTGTGTACATCAATATTTTTATCCAGTGCACGGCGCAGGTCACCATCAGTGAAGATGCCGAGTATGGTATTGTTGTTGTCAACAATGGCGGTCATGCCCAGTTTTTTACGTGTCATTTCCAGCAGGGCATCTCGTAAGCTGGCATTTTCATTCACCTGGGGTATGTCATCGCCGGTATGCATGATATTGGCAACATGGAGTAACAGGCGACGTCCCAGGCTGCCGCCGGGATGAGACAGGGCAAAATCTTCTGCGGTGAATCCCCTCGCATCAAGACAGGCCACGGCGAGAGCATCACCCATGACCAGTGTCACGGTGGTGCTGGATGTCGGTGCCAGTCCCAGTGGGCAGGCTTCTTTTTCAACACCGATATCGAGATTGATGTCCGCCTCCATTGCCAGTGTTGATCGGGCATTACCGGTCATGCTGATCAGGGGTACGGCCAGGCGTTTAATAATCGGTACGATGGTGAGCAGTTCACCGGTTTCGCCGGAATTGGATAGCGCCAGTACCACATCTTTACTGGTAATCATGCCCAGGTCGCCATGGCTGGCTTCTCCCGGGTGGACAAAAAAGGCTGGCGTGCCAGTGCTGGCCAGTGTGGCTGCAATTTTACCACCGATATGCCCGGATTTACCCATGCCTGTGACTACAACACGTCCTTTGCAGTCCAGTAGTAGCTGACAGGCTTTGGCAAAGTTTTCATTAATCCGGGGTCTAAGTGCTTCTATGGCTTCCAGTTCGGTGTCGATGACGGCCAGGCCGAGTTTGGTTAGTTGATCAGTATTCATGAATATCGGTTTTATCCGCCAGTTGCACTGAAATACAGCAGTGTTTCATAAGCAACAAATATAGCCAGTAGTATATAGCCTCCAAAACGGGTGATTTTGCCTTCACCCTTAAGTCCCGAAGACATGAAGTAAAGTAATAGTGTCAGAATAAGGACCATTGGTAAATCTCGGCTGAGTACACCGTCGGGCAGTGCTGCCGGAGCAATCAGACCGGGCAGACCCATAACCCCCAGCATGTTGAACATATTGGAGCCGATGACATTGCCAATGGCAATATCGTGTTCGTTTTTCTTCGCACTGATAATGGATGCAGCCAGTTCCGGTAAACTGGTGCCAATGGCGACGATAGTCAGACCAATGATCAGATCACTAATACCCAGAAAAGTGGCGACATTAGTGGCGCCCCAGACCAGCATTTTAGAACTGATTAGCAATACCAGAAGTCCCATTGCCAGTAAGCCGAGTGCTTTGCTCATCGGCATGTGGGCGGGTATTTCATGTTCAAATTCAACTTCCAGTGGGTCGCTGTTTCTGTTTTTGATGGTGTGATGTACCATCCAGAACATGATCAGGAATAGTGAACCCAGCATGATCAGTCCATCTATCCAGCCCAGGTGATTATCTAAATATAGTAACAGTGAAGCAATCAGAGAGGCGATTATGAGCAAAGGATATTCACGTTTGAGAATACCGGAGTGAATACTGAGGGGATAAAAAATCGCAGTGGTGCCCAGTATCAGTGTGATATTGGTGATATTGGAACCCAGTGCATTACCCACAGACAGTCCGGGATTACCTTCAGCAGCGGCAAATGCGGAGACCAGCATCTCTGGGGCAGAGGTACCAAAACCGACAATTGTCAGTCCGATAATGAGCGGTGAAATGCCCAGATTACGGGCGGTTGCCGAGGCACCGGTGACAAAATGATCTGCACTCCAGATCAGGAGTCCGAAACCGGCCAGAATAGCAATAATATCGATTAGAATAGTCACAATATTTTTTAATTTGAAAAAAGTTTGCGCGCAATGATACACGATTCTACCACCATGTCTGAACAATCCTGTTACGGTCTGAGGACAGGTAGCTATGGCTGGCGTCATCAACATTGGCATGAAACCTTTTATCCGGATGATTTACCGGAAGACTGGCAATTGGGCTATTACGCTAACGAATTTCCCGCGGTGATGGTGCCACAGTCATACTGGCAGGCGGGTACAGGGTTTAACCTGGCAAGCTGGCCAGATGATGTTCCGCCACATTTTCGGTTTTATATCGAATGGCCGGCGCATATGGATGCTTCATCTGAAGCGTACTGTCTGGAGGAATGTCGACGTCTGGGGTCTCTTCTGGGGGGGGTTATTGTACAGCAGGATAGATTGCTCGAGGTGGGATGGCCTGTTTATCATCGGCAGCAAGTCTGGACGCCTGATCATTATGCCTCGTCTGGTGTGGCGATAGTTTCTCTGGCTGATATGGATATGCGTACTCAAAGAAAGTATCTTGAGCAATTTGCCGCCAGTACAGAGCATCCTCAGTGTGTGCTGGTGTCAGATGCTGACATTAATATAGAGGCTTTGCGTAATTTCAAAACCTTGATCGAGTTATTAGGTCTATAAACTGATCACTTGATAATATCTGTGCGGGACAGGTGACAAATTCAGTGGAACAAATACAATAGCCAGAGTTTTCATGGCAAGGACATAATAATTAAAGATTCTACAAATCATGCTGATGTGCTGGTTGAAATTCGGGGCTTGAGTTTTTCTCGTGGCAACCGAGCTATTTTTGATAATGTTGATATGGACATACCCCGTGGCAAGGTTACTGCCATTATGGGGCCCAGTGGTACCGGCAAAACCACCCTGCTTAAACTGATTGGTGGCCAGCTTAAACCCGATGCGGGCACGATCAGAGTAGATGGTCAGGATGTTCATCGGCTGGGCCATAACGCGCTCTATGCTTTTCGTCGGCGCATGATGGGCATGCTGTTTCAGAGTGGTGCATTACTCACCGACCTTAATGTCTACGACAATGTTGCCTTTCCTTTGCGGGAACATACTAAATTATCTGAATCCGTGATTCGCCATCTGGTGTTGCTGAAACTTCAGGCAGTCGGATTGCGAGGTGCGCGATATTTAATGCCGGCTGAATTATCCGGTGGTATGGCACGACGAGTAGCTCTGGCTCGCGCCATTGCCCTTGATCCGGAAATGATTATGTACGATGAACCTTTTACCGGGCAGGACCCGATTTCCATGGGGGTACTGGTAAAGCTGATTCATGATATGAATCATGCACTGGGATTAACCAGTGTAGTGGTCTCCCATGATGTGCGTGAAACCGCGTCTATCTCCGATTATGTTTATGTGATTTCCGCCGGTAAAGTGGTTGAGCATGGCTCACCTGAAAAATTACATCATTCCGGCTCGGCATGGGTGAAGCAGTTTATGGATGGCCTGCCTGATGGTCCTGTGCCTTTTCATTATCCAGCTAACGGATTAATAGATGATTTAATGCAGAGTGAGCAGGGTAAATGATGCGAGATAAATTGCAGTCACTGGGTCGGCACACACTGGATATTTTTGCACGCATCGGTCGTGGCGCTGAATTCCTGATACACACGCTTTATGTCCTGCCGGCTATTTTATTGCGTCCGGCACTGGTCATACGTCAGCTCTATTATGTGGGTGTGCAGACATTGGTGATCATTGTAGTGGCCGGTTTATTTGTCGGTATGGTGATGGCGCTGCAGTCCTATATTGTACTGGTGGATTTTGGCGCAGAAGAATCGATCAGCCTGATGGTGGCCTTGAGTATTATGCGGGAACTGGGTCCGGTGTTTACCGGATTGTTGTTTGCCGGTCGTGCAGGTTCGGCATTAACTGCTGAAATTGGCTTAATGAAAAGTACGGAGCAGTTATCGGGTATGGAAATGATGGCGGTTGATCCGATGAAATATGTGATTGCGCCCCGTTTTCTCGCAGGGTTTATTTCGGTGCCTTTGTTAACCGCTATTTTTATGTCCGTGGCTATTCTCGGTGGTTATCTGGTGGCAGTGGAGTTGCTGCAATTATATGATGGTGTTTTCTGGTCACAGTTACAGGCTAAAGTGGATTTTTATGAGGACTTTATGAATGGCATGATCAAAAGCGTTGTTTTTGGTTTTGTGATTGTCTGGATAGCCGTGTTTGAAGGTTTTGATTGTCTGCCCACGTCAGAAGGCCTGGGCCAGGCAACTACCCGGACAGTGGTGCATGGTTCGCTGGCTGTTCTTGGTCTTGATTTTATTTTAACGGCGATTATGTTCAGTGCTTAACAGCAGAATATAAACATTGGGAAATGTAATATGAATACACGTACAATAGAAATCATGGTCGGTCTGTTTGTTGCTGCGGCCATTGCGGCTTTATTCATGCTGGCTTTAAAGGTCAGTAATCTGGCCAGTTATGGTCAGGATGAAGGTTATGAAATCAAAGCCCATTTCGATAACATTGGTGGTTTGAAAGAACGTTCACCGGTGAGTGCCGGTGGTGTTCGTGTTGGTAAGGTGGTCGGTATCAATTACGATAATCAGAATTTTGAAGCAGTGGTTACCATAAGTATTCAGCAGGGTTATCAGTTTCCAAAAGATACGGCTGCCAGCATACTGACGGCAGGTTTGTTAGGTGAACAATATATCGGACTTGATCCTGGTGGTGATGAAGAAAATCTGCAGCCCGGTGATGAAATTGAATTGACGCAACCCGCTCTTGTGCTGGAGCAGGTCATTGGACAGTTTCTTTATTCCAAAGCACAGGGGGAATAATTTATGAAAAAAATTATAACTTTGATAGCTGTTTTGTTGCTGCAGTTTACCGCCAGCGTTAGTGCAGCGTCCATAGGGCCGGAAGAACTGATTAAACAGACATCGGCAAAAGTGCTGGATACCCTGGAAAAGAATAAAGTACTTTATGATCAGGAGCCGGATAAGATTTATCAGCTGGTGGATGACATTATTTTGCCACATCTGGATTTCAAGGCGATGAGTCAGCTGGCGCTGGGTAAACACTGGCGTGATGCAAGTGAAGAACAAAAGGATGCTTTTACTGAAGTATTCAAAACCATGTTAATTCGGACCTACAGTAAATCATTAACCGAATACACCGGGCAGACTGTTGAATATCTGCCTTTCCGAGCCCAGGATGACGACAAAGTTGTGACTGTCAAAACACAGATCAAGCAGGATTCAGGCCCGGCTATTCCTATCGATTACCGTTTGCGTCTCAAGGATGACATCTGGAAGGTCTTTGATATCAAGATTGATGGTATCAGTCTGGTCACCAACTACCGCAACAGCTTTGCCGCTGATATTCGCGAGGTGGGTATCAATGGGCTGATTCAGCGCATGAACGACAAATACAAGAAGACCAGTACGTGAGCGAAGCCAGTCTTAGTCAGCAGGGTAGTCTGGTTAAATTAACCGGTCGACTGGATTTCAGTTCGGTTGCCAGTTTACTGGCTAAAAATGACTGGTTGCAGGGAGATCAATTACAGATCGATATGGCCGATGTTGAACAATCTAATAGTGCCGGATTGGCCTTATTGTTGGAATGGATGAAAATTGCTCAGAAAAAAGGACTGCAAATCAAGTATCATAACGTCCCCGAACAATTGCTGGTTATTGCCCGTGCATACGGTGTTGATCAGAATTTACCCATAATTTAATGAAAAGTTGTATTGAATGAATAAACTGTTAATCCAGGGGGGCACCCCACTGCATGGTGAAATACGTATTTCAGGTGCCAAGAATGCGGTATTGCCCATTATGGCGGCCACGCTACTTGCCCAGGGGCCGTCTGTAGTTGAAAACGTACCCCATCTTCAGGATGTGACCACAACGGTTTCATTGCTGGGTAGCATGGGTGTTCAGGTAGTGATTGATGAAACCATGAGTGTCGAGGTGGATACCTCAACCATTGAAACCCAGGTGGCGCCTTATGAGCTGGTGCGTACCATGCGTTCTTCAATACTGGTGCTGGGTCCTCTGGTCGCCCGGTATGGTTATGCCGAAGTTTCTTTGCCCGGTGGTTGTGCTATCGGTTCACGCCCGGTCAATCTGCATATCAAGGGTCTGCAGGACATGGGTGCTGAAGTCGAAGTGAAAAATGGTTATATCATTGCCAAAGCTGATCGACTGAAAGGTGCACGTATTGTACTGGATATAGTGACTGTTACCGGTACAGAAAATTTAATGATGGCGGCAGCGCTGGCAGACGGTATAACTGTGCTGGAAAATGCGGCGCGTGAACCGGAAGTCATCGATCTGGCCAACTTTATCAATGCCATGGGCGGCAAGATTTCCGGTGCCGGTACCGACACTATTACTATTGAGGGTGTCGAGAAACTGACTGGCACTCGCTACAAGGTGGTTCCTGATCGAATCGAAACCGGTACTTTTCTGGTGGCGGCTGCGATTACCGGTGGTAAGGTGAAATTGAAAAATACAGCGCCTTCGTTACTGGATTCCGTTCTGGATAAATTGCGAGAAGCCGGTGCTGACATCACCGTCGGTGATGACTGGATTGAGCTGGATATGAAGGGCAGAAGACCGAAAGCGGTTAATATTCGTACAGCACCTTATCCTGGGTTTCCAACTGATATGCAGGCACAGTTTACGGCGCTGAATACGGTGGCCGACGGTACTGGCACCATAGTGGAAACCATTTTTGAAAATCGTTATATGCATGTGCAGGAAATGCAGCGCATGGGTGCCAATATTGAAGTGGAAGGCAATACCGCTATCGTGCGTGGTGTTGGTTGTCTTAACGGCGCACCGGTCATGGCGACAGATTTACGTGCTTCGGCCAGTCTGATTCTGGCGGGTCTGGTCGCGACAGGTGAAACACAGGTACAACGCATTTATCATATTGATCGTGGCTATGAATTGATTGAAGAAAAACTGGCTGCACTGGGTGCGAAAATTCGACGTGTTCCAGAATAAGACCAGCTGCCAATATTAAGAGTTAATAAGTGACAATGAATAACATCATTACCATCGCACTGTCCAAGGGGCGAATTTTTAAAGAGACGCTACCGTTACTGGAAGCGGCGGGTATTACACCGAAAGATGATCCTGAAACCAGTCGTAAGCTGATTCTTGATACCAATCATGATGACGTCAAGCTGGTGATTATTCGTGCCACCGATGTGCCGACTTATGTACAGTATGGTGCAGCCGACCTGGGTGTCGCCGGTAAGGATGTGTTAATGGAACACGGTGGTGATGGCCTCTATGAACTGGTTGATTTGCATATAGCCAAATGTAAATTAATGACGGCTGGGTTGAACGATTATCAGCCCGGCGAAGGTCGTTTACGGGTGGCGACCAAATTCGTTAATGTGGCGCGGCGCTATTTTGCCGAACAGGGTAAACAGGTTGAAGTGATTAAACTATATGGTTCTATGGAGCTGGGGCCGATTGTCGGTCTGTCCGATCTGATTGTGGATGTGGTCGATACCGGGAATACACTGAAAGCCAATGGATTAAAACCCATTGATCATATCGCCGATGTGTCATCGCGACTGATTGTAAATAAAGCGTCATTAAAAACCAAACATGATCGTATACAAACCATTGTTGATCAAATGAGTAAAGCGGTTAAGCATGATTAATATTAAACAGCTCAATAGTCAGGATAAAAATTTCTGGTCACAGTTAGATGATTTACTGGCCTGGGATTCAGTTTCCGATGATCAGGTATTTAACACCGTTAATGAAGTGTTAAAAAATGTTAAACAACGGGGTGATTCGGCTGTTGTGGAGTATACCAACAAGTTTGATCGCCTCAGTGCGCAGTTGATGGCTGAGCTGGAAATTCCACAGCAACGGTTACAGGAAGCTTTGCAGCGTATTTCTCCAGAGCTGAAACAGGCGCTGGAAACGGCAGCACAACGGGTGCGTGCCTATGCGGAACATCAGAAACTGGAATCCTGGTCCTATACAGAAACCGATGGCACTGTGCTGGGTCAGCAGGTGTCACCTATGGATCGTGTCGGTCTTTATGTGCCTGGTGGTAAGGCGGCGTATCCCTCATCGGTGTTAATGAATGCCATACCGGCAAAAGTTGCCGGTGTGCCTGAACTGATTATGGTGGTACCGACACCGGATGGTGAAGTGAATGATCTGGTGCTGGCAGCTGCAGCTATATCCAGTGTTGATCGTGTGTTTGCGATTGGTGGTGCACAGGCAGTGGCTGCACTGGCCTATGGAACGGAAACCGTACCTCAGGTCGATAAAATTGTCGGTCCAGGAAATATTTATGTGGCCACGGCGAAACGTATGGTGTTTGGTGTGGTAGGTATAGATATGATTGCCGGGCCATCGGAAATCTGTATCGTTTGTGACGGTAAAACTGATCCTGACTGGATTGCTATGGATCTGTTTTCACAGGCAGAACATGATGAAGATGCGCAGTCGATTCTGGTCTGCCCCGATGCTGAATATATTGAAAATGTAAAAAACAGTATCAATCGTCTAGTTCAGGATATGCCACGAGCTGAAATTATCACAGCGTCTCTTTCAGGCAGGGGTGTATTAATTACAGCAAATGATATGGATGATGCCATTGCCATTGCAAATTACATTGCACCGGAACATCTGGAATTGTCTATTGATGATGCAGATCAACGTGCTAAACAAATTCGTCATGCCGGCGCTATTTTTATGGGGCGTTATACTGCAGAAGCCCTGGGTGATTATTGCGCAGGTCCGAATCATGTGTTGCCAACCTCAAGAACGGCGCGTTTCTCATCGCCTCTGGGGGTTTATGATTTTCAGAAACGTTCCAGTCTGATTAACTGTTCTGCAGCAGGTGCGTCCGAGCTGGGTAAAACGGCGTCTAAACTGGCCCATGGTGAAGGCTTAACGGCGCATGCGCGTTCGGCTGAATACCGTATAAAAGATTGATGCGAACGTAATATGTTTAATGTCATTATATGAACTAAAATAAAACCAGCGATAGTGTAATTATCGTCAATAATGGCAGATATACTTCAATTTAAAAAAAAGAAACCCTCAGATAAGAATAAGGGTCATACTTTGTGCAAGCGTGGTTTTCATAAGTGGGAAATAGTTAACGACCAGTTGTTTGATGTCAAACAGGGAAAACTGGTGACTGTTTATCAATGTAAACGATGTGGTGCAACAAAGAATGAAAGTCGCTAGTTATTTCAGTGTCAAAGTTTTCAGTATCCTGATAATTTTATTACTCAGTACGCCAGTGTTTGCCGATGCCCCGGCTTTTTTTGATCAGACTCTGGGTAATTTTTCAGAAGAACTGGAAAACGCCAGAACCGATGGCAAGAAAGGTGTTTTGCTGATGTTTGAAATGGATGAATGTCCATTTTGTGATCGTATGGCAAAAACTATTCTTAATCAGCCGGAAGTCATCAGTTATTACAAAAAATATTTTTATATTTACCGTGTTGATATCGAAGGTGATATTGAAATCACCGATTTTGATGGTAAATCGACAACAGAAAAAGATTTTGCATTCAGGCAACACAGGGTCAGAGCAACACCGGTGGTTGCGTTTTTTGATCTTAATGGTGAACGGATTGTGCGTTATACCGGGGCTACTTCAACCATGGAAGAATTTCTCTGGCTCGGTCAGTTTGTGGTAGAAGAAAAATATAAAGAAATGAGTTTTACAAAGTATAAAAAAACAAAACGAAATACTTCTGGATGATACAGCTTAATTATTTAGCGTTATTTTTTTTGTGGCCTTCTGTTTTGCTTGCCGAGCAGGTAAAAACACCATTGCCTGATCCCTTAACGCTGGAAGCGGCGTTGTCATTGGCCTCTGATATGAGCCATGCTGACATCATACAGGCAGATTCCCTGATTGAAATGGCTGAGTCAGATCTGCGCCGAGCTGAATCAGGTTATGCGCTGGAAGCCGATATCAGTCTTCAAGCCAGATGGTCAGATCCTTCCTCCCTGCCAGGTGAGCAAAGTAACGATGATCACCGTGCGATATTGTCTTTTCGTAAACCGCTTTATGATTTTGGTCAGACTGAAAAAAATGTAGCGGCAGCAGAAATTGAAAAGGCGGCGCTGACTGATAGTATGAGTTACTGGTTACAGAAAAGAAAAATAGATATTGCCAGAGCGTTCTTTGATGTCATATTGGCGGATTATAAAGAACGTTGGGATAACGAAACAGTTGTTATCAGTTATGTTCACCATGATGCTGCAAAGGATCGCCATGCGCTGGGTGAAATTTCTGATCTTGATTTGCTGAAATCAAAAAATGAGCTGGAGTTTCTGCAAAGCCAGCGTTCAATCAGTCGTACTCAGCAGCTTGTTGCACGGTCACAGCTGGCTGAGGTTATCAATCGGCCGGGTGATTTATCGTCTAATCTTAAATTACCCGAGTTGAATTATTATCAGCGGAAATTACCCGAATACGATAAATTATCACAGCAGTTAATGGGCTTTAATCAGTCGCTCAGGTTACTGGCAGCACGAGTCGATGCGGCAGAAAAGAAACTTGCTGCCACTCAGGCTCAGGATAATCCGCGTTTAACTGCAGAAGTGAGATTTTCAGAATATGAAAGAACATTAGCTTCCAATAATGACTGGCTGGCAGAATTAAAATTAACTGTGCCTTTGCTGGCGCATGATGGCATGAAAGCGGATATTTCGAAGGCGCGTAGTCACTGGTTAAATCAACGTGCTATGCTTTTAAAGGCGCAAACTGATGCTCGGCAGAAATTATTACAGCTCTGGCAAAAGATCAGTTATCTGAATGTTCAGCGAAGCCAGATGCTAACCGCAATGGAGTATCGTGAGCTGGATCTGGATCGCAATCGGGTGTTATATGAAATGGAAGCAGCGACAGACTTTGGCGATGCACTGGTCGCCATATCAGAAACACGCTATAAACAACTGCAAATAGATTTTGAACTGGCCCTGGCCTGGATGAATCTGGAGCTCATGTTTGACGGTCAAATTAATTTCGATGGGTCAGGTAATGAATAAAATAAATACTTTGTTCTTCTTAATATCGTTTTTATTTGTCGCGAATATCAGTGCAAAAGATTTTGATGCTGTACTGGTATGGCCAGATAAACAGGTGATGGCTTTTCCTGTTACTGGTGTGGTTGACGAAGTACTGGTTCAGCCCGGTGATAAGGTGACTAAAAATCAGAAAATGGCAATGCTTGATCTGGTTCCGTTTCAAACTCAGATCAAACTGTTTCAGGCAAAAGTCGATCGTATAACACCTTTATTGTTTAATGCAAAACGTGATTATGATCAGGCACAGGAACTGTTTGAGCGTACCGTTCTTTCAGAAGTGGAATTGCAGAAAAGTGAATCAATTTATAAAGGTTTAAAGGCGGAACTCGATCAGGCCAATGCGGAACTCACTATCACTAACTGGCGTTATGCTCATGCACAGTTAATCGCCCCGTTTGAGGGTCGTATTATTCAACGATCTCTGCAAAAGGGTGATGTGGTATCAGATGAAACCATGTCGCGGATGATGATTGTGCTGGTATCCAGTACCCTGATGCAGGCGATGTTTAGTACGGATGCAGAGCTGGCGGTACAATATCAAACCGGACAAAAAGCCAGTGTGGAAGTTGCGTCCAGACTTTACCCAGCTATAGTTAAATCAATAACCTCAGATGACGGTAAGCAATATCAGATCCGGCTGGAATTTACTCTGTCACAAGATTATGTGCTGGTTGCGGGTCAGAAAGCAAAAGCAACGTTATGATGCTATGTCGGCATTATTGTGTGTCCGGAAAAGTACAGGGTGTGTTTTACAGGGCCAGCGCCCATGACAGGGCAGTGCAACTGGGCATAACAGGCTGGGTAAAAAATATGCTTGATGGGCGTGTTGAAGCGGTTGCCTGTGGTAGTGAACAACAACTGGCTGAATTTGAAAACTGGTTACGACAGGGACCACCACTGGCGGTTGTCGATAAACTTGAAATTAATTATCAGGTGGATAATCCCGGCAGTGCTGGATTTGAAATTAGATATCGTTAGCGGAATAGATCATGAGTGCAGTAATAGATAAGGCTGATCGCAAACTGACTTTACATGAGGTGCTTACCTGGCTTGAGCAGGATGGCATGGTGCCTGCGGAAAATGCACATATGTTACGCACCGTGGCCATGGGTAAAGAATATGACAGTAAGCATCCACTGGTGCTGATTGCCGATCGTAGCTGGGTTGATTTGCGTAATGAACATAAACAGTTGTCACTGGAATACCTGACGTTATGGCTGGCTGAAAGAGTCGAGCTACCTTATTTACGCATTGACCCATTAAAAATTGAAGTCAGCAAAGTCACCAGTTTAATGTCCTATGCCTATGCGGCACGTTTTAATATTTTACCGGTAAAGCTCGAAGGTAATAAAGTCATTGTGGCAACAGCACAGCCATTTGAAAGAGAATGGGAGCAGGAGCTCGCCCGAATTAAAAATAAAACATTTGAGCTTGTGATTGCCAATCCTGATGATATATCCCGTTATTTATTAGAGTTCTATACCGTTTCCAAATCTGTGGTTGGCGCACAGGATGACAATAAACTTGGCAAGAACAATTTAAATAATCTCGAATCCATGATGGAGCTGGGTCGTGCCGGTAAACTGGATGCCAATGACCAGCATGTTGTTAATATTGTTGACTGGTTATTGCAATATGCATTTGATCAGCGTGCCAGTGATATTCATTTAGAGCCACGCCGTGAACAGGGTAATGTGCGTTTTCGTATTGATGGCGTTATGCATCAGGTGTATCAGATACCGACCACAGTGATGGCCGCGGTTGCCAGTCGTATTAAAATTCTGGCACGTATGGATGTTGCCGAAAAACGTCGCCCACAAGATGGTCGTTTAAAAACACGAACACCAGAAGGCCAGGAAGTGGAATTGCGTTTATCCACCATGCCGACTGCTTTTGGTGAAAAACTTGTGATGCGTATTTTTGATCCGGAAGTACTGGTCAGAAATTTCCGTGAACTGGGTTTTGGTAACAGTGATGAACATAACTGGCAATCGATGATCAGTCAGCCTAATGGCATTATTCTGGTTACCGGCCCCACCGGTTCCGGTAAAACCACCACGCTGTATTCAACACTTAAACAACTGGCCAAACCAGAAGTAAATGTCTGCACCATAGAAGATCCAATTGAACTGGTTGAACCCAGTTTTAATCAGATGCAGGTACAACAGAATATCGATCTTGATTTTGCCAGTGGTGTACGTACATTATTACGACAGGATCCCGATATTATTATGATCGGTGAGATTCGAGATATGGAAACTGCGGATATTGCCATACAGGCCGCACTTACTGGTCATCTGGTTTTATCGACGCTGCATACCAATGATGCACCTTCGGCGATCACCCGTTTAATGGACATAGGTGTGCCGTCGTATTTGATACAGTCGACAGTACTCGGTGTCATGGCACAACGACTGGTGAGAACCCTGTGTCCGCACTGCAAGCAGGAAACGGATATAGATGAAACCGTATGGAAAGAACTGGTCAAACCCTGGAAATCAAAAAAACCGGAAAAAATCTTTGAACCCGTGGGTTGTCTGGAATGTCGCAACACCGGTTACAAAGGTCGGATGGGTGTGTATGAAATGTTTACCTTCACCAATGACATCAAGCACCTGGTTACGGAGAACTGTAATATTGCATCCATTCGACAGCAGGCACTCAAAGATGGCATGTTACCATTGCGCTTGAGTGGGGCGCAGAAAATTGCCAATGGTTTAACGACGGTTGCGGAAGTGATGCGGGTTGCACCGCCTCCGATAGGTGATTAGTTTTTTTGTTTTAACATTCGAGCTGTGTTGCCACTGTTCTTTATTTTTGTCATTGTGAGAAACACAATGACAAAAAATCAATCTTTCTGATGCTTAACCGTTAGTTCGCTCAATTCAAGATTCAACGCATAAACCGACTTCAATATTTCCTGTAATGAATAACCCAATGACACCAGCATTGAAATCAGGCTGATGCCAAAAATTACCTTGCCCAGAAAAACTTCACCAGCGAATAACGAAAACATACAGATGATACATAAAAACAGACTGCCAACTGCAAAGGCCTGCATGTTGCGAATAATGCAAACGCGTGTGCGCAGGCTTTCGATCTGTTGCATGAGTTTGTCATTGGGTGTGGTTTTATATGTCGCACTCATGGAACGTATTAAAGATGAAATAGCATTAAAACGATTGGTGTAGGCAACCAGTAATAATGACACGGTGGGAAATAATAATGCCGGTGTGGTAAGGGTGATTTCTGGAATGTTCATAATAATTTCATGTAATGGTTAATGGTGTTTTGATTTTTCCATGCAGCTGATACGGTGTTAAGCATCTGTTTTGTATATTAATTTAGATTTTATCTATTCTGTTTTGTGAAATAGATCACATAAGGTGTTTGTTGGTTCTTAAATGGATATTTTGTTATTTGATTCTCTTGTGTCAACTCGGTCACATAATTAAAGCGATATCAGGTGTTACTACCCAAACGGGTGAGTTTTTTTGAAGTTGAACACAGTTATCAGTGAGTCTCTCAATCATAATCACTGCAACGAAATGATTACACTAAATTGTTCAAAAATATTAACGATGTTTCTAGTTACAACAATGCGTTGTTTGTCATTGTTAATGAAGTAAAATCTTCAAGGTTAATAGAATTATGTTTATTTCACAATCATTTCGCCTGGTATCTTTGACAGCTATTGTTTTCTTATCTGCATGTGCAGCTACTACGGATCAGGACGCTGCTCCTGATGCTACAGCAAGTGGTGTACAGACGCCAGTTGTTGATCAGCCGGTTAATGATAACCCGATATCTGGTCCTGTACAGGCTACTACTCCGCCCTCAGTTGATGTTGCCGATACAATATCGCCTACTGCTCCAGGAAATCTTCGATTGATGGGGCCTGCCAGGATTTCAGTTGTAAATCTGACATGGGATTATTCTACCGATAATGTTGCCGTTTCTGGTTATAGAATATTTAGGGATGGCGTATTGTTAGCTTCAATAACACAGAATATTTTTGCTGATGATGGTGTTAATGAAAATACGGCCTATCAGTATCTGGTTGAAGCTTTTGATGCTGAAAATAATACGGCTAGTAGTGGTGCGTTAAATGTGATGACGCCATTAGCTGCAGATAATAGTGCACCTTCAATACCTGCGAATTTGATAACCACAGTGACAACAAGCACTCAGATATCATTTAGCTGGACGGCATCATCAGATAATATTGGTGTCAGCGGGTACAGAATTTATAAAAATTATTCCACTGTGCCACATGCAACAGTGACTACCCTGTCATTTACTGACACCGGGTTGTCTGCATCTCAAACCCATGTTTATTCGGTTTCTGCAATTGATGCAGCAGGTAATGAATCGGCACTCAGTGATGTAATCACTATTGATACACTTGCGGCTGTTGTTACACAACCGGTGGTATTAAGCTGGCAGACGCCCACACAAAATACGGATGATTCATGCCTGGATAGTATACAGGGCTATAACTTACATTTTGGCATGACATCTGGTAACTACAGTTCAACAGTTAATCTGGATTTAAGTGCCGGCCAGGTATCCTGTGTGCAAACAGCCTTTGATAATGTTTGCGGTCTTCCTGTTATGACCTGTAGTTATACCGTTGATTCTTTAGAAGCAGGTACCTGGTATTTTGCCATGCAGACTATTGATGCAACGGGTATTGTAAGTGGGTATTCTAATGAAGCGAGTAAGCTGGTTAATTAATATTATTTTGGTATTAATTTCTAAACCAGTTTTCATGTAGAGTACTAAATACTTTGTCCGGGTATTTCCAGTGTTTACCTAAACTGCCATTGTATCTGGCTAGTGCGCGACGCAGGTTGCCCTTTTCTTTATCGATATAATATTTAAGAATGGTGCAGCCCATGCGCAGGTTGGTTTTTGCATCGATTAAATTGTCATCAGGGTGACCAATTTCATCCAGCCAGAAAGGCATGACCTGCATTAAGCCCTGGGCTCCTGATCGGGATATGGCATAACGATCAAAGCGACTTTCGATATCAATGACAGCGATGACCAGTTCCGGGGCAAGTTCTGCTTTGGTTGCTTCATGGTGAATGTTTTTTAACAAATGCAGACGTTCATTGCTGTCGGGTAACCGTTTTTCAAGCCGTGTTGACATATCAAGTAACCAGACTTCGGCATCGAAGCGGTCCTTGAAGCTGTCGGACTGTTCTATGGCCTGTTTTAAACGTGAGCGTAATTCAGCATCAAACGGTTTATTGCTGGCAAATAGCTGTGGGTGACACAGTGTCAGCAGCAGACCAATGATCAGGTTTTGGGAAATGCCTTTCATAACCTCTGAGTTTAGACCATTGACTTCAAAACGAAGTCAGGCATTGATTCCCCGTATACATGGTATCTTAACTGGCCTCGTTGATCACTTTTGTAAGGTGATCAATTATCTGATCAAGGGCAATATCCTGAGTGTTAGTATCGCGACGCCCCTTGTATTCAATGGTGTTTGAATCCAGTCCACGTTCACCCAGTACCAGACGATGAGGAATACCAATGAGTTCAATATTAGCCAGCATGGAACCGAGGCGTTCTTTCTGATCGAACAGTAGCACGCTCAGGCCAGCGGCGGTTAAATCTTCGTAGAGTTTTTCGATAGCGGCTGCCAGATGTTCTGATTTCTGCATGTTGATCGGTGCCAGGGCTACATCGAACGGTGCGATGGCCTGTGGCCAGATAATGCCATTATCATCGTGGTTCTGTTCAATGGCGGCGGCAACTACACGGGACACAC
>JAOUMX010000050.1 GCA_029881275.1 Gammaproteobacteria bacterium | reverse complement strand
TTAATTTCATCTGCCAGTAATACCTGACTGAATACCGGACCCGGGTGAAAATCAAACTGATTATTAGTCATATCATAAATTGATACGCCCAGTACATCCGCCGGTAAAAGATCACTGGTGAACTGGATGCGCTGGAAATTGAGACCAAAAGTTTGTGCAATGGTCAGAGCCAGTGTTGTTTTGCCGACACCGGGGAGATCCTCAATGAGCAGATGGCCATTGGCCAGCAGGCAGGCCAGTGCCAGTTGAATTTGCTGATGTTTACCCAGAATAATACTGGACATGTTTGCAGTTGCCTGTTGCAGTGATTGTTGTATCACGTCAACAGGTAAAATTGTGTGACTACTCATTAAGAATTCCCGGTTCTGCCATGACTACGTATAAAAGATTATAGTCAGTGAATACTGGCCCGTAGTTAATCGGGTTTTATTGTACTAACTGGAACCAGAAAGGAAGTGTAAACAGGCTGAGTAATGTCGTGGTGGTGACTGCCGCCGCATAGACACCGGTATTTAAACCGTAGCGATCACAGAGCACAACGCCAAGTGCCATGCTGGGCATAGCGCCTTCGAGTACGACGGCAACGGTTAATTCATGGCCCATATTCAATAGCTGGCTCATACCCCAGACGGTGACCGGCATAATAAATAATTGAATGATGACAACAGGAATTACGGTTAATAAATAGCGTGTTTCACCAAATCCCTGTTTCAATGCCAGGCCAATGGCAATGAGCATTAATGGAATGACTGCTGAACCCATCATACTGAGCAGGCCCTGAAACCATTCCGGGGACTGGACCTGTGACAGATTAAGTAGAATGGCGATAGCAGCCGCCCAGAGAGGCGGCACCTTGATCAGGGTAAAAAACGGGTGGGGCTTTTCACCTTTATTGCCAAAACGTGCAGCCAGCATAATGCCGACAGTTAATAGTAAAGGTGTGCAGGCGAGTAGATCATATTGTATGGCAATCGGGCCGGCCCATTGGCCAAGGGTATTTTGGAGTAATGGATAGCCAAGATAGGTGGCGTTTGGGAAAGCAGCCGCCAGTACCACGGCACCGACAATATGTGGTCGTGTGTGGCAACGACGGCATATATAAATACTCAGTAGCATGGAAACAATCACGCCAGCCGCAGCGCTGAGGGAGATTTTCAGGGTATCCAGGCCGAGTGATGCATTCCACAGGACATTAAGAACCAGTGCAGGCAAAAATATGAAATACACAATATCAGTGAGTACCTTGCGTATCGTCTGGCTACTCATCTGGCCGGGATTAAACCAGGACCAGCCGAGTCCGAGGGCGATCAGGGCAAACATCTGGAGAAGTGTTGGTATCATAATGGGCCAGCTAAATCTTTAGTCGTCATTGTGACTATAATAAGATGATAAAAATTGAAAATTACTCAAATGCCTTATATAAATCCTGACGATCATATCTATTCAGACAATATTCCAATGATTCCCGGTATTGTCCAGCGATTTCTTGATTTGCACGGCTTGGATGCAATTGAGGATGCGGATATTGACGCCATCGAAGCCGATTTTCCAGACTTTTTTGAAAAATTATTACGAATACTTAATTCAGATCACTTTAATCTCACCACCAAGGTCGAATCAGTGACGCAGGCTATTCAGCTGGCAGGTTATCAGCGAGTCTGTAATCTGATGCTCTGTATGGCGGTATATCGCTGTTTTAAAGAAATTCCTGTCACCGGTGTTGATCAGCAATCGTTCTGGGAGGATGCCCTGCGCCGAGCTGTCAGTGCTCAAATGATAGGAGAAGTGATTGGCCTCGATGCCGGACTCTGTTTTACAGCCGGTCTGTTGCAGGACATGGGTTTTTATATTCTGTTTCTTATCAGTCAGAACAAAGGCATGTTATGGGGTGAATTTCGTAAACGTGATCCAGAAGCCCGATACAGCATGGAACGAAATATTTTTAATATGAATCATGATGAAGCCATGGAATTGTTTTGTAATAAATGGCAGTTGCTGGATATTTTATCAGTGCCTATGATTCATCATCATCGTTGTGAAAAAGCTGAGTTTGGAGTTTTTGATTTACAGTTATGCAATGTGCTTTATTGTGCAGACTGGATGGCGTCGGTATATACATCAGTGGATAAAGGTTTTGCTATTAATCGATGTCGTCAGTTACTGAGTAATACATTTTCAATGGAACCTTATCGGGCGGAAGAATTTCTTGCCGCTATTCCGGATAAAATAGATATTACCGGTCATGTTTTTGATATTACCATTGATCGTCATATCGAGTTTTCGCAGATTCTCTATGAAGCGAATATAAAATTATCTGAAGATAATCTTAACTTTCAGGAACTGACATCACGTCTCGAACAGGCATTGACGGAAAGGGATCGTCTGGCGGGTGAATTAAACAGGGAACTCGGGCTGGCACGTGAGATTCAGAAAAGCCTTTTACCACGTGATATGGGTGACGATTTTCCTCTGGTGGGATTGAATATTTCTGCCCGTGATCTGTCAGGGGATTTTTATGATTACTTTGTGTTACCGGATGGCAGAATTTATTTTAATCTTGGTGATGTATCGGGCAAGGGTGTAAATGCGGCTTTATTAATGACAAAAACCAGCAGTTTATTTCGTTGTCTCGGTAAACGAATTTATGATCCCGGGGAGTTGCTGGCACAAATCAATCTGGAGTTATGTGAGACATCAATTCATGGAATGTTTGTCACCATGATTGCAGGTGTATATGATCCTCAAACAGGCAGACTGAAAATTGTTAATGCGGGTAACCCGCCGGCATTATTATTCACAGTAGATGGCCTGGCTTATGAAGTAGAGGCGCAGGCACCTCCGTTGGGTGTATTGGCAGAATCAGAGTTTCCGGAAGTGGAAATAGAACTCGAAGATAAAAGTTTATATATGTTCTCCGATGGTGTTACCGAAGGTAATATGGCAAATGGTGAAATGTTAGGTTTGAGTGGCTTGTTTAAAGTTATTGCAAACATGACATCAGATTTATCACCAACAGAAAGAATTAACAGGATTGTAAGTTCTTTTAAGGAGTCATCACGACCTGTCAGGGATGATATAACAATATTGTTACTGGAAGATCAGAAATATAAACATGAAACTCATTGAAAGAATACATTTACTGTCTCGACCCGATAAGCTGAAACCGGCACGTGATTCATTGCGTAAACTGGCAATTGCCCAGGGCTGCTCGCCAGAAAATATTGATTGTTTGATTATGGCAATTAATGAAGCCTGTATGAATATTATGCAGCATGCATATAACGGCGATGAAAACGGCGAGATCATTCTTGAGTTTTTTAGAGATGATGATGTATTGATAATACGGATACATGATTTTGCCGAGAAAGTGGATAAGGCTTCGATAAAATCACGTGATCTTGATGATATTCGCCCCGGTGGTCTGGGTGTGCATTTTATTCATCAGGTAATGGATGAAGTTGATTATAAAGATCGTCCTGGAGAACAGGGTAATACGCTTGAAATGCGTAAAAAAATTGGTGATGTAAAAAACTGTAGCATTGACTGTAAGGGTGGCTTATGAAATATCCTGTAAAACGAGAAGGAAAATTTACAGTGCTGTTGCTTAATGGTGAAATTGATTTGAACTGTTCACCGGATGCACGTAAGCAGATTCTAAAATATTTGAATAATAACGAAAATCTTCTGGTGGATATGTCTGCGGTTGAATATATCGACAGTTCCGGTGTTGCAAGTCTGGTTGAAGGTTTCCAGCTTTCACGGGGACTTAAACTGGATTTTGCACTGGTTGGTGTCAGTCGACCCGCTATGCAGGTTTTGCAGCTGGCAAAACTGGATAAAATTTTTCCTATTTTCGAATCGATAACTGACTGCTTATAAAATAAAAGGGACTTTATCCTTGAAAAAACTGGTTGAATCTATCGGTCGACGTACAAGTCATTCAATTGAAGAACTGGGTTATGTATCTGTTCTTCTGGTTGATACTCTTGTCTGGTTAGTGCTGGGTAAATCTCGCCAGCAACCGGTTCGAACGGCACATATTTTTCATGAAGCTTTACATATTGGTGTTTATGCAGTGCCGATTGTAGTGGTGTTGTGTTTATCAGTTGGCATGATGCTGGCCATGCAGGGTCTGGAAACTTTAAAACCCTATGGGGCACAGTCACAGGTAGTGGTGGGTATAGCCCTGTCTGTAACGCGTGAGTTCGCCGCATTGATTGTTGGTATTCTGGTTGCAGGACGTTCCGGCTCGGCCATTGCTGCACGCATTGGTACCATGAAAGAGTCGCAGGAAATAGATGCTCTGCGAGTTATCGGTATTACGCCAGTGAGATATCTGGTGGCGCCTTTACTGGTGGCAATGATGTTGATGGTGCCATCATTAACGATTCTTGGTGACCTGGCCGGTTTACTGGGTGGTGCAATCTATACAGCCTATGAACTTAATATGAGTATCGCGACTTATTTTGATCGCAGCTTTGCAGTGCTTGATATGTATGACATCTTTCAGGGCCTAATCAAAAGTCTGGTGTTTGCTGTCATTATTGTTCTGGTCGGTGTGAGTAATGGCTTTCAGGTGCAGGGTGGCGCAGAAGGTGTCGGTCGCGCCACCACACGTTCCGTTGTTTTATCTATCAGTCTGATTGTGGTGGCGGATATGATTTTTACTTTTTTCCTTACCCGTTAATGAAGAATTCGACTATGCAGACCGCAACAGTCAGTGAGGATGTTATCCAGGTTGAAAATCTGGTGACTTATTATGGTGAGCGAAAAATACTTGATGATATTAATTTTTCCGTTAGAAAAGGTGAAATTATGGTCATCATGGGGGGGAGTGGTTCAGGTAAAAGTACTTTATTACGTTATTTGCTTGGTTTGAACATGCCGACCTCAGGCAGTATTCGTTTATTAGGTAAAGACATTACCCGAATGAACGCCCGTGAAATGCATGATATGCGTAAAAATATGGGAGTGGCATTTCAGGGAGGGGCGCTGTTTGGTTCTATGACCGTGGGTGAAAATGTTCAATTGCCTTTATGTGAACATACCCGACTGGATAAAAACACCATGCGCATTATGAGTCGCATGAAACTGGAAGTGGTGAATCTGGCCGGCTTTGAAGATTTGATGCCATCTGAATTGTCTGGCGGAATGATTAAACGGGCAGCCCTGGCACGCGCAGTTGTTATGGATCCCCGGTTATTATTTTTTGACGAGCCATCAGCCGGTCTTGATCCGGTTGCCTCCGCAGAACTGGACGAGTTGATACTTCGTTTAAGAGCAGCTATGAATATGACTATTGTGGTGGTTACCCATGAGCTGGAAAGTGCCTTTAAAATTGCCGATAGAATAACAGTGCTGGATAATGGTGAAATACTTCTCTGTGGTACCGTTGAGGAAGTCAGAAATTCCACTAATGAACGAATACAAAATTTACTCAATAGACGACCACGGGATGAAACACTGGATGTGGATGAATATTTGAAACGATTAACCGGCCGGGACATATAAACCAAATGAGACAGGATAAAATTAATTATTTTCTGGTGGGGCTGTTTGTATTGACCAGTTTATTAATACTGCTCACCATGCTTTACCGAGTGACCGGTGCACAGGCAGGAGCCGTTTCCTATTATGTTGTGTTCGATAAATTATCCAATATTAAAAAAGGAACCGGCGTTACCTATGGTGGTTATCAGATAGGTCGTGTTAATGATATAGCGCCTTTCCGTTTGCATAATAAAACGCAATATAAAATACATCTTGAAATTAATGGTGAATGGCAAATACCCGGTGATAGTGTGGCGCAGATTGTTATGCCGGGATTGATTGCCGATAAAATAATCGAAATTACTGAAGGCTCATCGAGTGACATGCTGAAGCCCGGTGACACCATAAACAGTCGCCGTTCAGCTGATATGATGGAACTGGTAAATTCCATTGCGAGCGAGCTGGATCGAGTGATTCCCGGTTTGTCAGAAGATCTTGCCGGGCTGATTGCAAAATTAAATAACAGTGCCGATCAACTTGCGTTAATGTTTAATGATACCAATCGCCAGCATATTAATAATGCATTTGTGAATGCGGATCAGGCAACTGATAATCTTAAAACTTTATCTATTGGTTTTAATCGTGTTAATCAGCAGCTTGAAGAAGTGTTGCAACGATCTAATTCTATTCTGGCCATCAATGATGATGATCTTAGATTTAGTGTGATTAAATTACGTGAATCGATGGGGGTGATTTCAGAAAATCTTCAGTCCATTATGTATAACATTGAAACCTCGACCCGTAATATGAATGAATTCAGTCGTCAGCTGAGAGATAATCCAGGTGTTATCCTGAGTGGAAAACCACCGGCAGATGAAGCGGGGGCGCACAAATGATCATGCTGCGTTCAGGGTGCATCTTTTTTTTACTGCTGGTTTTGCAGGCCTGTAGTTTTTCCGGTTCGGCCCCGCCCGAAGAGCATTTTTATCGTCTAGCGGTTGCTGGTGCGGATAGCTCATTCGCTCAGCCCTTATATAAAAATATTTATATCCGGCCGGTGATGGCCGATGGTATTTATAACGAACGCGCCATGCTTTATGTAGAGGATGACTCACCGTTAGAGGTGCGCCGTTATCATTATCATTACTGGATAACGACGCCTGCCAGGTTAGTGCAGGAAGAGTTTCGATCCTATTTATTATCAACCGGTATAACTCGGCAATTGTTGTCTCAGCAGCCGGGAGAGCCGGAGTTGGTACTGGCTATTCAGCTTGTCAAATTTGAGCGTCTTGTGGGTAATGGTCAGCGGGTGCTGGTCGCGCTTGACATGGATATTCATCAGGCGGGTCAGTCCGAAGCAATTTTGCATAAAACATACCGCGCAGAATTGCCCGCAGATACGACTATGCATGATACCGCAGCGGCGTTTGGTCAGGCGCTGGGCACAGTGTTCAAGGCTATCTCAGACGATCTGGCGACGCTGAAAAAATATTAAAGTTTCCAGAAAAACGGCCGATACGTTTTTAAACAGTATGAGGTCGTGATCAATGCTATTAACCCAGGCTCAGGTTAATCAACAATACAATAATTTTAAAAAATCCGGTGCAACGCTGTTCAGTGATGCTGCGTTCGGGTTTATGCCTGCGTTTAAGGATCTCAAGACAGAAGAAACTCATTTATCAACCTATGATGACGGCACACCAGCGGTGTTGCACGTGCTGGATGGCCTGCCTGTTGCCTGGATAGGTGAGTGGGGAGATGATGGTCGTCCTGATTCGGTCAGGGCAGGGGTCATCGCCGGATTTATGAGAGGCGGTTGTTTTTATACAATTGATGACATTATGAACAGGCTTCGTGATGCTTGAATATAATCTTTGGGTAACTGTTTTTTCCGCAGTCGGGCTGGTTGCGGTTTATTTTTCGCTTTGAGTTATTTCGCCTGACTGGCTGAAACTATCGCCATCTGCTTTTTACTCGACCGGTATTCTCCCGGTTATTAATTCAAATCAACTTTATTTTTAACAGCCATTTGATAATGATTGTGATAAAAATTCCCTTTGGTAGTATCGTATCTGTTTGCATATAAGGTTGCTGAACAGGGCTTGAGTTTAATAGACTGATCCCATACTTTATAACAATGGATTAACTGACCATGCCTGGCTTTATATCAATAAGGTGAGCGTAATGAAATTGTGGTTATCAGCAAAGAATATTCCTAATTGTCTACTGCCTGTCCTGTTTGTATTTGCGCTTTCGTTTGCGACCTCTATCAGGGCAGACACCGACTTGCCATTGAGTCAGGTTCAATATCTGACCTTGCCGGTGAAACAGTATTTAGATGCCACAGTTGAAGCGGTTAATCAGGCCACCGTCTCGTCACAGGTGAGTGGTCGCATCACCGATATTTACGTCGATACAGATGATTATGTGACCAAGGGTATGCTGGTCATGAAACTGCGAAATAAGGAACAGCAGGCGTCTGTTAATGCGGCGAAAGGCAATGATGAGCAGGCACAGGCGGATTATGCCCGTATTAAACAGCTGTATGAACAACAGCTGGTATCAAAAGCGGAACTGGATAAAGTTGAAGCCCGGTTAAAAACAACAAAAGCAGCCCTGGCACAGGCTCAGGAAGCGCTGGATAACACTGAAATCCGGGCACCTTATAGTGGCATCGTGGTCAAGCGGCATGTCGAGGCCGGTGAAATGGCCCATGTTGGACAGCCGCTAATGACCGGCCTGTCCCTGGAGCAATTGCGTGCCACAGTAGAAGTTCCCCAGTCCCTGATTCAGGTCGTCAGGCAGCTGAAACTGGCGCGTGTTCTGCTCGCCGGCAATGAGCAGGTTATAGCGGCAGACGATATCACTATCAGTCCCTATGCGGATCCAAAATCGCATACCTTTACCATGCGCCTGGTATTGCCGGCAGGGGATCATGGCTTATATCCCGGCATGTTTATCAAAGTGGTATTGATTACCGGTGAAAAACCTTATCTTGTCATACCTGCACAAGCGGTAGTGCAACGGGGTGACGTGGCTGCGGTATATGTGAGTGATGCCCGGCAGATGTTGCATCTCAGACAGGTTCGACTGGGTCAAAAATTCGAAGGTGATGTGGTTGAAATTCTGGCCGGCCTGGATGAGGCTGAGACTATCGTGCTCGACCCTATTCTGGCGACTGCCGTGATCAAACAACAGCAACAGGATATTCCTCAACATGAGTAAGTCACTTGGTCTGTCGGGAAGTATTGCCAGGGCATTTCAGGCCTCTGAGATTACCCCGCTGCTGGCCTTGCTCGGCCTGTTATTAGGCCTGTTTGCAGTCCTGATTACCCCCCGTGAAGAAGAGCCGCAGATTAATGTGACCTTTGCCAATGTCTTTATTGCTTTTCCCGGTGCCTCGGCAAAAGAAGTGGAAAAACTGGTCAGTATTCCGGCGGAACAGATTCTTTCCGAGCTGGAAGGCTTAAAACATGTGTATTCGGTTTCTCGACCCGGGCTATCAATACTCACCGTCCAATTTAAGGTCGGTGAGGATCGCACCCGGGCTATCGTGCGTTTATATAACGCCATTTATTCCAAACAGGACTGGTTTCCTGCCGGTTCGGGTGTCATGCAGCCGATTATCAAGCCCAAAGGTATCGATGATGTGCCGATAGTGGCCTTAACCCTGTGGACTGAAGATGAAACCCAGGGGAGTTATGAATTGCAGCAGGTCGCCCATGCGATTGAAGTGGAGCTGAAACGTGTTAAGGGGACACGGGATATTTATACCCTGGGCGGCCCGCTGGATGCAGTGCATGTATTGCTGGATGCGAATGCCATGGCATCCTATGATCTGGTGATTAGTGATTTGCGCAGTGCCCTGCAACACAGTAATCATGTGCGATCGGCCGGTGCCCTGGTGGAGAATAATCAGGAAATAATTGTCCAGGCGGGTGAGTTTCTGTCCCGGCCGGAAGACGTGGCCGATCTGGTGGTGGCTGTGCATCAGAACAAACCCGTGTATCTACGCGACGTGGCGCGCATTAAACGCGGTTCTGAACATCCGGATAAATTTGCCTGGATAGGTACCGGGCCGGCAGCGGCCAGCAAGCAGATTAAGGTTCAGGGTGAATACCCGGCCGTCACCATTGCCATTGCCAAACAGCCCGGCAGTAATGCGGTAAAAATTGCCAATGATATTATTACCCGTATTGATCAGTTAAAGGGCGTTTTTATACCGGATAATGTGCATGTTTCGATTACGCGTAATTATGGCGAAACCGCTAACGACAAAGCGCAGCATCTGATTAGTAAACTGATTTTTGCAACCGCATCAGTGGTGTTACTGGTGCTTGTGGCATTGGGTAAACGTGAAGCCCTGATTGTGGGTGCGGCGGTGATTATTACCCTGGCCATTACCCTGTTTGCCTCCTGGGTCTGGGGCTTTACCTTAAACCGTGTGTCATTATTCGCACTGATTTTTTCCATTGGTATTCTGGTTGATGACGCCATTGTGGTGGTTGAAAACATACATCGTCATTTGCAACTGGGGGCGACGAATTTACTTGAAGCGATTCCGCAGGCGGTAGATGAAGTGGGTGGTCCAACCATACTGGCGACGATCACAGTGATTGCCGCCTTGTTGCCGATGGCATTTGTCACGGGTCTGATGGGGCCGTATATGAGCCCGATTCCCATTAATGCCAGTATTGGTATGTTGATTTCACTGGTCGTGGCTTTTGTGGTGACGCCCTGGCTGGCAAATAAAATATTTGCATCTCATGCACATATAAATACGGCGACCACGGAAAATGAAACTCGATTATATGAATTCTTCAAGCTCTATGTGGGTATGTTTCTGACCCGGGAAGAGGGTGCTGTCCGGCGTAAAAAACTCTGGATTATTATTTTAACCTTGATTGTCATATCAATTGGACTGGCAGGCGTCAAACTGGTGGTCTTAAAAATGTTGCCATTTGATAACCGCTCTGAATTTCAGGTAGTGGTCGATATGCCTGAAAGTACAGCCGTTGAAAAAACGGCCAGCGTTATGAGTAAACTCGGTCATTACCTTGCCACTGTACCGGAGGTCAGTGATTATCAGGTTTATGCGGGTGGTGCATCACCGATTAATTTTAATGGTCTGGTAAGACAGTATTATTTACGCAACTCACCTGAAATGGGTGATATACAGGTCAATCTGGTTGATAAAAGTAAACGCGATCGTCAGAGTCACGAAATTGCCATGTCCGTTCGTGAGCCCTTACAAAAAATTGCGCAGCCCTACGGTGCTAATGTAAAAGTGGTTGAAGTACCGCCCGGACCACCGGTGATGTCTCCTCTGGTGGCAGAAATTTATGGCCCTGATTATGAAGGTCAGATTCAGGTTGCTAATAAAGTCCGTGCAGTATTTGAGCAAACAGCGAACACCGTTGATATCGACCATAGCGTTGAAGCCGTGGCACCTAAACTGATTGTAAAAGTGGATTTACCCAGAGCGGCTTTATTAGGTGTTTCGCAGGAGGACATAACCTCTACTTTAATGACGGCATTAAATGGTGAAGATGTCACTTATTTGCATACCGGAAATGTAAAGTTTCCTTTACCCGTGCGAATTGAATTGCCGGCCTCACAGAAAGGTACACTTGATAATTTATTAAATCTTAAAGTTCGAAATCAGAGTGGTGATTTAATATTCCTATCTGATCTGGTGACGATCATTAACACACAACGTCAGCAAACCATTTATCACAAGGATTTATTACCCGTGGTGTTTGTCACCGGCGATGTAGCCGGTGAGCTGGATAGTCCTATCTATGGCATGTTTGATATTTTTAGTGGCCTGGCAAAAACGGAATTTAATGGTCAGCCGATTCAGCAAACGCTGATTAATTTACCGGATAACCCTTATAAGTACAGTTTGAAGTGGGATGGTGAGTGGCAGGTTACTTACGAAACATTTCGCGATATGGGTCTGGCCTATTCAGTTGGCCTGATTTTAATTTATTTATTAGTGGTCGCGCAGTTTCGTTCTTATATAGTGCCGCTGATTATTATGGCGCCCATTCCCCTGACCATTATTGGTGTTATGCCCGGCCATGCCATTGCCGGTGCACAGTTCACCGCGACGTCAATGATCGGCATGATTGCTCTCGCCGGTATCATTGTGCGCAATTCTATTTTGCTGGTGGACTTTATTAATCAGCAGGTCGATGAAGGTATCGATCTGGCAGAGGCAGTGATTCGTTCCGGTGCGGTGCGCGCCAAACCCATTGTATTAACCGGGCTGGCCGCCATGCTCGGTGCTTTTTTTATTCTCGATGATCCGATTTTTAATGGCCTGGCGATTGCGCTGATTTCCGGCATACTGGTGTCAACGGTATTGACGCTGGTGGTGATACCGGTGATGTACTATGCCTATATGAGAACGCGTATCGAACGGTCTACGCTTTAACCGGTTTCAGGTAAAAAGCTGGGCATACTGATGCCATTAAAACCGGGAAACTCGCCCCAGACTTCTTTCAGATGGGTTTCCACATTAATTGCTTTCCAGGCATACATCTGTTCTACCATTTTGCGTTTATCCATGGGAATAGAAAACAGAACCCAGCTGCCTCTAAAGCGCTCGATTTCTTTTCTGATTAATGCAATGGCGATATTTTCATTGCGCGCCACACAGGGGCCGAGCATGTTCAGCGCAGGGTGTTTTACGGAAATCATAAAACCGTCCAGACCCTGCTGGTCGTTTTCATAGACCGTGGCATGAAGTACGTTCCGTGGATTCTCAATGGCATAACGATAGTCAATTTCCCGTTTGATACCACTGATCTCCATTTCCAGTTCACCCATGGCCGTGATGTCATCGAGGGTTGCTTCACGCACGCGATCTTCACCAGTGACATTAACATCGCCGAGACCGGTTTCAGGTACTGTAATTACCATATCGTGATAGGTCACACGGGGTATAAAACCGGCGCGGTTGTACAATGAAAATGAATCCATATTAATCGCGCTGCTGACCAGGCGGCAGGATTTATAATCATTGTCTCTTGTGTAATCCAGAATGTAATTGACCAGTTGTCGTCCGACCCCCTGGCCACCGTAATTGGGATGGACGCTCATAATGCCAAGAGACACATGATGTTCACGGGGGTGATAAAAGCAGGAGCCCATCATGCGATTGGTGTTTTTATCAAAAGCAGCGATGCTATAACCCGGTGACAGATCGTTATAAATGTCATAAAAAATAGAAGTTTCCTGTGGCTGACAACCGAAATAATCTTTGCCCCATCCGTGTTTCCAGTACCAGTTGTTAAATGAGCTGTATAACAGATCGGCATGTTCTGTGATATCGGATTCATAGAGTGGGCGAAGAATGATCGAGTTGCTCATTTGATAATCTCTAATATAAGGTTATGTTAATTAACATTTTTGTGTTCCGTTACTGTTTTTATATAGTCTATAAATTTCAACAATATCCAGAGGGAAAAGGTGTTTAATTAAGCTGAGTGTTTCGAGAGTGTAACTGGGAAATAAAAAAGCCGGTAACCAGTATGAATTAACGTCATCAGTTACCGGCAGTTTGTAAGCAGGCGTGCTTAATCAGATTGATTGTTTTTTTAATTTGACTGATGATGGTAGCGACATATCGTCAATCACTTCATTAATAATCGTGCCGATCAGTTCAATGTCTTCCAGGGTGAATGTCATGGGCAGGCGTAAATCACAGGCGCAGGCAATAATGTCGGCGGTGTTTTCCAGATCCGGTGTTTCATCAAATGAATACTGCCAGTTGCGAAAATCACGGGCATTATCATCAATACCAAAAATCTGAATTTTAACGCCCTTGTCGGCACAACGACTGACAAAGTCATTGACGTTATCATTGCTAAAATCAACAAGATTAAATTGTAAACTGTCGCCTACATGTTCAGCATTATCCACTGCTTCGGGAATAAAAATATGTTCGATACCGGTGAGCAGTTCAATCAGGCGATCGTGTTTTTCTTTGTAAGAAGCGATACGCTCATCAATCAGATCAATCTGTGGCCGCAGAATAGCAGCCGTAAGATTATTCATTCGCAAACTGAAGTTAGGTACTTCAAATTTAATATTTTCAAACAGTGCATCATCGGCGGGGCGTGACAGATGTTTTTTATACAGCTGCTCGTAGGAGCCGGCTGCAAGAATACAGTAAGCGGCCAGTTGTTTGTCATCAGTGGCAATAAAGCCGCCTTCACCGGAGTTCAGCATCTTATGGCTTTGAGAACTGTAACAGGCAATTTCACAATGATGACCAACAAAATTATTATCATGATCTTCTGCGTTCCAGCGTTTGCCCAGGCCGTGTGCACAGTCTTCAATCAGGCGAATATTATTTTCATCGCATAAAGCCTGAATCTTATCCAGTTCGGCAACGTGTCCGCGCATGTGCGAGAGAATAAAATATTTCACATCCGGTTGCTGTTTTATCTGCTCTTTAAAGTGATCGAGATCAACCACGTACTGGTCATTACACTCAAGATAAACAGGAATGGCGTTAGCATGAACAATGCTGCTGGGCACAGCAGTAAAAGTAAAACCGTTGGTAAAAACTTTATCGCCTGGCTGTATACCCATGGCCTTTAAGGCAATGAACATTGCGCTGCCACAGGAATTGACGGCAACGACATATTTATGGCCAGTGTACTGACTAAATGCCAGTTCCAGTTTGGATACTTCACTTTCATTGGCATGTGCAGGATCATCATCATCGAATGTGATGTCATTATCGACATGGCCATAACGGTAGAGCATGCCGTTTTCCATTAATTTAATTGCGTTACGAATACCTTTTTCAGGAATGGGATTGGGAGCGTCAAAACTTTTGGTGAATTTCATTGTATAACCGGGGCTGCATATAAAAATAGCACGCTATTCTAACATAATGAGATAATTATTTCGACGCACGGGTGGAAATGGCGGATAGCGCGTTATACCGGTGTTTGCGCGGATTTTATGGTAATTACACCAGCAACTAATCTGTTTAAATTATGGTTATTCAGTAATGATTTTAAATGTCGCTGTCGCTGTTTTTTTATCAATCGATATCATTATTTCGCAATAGGCATTTTCAGATGCGGGATCATCACCGCAGCTGCAGCCGCCAATGATTTCATTAAAAAATATTCCGGTTTTTACCTGAATTAATTCACCGGTTTCTGAGCTGCTGGTAATCGTTGCACTAATGTTTTTATCATCAACCATTCCACCCTGTGTGGTTGTCTGTTCCAGTGGCAATATTCCGGGTGCCAGATTTTCAATTTCATTTTTTAAAGTGTGATTAAATGATTCTGTATTCCAGGCATTTAATGAGGCGGTTAATTTTTGCATCTTGACTGTGAATAATCCGGTTAATAGCAAATGATAAAATCTGATAGATGATTATTTTATTATCTAATTATCTGCTTCGGTTTATTATAATTCAATCAATATATGGTTATCCGGGTATCCATATTTCCAGTTCGGTGAGTGCAGTAGAGGATATAATATAGTTCTGTTTCTGCAATAGGCTATTTTGCTGTATGGTTTTTAATAATCGTCTGGATGACCAGGTTTCGATTTTATTTTTTTTGCTTGCAGCAGCATCAGATACATAGCCCCACATATGAAGCAGCGCGTTATTGATACCGCCAGGTGTGGGTGAAATTCTTAATTGTTCGGTAACAGTTGTCGCCAGTGCAGAATAATTTTCCCGTGGCCGGATGGCAGCAAAATCACGACCGAGTTTTCTGTACAGGCTTTCATTGCGAGCCAGTACGGAATATTTATGCTGGCTCCAGAATTGCTGGGCATTGTCAGGCAAGGGAATTCGGCCCGGTTCTCTGTTGTGGTATTTGGATGCGAGTAGCTGAAATTGCGTGAAAGGTTCATCGATATAGGTCTCTGGCCATAACTCCTTATTACTGCGCAGGCTAACCGGGGATCTGTCATGATAGCCTCGCAGTGACATTTCGGCTGCCAGTAGTCGATGGCGCTGCTTTAATGCCCAGCCACGGTTTACCCAGCGAAGGGTTTCAGGGTGTTTTGAATATCCTTTTTTATTGTTCGCAATAATTGACACAATTCCGTGCAGCTCACGGTGTTCGCCGAGCAGACTTTGCCGGTTTAGATAACCCGGATGAATATCCCAGATACGCATTCGGTGATATTTAAAAATAACTGGCCGAAATGATTATTAATTTACAGGTGTGCAATCGGTTTGTCGGTAAACAGGTAGTCCTTGAGTTCCTTATCAAAGGAGCTGTCCTGTCGACGTATCCATTCCAGTAGCATAGCGGCATGTTCCTTTTCCTCATCCCGGTTATGTGCCAGTATGGCTTTAAGTTCCGGGTTCTTGCTGGCGTCAACCCGCTGGTTATACCAGTCAACGGCTTCCAGTTCTTCCATTAATGACGTGATCGCACGATGCATGTCACGGGTGGCATCGCTAAGTTCTTCAAGTGGTTCATGATAGCCTTCGTTAGCCATAATCCTTCTCCTGTGATTAATTCGATAATAGTGTGTTACTGAATATCTTAATCCCTCTGTGGTAAAGATACACCCAGAGAGAATGGGTGTACCCTGTGGGCGCAGGGTAGGTAATTAAACCGCAAACAGGACTGATAAAATGAACAGTCTGGGGTCGCTCACAAATGATAAAGCTCGTCACGTTCAAATGCTATCGTCCCCTTTAGTGAGGCCATGTTTATGTTCATTTATTGATCCATGACATCACCAGTTCCGCAATTTGAGTATCACTGAGACCTTCGTTATTTAATGCCTGCCAGGTGGTAAAACGTAAACCATGGCGTAACGTCAGGGATAATTGTTGCTTGCGTTTTCCTTTGGCTTTCCAGTTAGTTAGCAAATCATCTCGTACCTGATCAAGATAGGTTTCCACTCGCTTCATCGGTGCCTGCATCGCTTCAACAGCATCAAAATCGCGGTAGGCACCGGTCAACATGCTTTCTGTTTTTCGATAATAGCGATAAAAATCCAGTAACGCTTTGTGACTACGTTCAGCAGCGTCAGTGATATTTTTCCAGTCGGTGAGATCGGGTGGCGGGTGCAAACCAAGCCAGTGGCCCGTGCAGGCTTCGAATAAAGCAAATTCATCCGGAAAATAGCGATACACCGTTAATCGTTGCACGCCGGCTTTTTCCGCTATGGCTTTAATGCTGGTCTTTGCTGGCCCCAGTTCTTCATGTAGTTCAACAGTGGCTTCAACAATTCGTTCCCGGGTGTTTTCCTGTTGTCTGGCCCGCAGGGTCTTTGTGTATTTACGTGGTTTCATATTCAGTAAACATAGCTGTTTATTAAAATCTTGACAAGCTAATTTCAGGGGTATAAGATTTTTTCGGTGAACATATATGTTCACTCAATATTGCCTGAGCAAGGTTGCCTGTTAATCGGGAGAGCATAAATGAATGAGCCATGTCTATTTGAATCACGAAAAGTCACCACCGATACCACGTCACTGGTGTCATATATCCCGATACCGGGATTTGGGGTATTGCCGGTAAACGCGTTTGTCATTCACGCTAAACAGCCGATGTTAGTTGATACAGGTATGGCTGCTGTGCGTAAAGATTTCTTAGGTGAACTGAAATCGATTATTGAACTTAAAGATTTACGCTGGATCTGGATAACCCATGCTGATATGGATCATCTGGGGAATCTGGAAGCGATATTGGCAGAAGCGCCCAATGCCCGTGTGATTACAAGCTATATTGGTATGGCAAAAATGGGCTTACAAGGTATCGCGCTTGATCGTGTCTATTTGTTAAATTCCGGGCAGACTCTGGATATAGGTGATCGCAAAATACGAGCGGTATCACCACCGACTTTCGATGCGCCAGAAACAACCGGGCTGTTCGATCAGAAAACAGGTGCGTTGTTTAGTGCGGATTGTTTTGGCGCCATTCTGGCAAAACCAGTGGAAACTGCTTTAGAAATAAATTCGCAGGATCTGCTTGAGGGTGGTCAGCTCTGGGCATCTATCGATGCACCCTGGTTAGGGATTGTTGATCCGGGTAAATTTAAGAATTCCATTTTAAGCCTTAATGATCTAGATCCTCAGGTCATACTCAGTGCGCATCTGCCGGTCGCCACAGGTATGAACAGCATCCTGTTTGATAATCTATCTGAGGCGTATAAAACACCCCGGTTTGTTGGACCAGATCAGCAGGCACTGGAAAAAATGATGGTTGCTTAATTAAATAAACGGGGTCGGAGAAATAAACGGGGTCGGAG
>JAOUMX010000049.1 GCA_029881275.1 Gammaproteobacteria bacterium | reverse complement strand
CCAGCTTGAACAAATCAATGAATTTATTTTCACCGCTTTCAAGCGTGGCCACCATTACATCTCTAAAATAATTATCATCCTTAATAAAGCCTTTCGTTGCCATTAGTATACGACCCTCAGAATCGACTAAAGCCAATCCCTTATTTATTCTGGGATCACTTTCTGTATTTACAGAATCCTGATTGGCGCCAACAAATCCATAATCTTTCGCTACTGAATGTATTAAATTTCTAATGTGCGCATACTGCGCATGATAAACATCATCATTCTTCACATTGTTTAAATAATTTTCTGTCAAAAATAATTTTAATGATGAATTAGCCGATAACTCTTGCAATTTATTTTTTTCAGCATTCAAAAAACTTTCAAGCTTTTCCTGATTTACATCAGCCATGATATTTAACTTAGACTGCCAACCATTTAAATCTCGCTTGCGTTCTTGAGCCACATATATTGAAATAAGATAAAATGACATCGCAAAAAATAAAAATAATAATATCAATCCAGCCTGAACGGGGTTGCTTTTATAGAATTTCATTTCATTTCTTCCGGTAAGTACATCCACCAACTCTTCTGATTAACTGAATATATAGGAACATAATGCACAATATGTCGATGTGATATCACCTCATTTATCTGGTTATCCATAATTAAGGTGTCATCATTATAATTAACCGCGAGAACCGCGTGCGGAATTCTTAAATTAGTATCTTGCAAAATCACCAATTTCATTTCTTCTTCACTAAAACCCAGCTCCTTCAGTGACATCATTTTAGTTATTGCATAATCTTCACAGTCTCCATTATTATATAAAAACTCCTTGGGTGTGGCCCAGTAATCTTCTAAACCATAATTTTCAATATCCAGTATATACTTTTGCTTATTAGCAAAATCATTCACTTTTATGATCTGCTCATATCTGGACAAACCCCTAACGCCCTCTAAAAACCTGTACCAGTTAGCAACGTGACATGTATCAATAGCCCGGGTGGCACAATTACCCTCTGGAACGTTTTCTTTAATATGTCTTTCTATAACTGAAAGCCATTGTGGAAAGATCCCTAGATTATTCCTTGTATTTTCTTTATAGCCAAATAGCCCTGCATAAGAACACCATGGCAAAGAAATAACAACTATTAGTAAAATCGTAGTTTTTCTTTTTATCAATTTATCATCACTCTACTCACTCAATGGCAATCATATCCTAGTGCCCCTTACTGGACCACCCGCAATATGACTCTTAATTTCTACTAGCAGATTATCTCCTATTTGATTATCTCCTATGCCTTAATATCTGCTTGAAAAAAATCTGCAATGAGGTCAATATTTGAGCCTAAATATATTAAGGAATATAGTTATCCATTGATAAGGTGAGATAAATGACTAAATCGGCTGTTACAACACTCTTTACCTGCATATACATGGGCATCTCATTACCCTCTTATGCGCAAACATCTTTAAACCCCGAACAGATCTTCAATGAAGCAATGGAGATGCGCAACAGTGGTGAAATCATAGGTTCTATTCAAACATTTGAATCTTTACTTAATCAACAACCCGGTCTTAACAGGGTTCGCCTGGAGCTTGCCGTTGCCTACCATATGCTTAAGCGCTTTGAGGATGCTAGAGATCAGCTATATAAAGTTCTAAACGACCCTACGACACCTGACAATGTAAGACTGACTATAACATCCTATCTGGCCCAGTTAGGTGCAGATGAGAAAGTCGCCAAACAACGAACTACTGATTCAGTCTATGTTGCAATAGGTGCCTTTACTGATTCCAATGTCAATATAGCGCCGTCAGACATTATTCAACTCCTTCCAGGCACTGCCGAAAAAGATGCAACCGGCAGTACTATTTTGCTGAATTACAGTCATAAATCCAGGTCATTAAAGCCATTAATTGAAAGCAACAACCCAGTCAACTTTGAATGGAATAGCGCGCTAACTGCTTATAGCAAAATACATTCTGGAGATGAAAACGACTTTAATTTACATTTACTTAGCGTTAAAACAGGCCCTCAACTAAAATCAGATAAAAACTGGTCGGCTGAGTTTAACTTTAAACTCACTAAAATCTACTTTGACGGCAATCCTTACGCCGACCACCTGGCCCTTAACCCAAAATTCTCACTGCAATTCGCTGACAACCTTAATGTAACCTTTGAAAACAGCACTACCATTCGAGAGTTTTCAAATACTGCAGATTCAGGACTAGATGGTATATCAAAACTCTATGACATAAGCATCTCAAAGATATTTGAACCAAAAACTTTTGGCATTGAGGGCGGTGCACGCTACCATTCAAACGGCGCTCAAGACGGGCATTTAAATTCAAGCGGCCCAGAAATCTATTTAAGCGGCTACTCTCAACCCTGGCAAAATGGCCGAATTTTTCTTAACCTGAGCAGCAGAGATTACGAATATAGTAACTCAGAATTTAATGTTACTGGCGCAGGCAACACCCTAATTCGTGATGAAACTGAAACCAATGCTACCCTGGGCGCCAGCCATGGCTTCACTGAAGGCTCACTTAAATCATGGTCTATAAATGGACAGCTCTCTTACACGGAGAACGAGTCCAATATATCTTTCTATAACTATGACCGGACTATTTTTGAGATCAATTTAAGCCATATTTTCTAACATCAATCTTTTATTGTAAAATATTCCGTCATTCCAAACGGTAATGTCGGAATAATTTACATTTCATTATTTGATTCTTTATACCTGTTCCATTCAACATTATTCCTGTTAAGTTTCCTAAATCATTGAATACTCTGAATTTAATATTAGCAATTCATTATGCTTCTAATTTCTAGTAAACTTTAGTTACTCATACGGGTGATTCAAATCGTTATAGTAAACCTTACAATCTAACTATATAAATTTATTCTGCTCCAATGACTCTTGATTTTAATTAGCTCGTTGAGTTATAACTAATTGATTTATATACTGTTAATTATTATTGGCGCGCAATTTGCTGATAATTATAAATGTACAAGGTATTCAAAATGAGAACACATATGAAACAACAGCTAGTGCTGTTTACTATTTTATTTATCGTAATGGGCTGTAACAATACGCCTAATGCACAACAATCTAGTACACAGCAAACTAACCAAACGGAATCGACCATCGCTGATAAGAGTGATGTTGTTGTTGAAAAAGTAGATATTGCAGAAAATATACGCAAAATAGATGAAAAACTTGCAGAACTGGAGAATCAGGAAAAACTCCAGTTAAGCAAGGAAATTGAAATCATTCAGGATAAAATTGCCGATTTACAAACTCGTGAACACGAAATTGATGCCGCCATTACACAACTGGAAACTAAAATTGCCGCCACTGAGGCACGATCAATTAAAGCATCTAAACTCATTGCTGAAACTAAATCAACGTCTAAAGTAAAATCAACAATTATCGAAGATACACAATCTACATCGACTACAACTCCACAGATCGTTTCCGCAACTACAAATTCAGTACTTGGCTGGGGAGACTGGGCTAACGGTATTAAACCTGCTGCAGGACCATCTATAAACACTATATCAGCACCTGCATCAGTTACACCACCGACACAAACCATTAGTCGTGAAACTCTACAAGCAAATATTGCTGCTGCCGAAGCTGCCCGACTTGCTGCCGAAGCTGCTGCTGAAGAAGCTCGACTTGCTGCCGAAGCTGCTGCTGAAGCTGCCCGACTTGCTGCCGAAGCTGCTGCTGAAGAAGCCCGACTCGCTGCCGAAGCTGCTGCTGAAGAAGCCCGACTCGCTGCCGAAGCTGCTGCTGAAGAAGCCCGACTCGCTGCTGCAGCCGCCGCTGAAGAAGCCCGACTCGCTGCTGCAGCCGCCGCTGAAGAAGCTATACGTCTTGCAGCCGAAGCCGCTGCTGCAGGAACTGAACTTGCCGGAGGTTTAGGTGTTAGGCCAGCAGGTACAATTAATATAGGCGCAACACCTTCGTTATAAAAGGATGCAAAATGAAAAATAGTACAATAGTTAATTTCAGCAGTATGTTAATAGCAACAATTTTTTCTGCCGGCGTAACAGCAGCCACAGTTGCTATCCCACCTTACACTATTACAACTGTTGATAATGTAACCTCAACTGATTCATTTGGGATTATAGGCGATACTACACTATCAAATGCCATTACTGACAATAGTGTAGGTACTTTCGTTTATGTTCCTGGTACCAGTACAGTTGATACTATGACCATGTCAATGTCATTTAATGGCCTGCTTTATGACTCGACTGGCACTCAAGATTTGGCATTTTTCTTTGCTGGCGGTGACACTTCAAACTCTATAGACCTGTCGATTAATGGTACAACTATTCATTATGGTATTGGTGGTACCGGCACATCTAATACACTGTACAGTCCTCAAGGAAATATCTATACCGCCACCACAGCTATAGGTGAATACGCCTTATCTGCTTTATTTGTAGATTTAAATGATTTTAATCTAAATGGTGCAGCGCTTGGCTCATTTGATGTCACCATAGGTAAAAGTACTTATTTATCCATGATAGGAACAACATCTACCATTTCCGCAGTTCCTGTACCAGCGGCAGTATGGCTGTTTGTTTCTGGCTTGTTATCGATCATAGGCCTGTCACGTCGCAGGCGTATCTAGATATATTTAATCACATGAAATAAAAAAGGCTTACTCTTGTAAGCCTTTTTTATTGCTTCGAGGGAACTTACCTCACTATCATGCTAATCAAAATACTGAATATCACCATATTCGTGTCTGCCAATATGTAAATTTTTATAGTTTCGTACCATGATAATTGCTTTTTGTATCGCTGAATCATCAATCTTTTTCAGAAACAACATCAGATTAATTTTGTAATAATTATTCTTTTTCTCAATTTCTATTATCTGCCTCAATGTAATATTCTCAGCAGATAAATTTTTAAATTCGTATTTATGATAATCGGATAATGTTCTTATGTGTGCATCCCAGACCACTGGTTGCTGTTTAAACTTACCCAGAAATTTAATGTTAACCTGTTGATCCGAGCTCCTATTAACCAGCAGATAATCACTGTCCAGCCCTTGCAACTGAACTTCAAAATCATTTACCGCCTTACCAAATGGATCTTTTTGAATCACTTAATCAAATAATGCTTTTTTACGGAAATTAAATTGATACTCAGGCTGTAATATCATTTTCAAACAAAAATCATTATATTAAAATAGTCTTTAATATCCGGATCAAAAACTAATCATTACATAATTGAGCTTTCTTAATAAAAAAATGAAATTCACCATTTGATTCCTGACTGTCTACTAACGGATACCTAATAACATCCAGCAACATACCAATATCCTCAACGGATACCGGATCAGTTGCAATGACATGTAATACCTCACCAAACGACATTGTCTTCAATGTTTTCCTGGTCATAACAACCGGGTTAGGACAGTTTTCACCTCTTGCGTCTAATTCACACTGAAACTCAGTCATGACGTACTCTCATCTTTAAAAGCAGCCCTTAATTTATAGCTTCATTTATTTTGCCAAAGACCCGGATAGATCCCATGCATAGGTACAATCAAGCTCAGCCAGTACCGCTGTTACACCATTATTGCCATCATCAAGCATCGTTTGTATTGGCGTTTTGTTATTAAATCGTTTATGAGGCGTTTTCATCCAGCGTCCACCCATAAGAGGGTTTTTAGGGTAACTGGTTCTTAAGGCATCGATAATTCCAAGTAGGCGAACTACACGATACTCAACATTTGGATCCTCTGGAAACGGTGTATCTTCATGAAAACAACGAAGCTTACGACTACGAATACTTTCAGGAAGATTTAGAACACTTAATTGCTCTGACGCTGAAAGACCCCAGTCGTCCAGACTCTGCATCACTTTCTGCGTTAGCAGTACCTGACGCTCCTGACTTAAACCAAACATATAATTACCTCAATCTATATGGCCTATCACCAATACCATTACTTTATATAAGGGGGAGGATAGTTGCGATTACTCAAGGCTGAGTCAAAACTATCAACATACACAAACAAAATAATAACGTAATATAAAGAAATATTACCACGTCTTTTACTCGGGATCTAAGTCAATGATATCTCATTGATTTATCAGGAATTATCTACGTAAATCTACAATCACAAATTACATCATCGCAAATACCCTGTCATTAAATCTATTATACCTTCGTTATCAGCTTCACACATTCAAGCAGCCTGTTCATGGTATTATTACACAGTTATGCTAAATAAAACCGATTGAACCAAATGCTAGATAGATCATCTGAAAACCCTCTATCCCGGCTTAAACAACTAGTCAACGACTACACCTCTCGCTATATGCCTGAGCGTGTACCTATCGCGATTAAACTTGCCCTGGCCATCACGCTATTAATTGTTTGTGGCATGAGCATGCTTGGTTTAACCATTTTGAACAACCAGAAATCAATAATGACAGAGCAAATGCTTGGCATGGGAACAACCATTGCTAACCAGCTTGCAGGCAGCTCGCAAGATATGGTCCTTTCTGATGATATTCTCGGTTTAAAAACCTTAATAAATAACCTGATTGATGATCAAAATATCTTAGGTGCTACGATCATATCTGAAAAAGGTCAGCCACTAGCAGAAATTGGGATTACACCCGATATCAGCGTAATACATTTACACACTGCACAGACAATTCAGCCCAAAAAAGTCCATCACTTCACCTGGATATCACTAAATGATCACTATGAATCTGAAGAACTTATTACCTTCATTAGCCCTATACATTTTAATAACTTAATTGCTGGACATTTCTTAATTACATTTACAAAAGAATCCATGGCAAAGTCACTACAACAATCTATGCGTTTAATTATCATAGTAACTGTTTTTATGACTTTTCTTGCCATACTGATAGCCTTCATTATGAGTAGACATTTATCAAAACCAATACATACTCTTGTAGATGCAAGCAAAGCTATTGGCGAAGGCGATCTCAATTTTAGAATATATGAACGCCGTAATGACGAAATTGGAGAACTTGCTGATTCATTTAATCAAATGGCTGATGGATTATTAAAAAAGTCTCAGGTAGAAAATGTATTCAGCCGATTTGTATCCAGCAATGTAGCTAAAGAAATTATGGACAATCTTGATGAAGTACAACTGGGTGGCAAGCATGTTCATGCTTCGGTTTTATTCGCTGATATTGTAGGCTTCACAAGTATATCTGAAAAACTACCTCCAAATGAAATTGCTGATTTACTCAATGAGTATTTTTCCTATATATCAACCATCAGCAAGTATTTTAACGGCCATATTGATAAGTTTATTGGCGATTGCGTAATGGTTGTATTTGGTGTTCCAGAACACACACCCAATCATAGCCTGAATGCAATTGCATGCGCTGTAATGATACAAAGATTAGCTGCAAGGCTAAATGTTTTAAATAAGGAAACGAGCCACCCCACCATCAACTTCAGGATTGGAATCAATTCAGGTCATATGGTAGCAGGCAATCTTGGTTCGCATGATCGAATGGAATACACTGTTATAGGTGATCCGGTAAACATAGCTTCCAGACTGTCCTCTGTTGCCGAAAGTAATCAAATCGTTATAATGGAAGAGCTTTACAATCACGACGACATCAAAGACAAGATATTTGCCAGCCCCTATGAAACAATTCAGGTCAGAGGCAAAGAAATACCGGTATCAACTTACCTGGTACACAGTCTAAGCTCAGGATTACAAAAAAATATTGATGCCGTACTAGATGAGATACTACAAAAATAATTACAATGAAAATTACTAAATTATTTATATTAATAATAATTTCTGCACACATCACATCTTGTGCACAATATTATGCCACTCGTAGCAATCTTAACTCCCACATCGATGAGTGGCTTACTCAGAATGATTTTTTGATGATTGATAAAACCATTAATCTCATAGATAAATCTCACCCTGAATATACCAAAATAGTTTCTCGTAAGCCTGAAATAGACAAACAAAAATCTATCTATATTGCACAAACTGAACATAGAGCACAAACACTTCAAAAAAAAGGAAGATGGGAGGAGGCAATTCTCGAATATAACAATGCTCTAAGCCAACTACCAGACAACAAACAGCTTATAGCGTCTAGAATTATTCTTCTCAATCAACAAAATAAATTAATTAACGAATTAAAAAAGGAAATGCTGCTAAAGCGCGCGCACGCATTAATAGAATATGAAACAGTTTATCATGAACTGGAATTACTCGCACCAAATGATAATATCGCTCTGAATGATATTCGTAGACATAAAAAGGAAAAGGAAGAAGTAGCAAGCCATCTAATCATGTGCAGCGAATATGCCCTTGGCAAAGAAGACTACGCTCTTGCTGAGGAATGTTTACAGCTATCAAGCCAACTCATCAACACTGACACCGTAAGAAGCTTACTCATTAAAACAAAAAATAAACGCAAAGCAATCGAAGACAAAAAAAGAGCCGAGGAATTGCTGGCCACCTATAAATCAGCTTATGCTACTGGTGATCTTCAAAAAGCACGCTATCATATTAACACGCTCATTACACTACAACCTGAACATCCAACAGCACTTGAACTCAAAGCATCCTTAGATAAGGAAATAACAACTATTGTTAATAAAGGGATTGCTGATGGCCGTGAACTATATAGTCAAAACGAGATTCGAAAAGCTTTAAAAATCTGGCAAAAACTCATAAAAATCGACCCTGACAATGAGGAACTGAAAACTTTAATTTCCCGAGCACAGAAAGTTAGTAAAAAAATTGATACTTTAAGCCCTGCATTAGCACAATAATCAGATAATAACCATAACCTCGTCAGGCAAGAATATCCGGGATTAACTGATCTTCCAATCTGGCTATTTGATCTTTAAGCCTTAGTTTCCTTCTTTTCAACCGCTGTAATTGCAACTGCTCAAAACTACCACTCGCATATAGATGATGGATCACATCATCAAGATCACGATGCTCAAGCTTTAACTCCTCAAGCTCATGTCTTAATTGCTCCTGATCGATTTCTGACATTACTAATCACCGCTATATAGAAATATTTGCATACATTAACACATAACATATACTCAAAAGCATAATGTTTTTTATCGTAAAGATCTTACAACAACATAAATAATTAGCATAACCTGAAACAATATTTATAAAATTCACTAACTTAAAAATATTTCTAATTATTTTTAATAATAACTATTTATACTCAATCACGCTTCTTAAACAATAGCGACGCTGAGTTAATACAGTAACGTAGTCCAGTTGGTTCTGGGCCATCTTCAAAAACATGCCCCAAATGTGCATCACACGCTTCGCATCGCACCTCAATTCTTCGCATACCGTACTGATTATCTATAATTTCTTTTATGCAGCCTTTATTAACAGGCTGCCAATAGCTTGGCCACCCACTGCCCGAATCAAACTTACTTTCAGAATCAAACAATGGCTCTCCACAACAAATACAGCTATAAACGCCTTCATCTTTATTATTATAATATTGTCCTGTAAACGGCCTCTCTGTACCCGATTGCCGAGCAACCAGAAATTGTTCTTCCGTAAGTTGTTTTTTCCACTCTTTATCTGTTTTCGTTATTTTTGTCATATATATTTACTAATGACTCAACATTGTTCCCATGGCAGGCCATGAAATCGCCAGCCGCCTTTTGAGCTTCTATGGTGCTCACTATCAAGCTCACCTTCAAAACCTTCTGTAATATGACATACATTTATTAACCCGGCAGCAATCAAGGCATTACCTGCATCGACAGATCGTTTACCACTACGACAGATTAAAATAATAGGGGGACATCCGTCACTTTGATCACAAACGCCTCCCAGCATCAACTGACGTATCTCTTTTACAAAATCTGGATTTACTATCCAGTCTGGCTCATCAATCCAGGGCACATGAATCGCCCCTTTTGGATGTCCCACAAATAGAAACTCCATATTAGCTCTTACATCAATCAAAATGGCTTTTGAGTCATTTTGCAATATTTCATATGCTTCAATTGGCGTAAGATGGTTTAATTCATTTTCTTTAAGTGTTTTCACTATGTTCCTGTTTTCTCATCTTATGGAATAAATCCCTGAACACATCAACCCAGAAAGAACTGAATTGATTATCGGCAAGTTTACTAATTTCCATTGCGGCTCTTACTAGTGGCCTTTTCATCATAGTCGCATGTGCTCGCTCATGCATTCTGGCATCTATCATATCAACTATAGCCAGGATCTTTGCGCCTTCACAAATATCTTTCTCTTTTAATCTGGAGGGATAACCTGTTCCATCTACTTTTTCATGATGCTGTAAAACAATCAGAGCAGCCTCACCCCATTGCTTCATATAACGAAGTAATTCAAAACCAATTTTAGGGTGATCTCTAACCTGCATTATTTCTTCTTCTGTCAACTTTCCCTTTTTTTCTATAATTTCGACTGGTAACAGTGCCATACCCGCATCATGCATATAAACAGCTGCAGCCAGCTGATTAGGATCTACAGGACGATCGGCATGATCATTCATTTTTAATGCCAGTCTCAGCATACGTTCGCTACGACCACGCCAGTAATGAGCGCGACTTTCCAATGGCTCTGATAAGCCCCTGAAAAATGTAAAATCTTCATTTTCTTCAACACCATATGCTGCCAGTTCTTCTTCATCCGGCGGGGTATCATCAAACAGACTAGTTAATGAATTTTTTTCTGTTATTGCTGTTTCCAGAATTTCTATTGACGGATCCATTAATAATAATGCATCCCGTACAGCCTCATTGAGATGCAATTTATCATTCAGAGATATTTTATTAATGGCATCACACACTCTTGGCAATCTTGGCAAAAGCACACATGGCCCATCACCATCAATAAGCTTCTCAATAATCATTTTAATATCATCAATAGCCAGTAAAACGATATCTCCATAAGTAGAATCGAATTTACTATCTGTTGCCTTGATAGATGAGATTAAATTGCCAATGCTTTGTGCCAGGAAGGCAAGCTCATTGAACCCTATTTCGAGGAGCGCCTGTTTTATTACCACCAGGGCATGATTCAATTTTAGTAACATTTGACTGTTACATGGATCAAGATCCAGCATTAACAGAGACTCTTCAATCTCCTGATTTGCAATACTAAATCTCTCAAAAAACCCTCCGAGAGTATCACCATCAATTGTTTCAACCTGAATCGTGGAATCAGTTTCCGACATATAAGACCCTTTTTGTCAGCATTTTTATCCAATACATAATTATTATATGCAATAAATCATATTATGCTGCCCGATCCCGACTATAGACGTATTTATTTTACTCTTTGTAAGACTCCAGCGTTTCACTAATCATCAACCACTGCTCCTCCATTTCAACCAGGCTATTAGCAATCTGGGACTGCTCCTTAATAAGCGCCTGCAACTGCTGCTTTTGGTCTTCCTGGTATATATCTGAAAGAGCCAGTCTTGCTTCGATAGCCGCTTTACTATTAGTTAATTCTTCAATTGACTGCTCAAGCTTTTTTAACTGATTCTGCAACGGCTGTAACTGACGTCGCCTTTCTGCCTGTTGCCGCCTTTGGTCCTTTTTCGATAAAGCACCATTGTCAGGATATACCTCACTCTTTATCGATTCATCACTTTTGGGCTTTAACAACCATTGCCGATAATCATCCAGATCCCCCATAAAAGGGACTATTTTGCCACCCTCAACCAGAATAAAACTATCGGTAACCACTCGCAATAAATGACGATCATGGGATACGACCAGCATAGCACCTTCAAACTCCTGTAATGCCATACTCAAGGCATGTCGCATCTCAAGATCCAGATGATTGGTAGGCTCATCCAGCAATAATAAATTAGGCTTCAAAGAAATAAGCAAAGCAAGCACCAGGCGAGCCTTTTCACCACCAGAAAAAGGCCCGACCGGCTCAAGAACCCGATCTCCATGAAAATTATATCCACCCAGATAAGTTCTAATACCCTGTTCTGTCATAGTTTTATGGAGTCGCTGCATATGCAACAAAGGACTGGCCTGCTCATCCAGCTGCTCTAACTGATGCTGCGCAAAATATCCGATATTCAGTTCAGTTGATTTCTCAATATTGCCTGACAGAGCATTAATTTCATTTGCCAGCAACTTAACAAGCGTCGATTTACCCGCCCCATTATGCCCTAACAATCCAATTCTATCGCCTGGTGCAATCGATAAACTAACCTGTTTGAGTATTCTTTTTTGATCATAACCGGCATCAACCTCTTCAAGACGCATTAAGGGGTTGGGCAGCTTATCTGGTTTATGAAACTTGAAATTGAAAGGTGAATCAACATGTGCCTGTGTAATTAATTCCATACGCTCCAGCGTCTTAACACGACTTTGCGCCTGTCGAGCCTTGCTTGCTTTCGCCTTAAATCGTCTTATGAAGGCCTGAATATGAGCAATTTCACCCTGCTGCTTTTCATACATGACTTTCTGCTGAGCCAGTTGCTCTGCTCTATTCCTCTCAAACTGGTCATAATTTCCCGTATACAGGGTTAACAACTGATGTTCTGTATGAACAATATGGTCAGCCACCTTGTCGAGAAAATCACGATCATGAGAAATCAGTAATAAAGTACCCTGATAAGAAAGTAACCAGCTTTCCAGCCAGATGACAGCATCAAGATCCAGATGATTGGTCGGTTCATCTAATAACAACAGGTCTGAGCGGCAAATTAATGCCTGTGCCAGATTGAGTCGCATGCGCCAGCCACCGGAAAATGAATTAACCGGCAACTCCAGTTGCTCGTTACCAAACCCAAGCCCCTGCATTAATTTACCAGCTCGCGCTTTTATAGAATACGCATCAATATGATCAAGCTTATGATGCAATTCAGCCTGTAATGCACCATTATCATCCGCTTCCGCCTGCTCTAATTTTTTTTCTATACTTCTGAGTTCAGCATCACCATCAATGACATATTCAATAGCCGGCCTGTCAACTCCGGGAGTTTCCTGAGCCACATGAGCAATGGTTATTCCCGGTGGTAAACTAAAATCACCTTCATCTGTTTGCAAGTTTCCAAGCAACAAAGAAAACAGACTGGACTTACCACATCCGTTAGCACCAACAATACCGACCTTATATCCCTTATGTATTGTAAAATCAGCCTTCTCAAATAACAGGCGTGTACCACGGCGCAAACTAACATTACTAAGCTTTAGCATTTACTAACGCTTGAACGCCTGCGCTAACGCATCTGCCATGGCAGAATTAATTGCTACATGTTCATTCTGCTTTTGCTTAATCTGACGTTTTTTTCCGGGATGGTCTTTTTTAATATCAGCAACCTGATTACGCGTATCATCATCAAGACGCATGGTAAGTGCAATACGGCGTCGCACTACATCAACCTCAACTACTTTCACCTTAACAACATCACCTGTTTTAACCACATCACGTGGGTCCTTAACATAACCCGTGGATAAAGCAGAAATATGAACCAGGCCATCCTGATGCACACCAATATCAACAAAAGCACCAAAATTAGTAACATTTGTTACCACACCTTCAAGCACCATATCCTGCTTAAGATCTTTAATTTCTTCAACGCCTTCTTTAAATTCAGCTGTCTTGAATTCTGGACGCGGATCTCGACCCGGCTTTTCTAATTCTTTGAGAATATCAGTAACCGTTGGAACACCGAATTTCTCGTCCGTATAATCATGTGCTTTCAGCTTTTTAAGAAAAGAAACATCACCAATAATAGATTTAATATCACGGCTGTTTTTATTCATTATTTTTTCTACAACAGGATATGCTTCTGGATGCACTGATGATTTATCCAGTGGATTATCGCCATTCATAATACGTAAAAACCCGGCAGACTGCTCATATGCTTTAGGACCCAATCTTGGCACAGCAAGCAAATCTTTTCGATTGCCAAAAGCACCATTCAGATTTCGATAATTAACTATATTTTCCGCCATGCTAGTACTCAAACCCGAGACCTGTGTCAGCAATGGAACTGATGCCATATTAATATCGACTCCAACAGCGTTTACACAATCTTCAACCACTGTACTTAGCATTTGCGCAAGTCGTGTTTGACTTACATCATGCTGATACTGACCCACACCAATGGCTTTTGGCTCAATTTTTACCAGTTCAGCCAGTGGGTCCTGTAACCGACGTGCTATGGAAACCGCACCTCGAATAGAGACATCAAGATCCGGAAATTCATTTGCCGCAAACTCCGAAGCAGAATAAACAGATGCACCCGCCTCCGACACTACAATAGAATTCAAACCTAATTCTGGATACCTGGCAATTAATTCTCTTGCCAGCTTATCGGTTTCTCGTGATGCCGTACCATTTCCTATACTTATTAATTTCACATCGTGTTTTTTTGCCAAAACTGCTAGCGCTGCTATTGATTCATCCCATTTGTTTTTCGGAGCATGTGGATAAATGGTGGCATAATCCAGCATTTTCCCAGTGGCATCAACAACAGCTACCTTAACACCTGTGCGTAATCCCGGATCAAGCCCCATGGTTGCTTTTGAACCTGCTGGTGCCGCAAGCAATAAATCTTTTAGATTTGACGCAAAAACTTTAATAGCCTCTTCTTCTGCCGCTTCTTTCAATTTCATTTTTAACTCAACATCAATATGAGTAAAAATTTTTATTTTCCACGCCCATCTCACAGTATCAATTAACCATTTATCAGCTTTCGCGCCATTATTTGAAATCTTAAAATGCTGGGCAATAATTTGTTCACAAGGATGAGAATCCATGGTTTCCTCATCTGGCATTTTCAAACTTAATTGCAATACCGCTTCATTTCTTCCGCGAAATAATGCTAATGCACGATGCGAAGGAATCTTACTAATAGCCTCTTTATAATCAAAATAATCTGCAAACTTCTCGCCCTCATTTTCTTTACCGCTCACCACACATGACTCGACTATTCCCTGAGCCCATAAAATTTCACGTAATTTTTGTAATAAATCCGCGTCTTCAGAAAAATTCTCCATCAGTATTTGGCGCGCGCCATCTAACGCCGTTTTTACATCCTCAACGTTTTTATCTTTATCCAGGTATTTTTCTGCTTCTACTTCAGGATCTAGATTATGATTTTCAAATATTGAAAGCGCCAATGGCTCCAGACCTGATTCACGTGCAATCTGTGCTTTAGTTCTTCTTTTTGGCTTATACGGCAAATACAAATCCTCTAGTCGATTTTTTGTATCCGCATCAAGAATGGATTTTTTTAATTCTTCTGTAAGCTTGCCCTGTTCATCAATACTTTTTAAAATAGTTTCTCTGCGTTCACTTAATTCACGTAAATAGCGTAAACGATCTTCAAGATTACGTAATTGAGTATCATCTAACCCACCTGTTACTTCCTTACGATAACGACTGATAAAAGGCACTGTTGACCCCTCATCCAGTAACCCTATTGCGGAAATAACCTGTGATTCTTTAACTGATAATTCTTCAGCAATACGCTGCGAAATAGATAACATAAAATGAAACGCCTTATACTTATATAACCAGTGCTGTATTGTATCTAATCAACAGCCAATAAGTTAAAGATTTTTTTACTAATCGTTATTCAGGCGTTTTTTCAGGTGGGGCACAACTTTACTTAGACCCAGCTTAAGCTGTTGATCTGCAAGCTGTAATACAGGAATTAATTTTCTGACTGCAGATGCCAGCTCTGGCTGACTGATCGAAGATTGACCAGCTACTATTTTTTTTATTATATCTTCAACATTTACATCGATATGCTGTATTACTGGCGACTTCTCAACAGCATGTCCGGTATTGTAATGAATAATCTGGCATTGACCTGTGCTAATACTTTTCTTTAAGGCACCTTCTGCCTGAACAGATAACTGCTCAAATGCAATTTCCTCATCCTGTTTTTCAAAATTGGTGATCCCCGCGTTAAAACTAAGCTGAACGACATCCTGTCCCAGTTTCATTTTCATATTTTTAAGCCGCTGACAAATACGAGTGACAACCTGTGTAGCACCTTCATTATCGGCTTCCATCAACAATATTCCGAACTTTGACACACCTATTCGGCCCGCGACATCCTCTTTACGTAACACTTCCTGGATGATAGATGTGACTTTTACCAGTATTTGTTCTGAAACATGTTTACCATATTTAACAAATAATTTGGCAAACTTATTTAATTCCAGATGAACCAGCGTTAAATTTGCGCCATGACGCTCCGCATAGGCCAGGACCTTTTCGCCATGCTCATTAAATACAGCCTCTGTCGCCAGACCTGTTAATTTATCTGTTGCTGCCCGCTTTTCAAGCGACTGAACTTCATTTCTATAATTTATGTGAGAACTGGCTCGGGACTTTAATGAAACGGAGTCAAATGGCTTACTGATAAAATCAGTCGCTCCCAGACTCAATACTTCCTCTTTGGCACCCTCAGACTCTTCAGCACCGGTAATAATGATGACAGGCAAATTGCCAATAGCAGGGTCATCTGAATCCCTTATTTTTTTTAGTAAGCCATAGCCATCTAAATTTGGCATGCCCAGATCGGTGAATACAACGGAGATACTTTTGTTTTTCTGGATTTCTTCCCAGGCGTCTTCACCGTCTTCGGCTTCAACAACGTCAAATTCTTTTTCCAGAATTTTCGTTGCCGCTCGTCGAATTACCCTGGAGTCATCAACAATAAGGACCTGAAATTGTGCTTGTTGATCTGTCACACAAACCCCTGAAAAGTTGGATTAATTAAATTTTATTATAACCAGAGACTAGTCGAATCAGCACAAGATGCAATCCGAGCAGCCTCAGGTCATTTAATTATCCTTACTTTCCTGCCCTTGAGGCACGTTTACGGTCATTTTCTGTCAGCAGCTTCTTGCGCATACGAATAAAGCTTGGGGTAACCTCTACCAGCTCATCATCATCAATAAACTCCAGCGCCTGCTCAAGCGTCATACGAATAGGCGTTGTCAAAGTCAGCGCCTCATCAGTGCCGGAAGCACGGACATTGGTCAGCTGCTTACCTTTTAAAGGGTTAACCACAAGGTCGTTATCACGTGAATGAATGCCAACCAGCATGCCTTCATAGACTTCATCACCATGAGAAAGGAACATGCTGCCACGCTCCTGTAAATTGTATATCGAGTATGACAATGCTTTACCGGCACCATTGGAAATCAGCACACCCTTACTGCGCTGGCCAATTTCGACATTGAGCTTAGGGCCATAGCTATCAAAAACGTTATACATCAGGCCATTACCTGCAGTTGCCGTCAAGAATTCAGTACGGAATCCAATCAAACCCCGGGTAGGAATAACATAATCCAGACGAACACGGCCTTTACCATCGGGCACCATATTCTTTAATTCGCCTTTGCGCTTGCCCAGTTTCTCCATGACCGTACCCTGAGCATCCTCTGGCACATCGACCGTTAGCTGTTCATAAGGCTCACACAGCTTACCGTCAATTTCCCTGATAACAACTTCAGGGCGACCGACACACAACTCAAATCCCTCACGGCGCATAGATTCAATTAATACAGATAAATGCAATTCACCACGGCCTGAAACCCGGAACTTATCACCCGATTCACCCGGCTCTACCCGCAGCGCCACATTATGAATTAGCTCCTGTTCAAGACGATCAGCAATATTTCGTGAAGTTACAAATTTACCGTCCTGGCCAGCCAAAGGACCGTTATTCACCTGGAAGGTCATACTCAGAGTAGGCTGATCCACGCTCAATGGCGGCATTGCCTCAACATGCTCTGGATCACACAGGGTATCGGAGATATTCAGCTTATCGATACCATTGAAACAGATAATATCACCAGCCTGCGCTTCTTCGACTTCAATGCGCTCCAGTCCATGAAATCCCAGGATCTGCTGCATACGCACACCGGTACGAACCTTGCCCTTACGATCAATTAACGTCAGTGGCTGATTGCGTTTAATTTTGCCATGTTTAACACGACCGATCCCGATAACACCGACATAAGAGTTGTAGTCCAGTGAACTGACCTGCATCTGAAATGGCGCATCCGCATCGACATCCGGTGCAGGCACGTATTTAATAATCGCCTCCAGCAGCGGCGTCATATCGCCCTCACGGACCGTATCTTCAAGACCGGCGTAACCACCCACACC
>JAOUMX010000048.1 GCA_029881275.1 Gammaproteobacteria bacterium | reverse complement strand
GGTGAAAGACGACCTGCCGCCATTTTATGTTGCCACAATCACCCGCAATGAATCCAGTCGCAAACTGGCAGAATCCAATGCCTGCGTCAGTGCCTGCCATTGTTGTTCGAAGAATCTGATTTCTTCATCGCGCACACTGGGATTGATTTGTTTCAGTGCTTTCAAACGATTGATTTCTTTTTCCAGTGTCTGTTTTGTCTGTTGATGAGCCGTTGCCAGAATGTCCGGTGCCTGTTGTCTGGCCATGGCTTCGGATTCATTAATCAGTTTTCGAATTTCATCCTGTTTGGCTTTTATAATTTGTATGGCGGTTTCATTATTGACAGTAATGCTCGACTTACTAATGTAATAATGTTGCAGATCAGCTTCATGATCTTTGCCATGTTCGTCCAGCACTACTCTTAATGTGGTGGGTGGCAGATAACGGCGTGACTGTAAATGGGTGCTGGATGATGCTTCCAGCACAAACAGGCATTCCAGTAATAGCGTGCCGGGTCTGGCTTTTTTATATTCCACGGCAGTGACAGCTGTGTTGCCTTTTTCATTGGTTAACACCATGTCCATAGCATTGATCACTAATGGGTGTTCCCAGCTGAGAAAGTGTGCATCTTCATTGCTTAATGCCGTGTCACGGTCAAAGGTAATGTTCATGCCGTCTTCCGGCAGGCCGGGAAAGCTGCTGATCATGTGATCGCTGGGTTCAATCAGGTAACGTTGATTACCCAGTAATTCAAAACTGATATTAAAGCAGTCAAAAATATTTTCCATGTAGTCGTACAGGCTGCTGCTTTTGTCCTGTATCAGGGCGTTTTCTTTTAAAGCATTGGCAATATCGGTTCGACAGGAGTTGTATTCCAGTAATATATCTCTGCCACGGTGCATGGCTTGATTGAGTTCATTATGCAGTTTATGGGTTGTTTCAACCAGTTGTGAAATATCAGTCTGATTATTTTTTAGAGCAGCAATGAGTTGATCTTTAACCTGTGCAAACACACTGTGTCCCGCAGGGCAGGTGTGTTCAAATGCGCTAAGTCCGTGATGATACCAGTTGAAGATAATTTCCTGCGCCGTGTTTTCAATATAGGGCACGTGTATCTGAATGGTTTGTGTTTGACCAATGCGATCCAGGCGGCCAATGCGCTGTTCAAGTAAATCAGGATTCAATGGCAGATCAAACAGCACCATATGATGAGCAAACTGGAAGTTGCGTCCTTCGCTGCCGATTTCGGAACAGACCAGTACCTGTGCGCCATTTTCATGATCAGCAAAAAAGGCAGCGGCACGATCCCGTTCAACAATACTTAACTGTTCATGAAAAACCGCCGCGTGAATTCCAGCGCGGGTTTTCAACTGTTTGGTCAGGTCCAGTGCCGTCTCCGCATGGGCAGTGATGACCAGTACTTTTTTACCGGATAATTGTTTTAATTTTTCTTCTAGCCAGTGAATACGAGGATCAAACTGAATCCATGACAGTTGTTTTTTTTGTGTCTGCGATTGATAACAGTGCTCAGGGCAGAGCAGTAGCGCAACGGATGTATCAGTATCATGCTGACTGTTATATTGCTCAGGTAGTGGCAGTGGATAAGCTGTGACATTGCGTTGTGGAAAGCCTTTAACCGCGGATCGGGTATTTCTGAATAACACGCGTCCGGTACCATGTCGGTCCAGCAGATGTTCAATCAGTTGCTGGCGTGCTTCTATATTGGTTTCATCATGCAGGTCTGATTTTTTCAGAGTATCCAGTAAGGATTTGTTGTCGCCTTCATTGAGTGTACTTAACAGAGTTTGCCGTGTTGTATCACTGAATGGCTGGTTGTTTAATAAATTTTCAACTGCCTGTGCTACCGGTACATAGGATTTTTCTTCTTCAATAAAATGATCGAAGTTTGAAAAACGGTCAGGGTCAAGTAATCTTAAACGTGCAAAGTGACTGGCTTTACCCAGTTGTTCTGGTGTGGCAGTGAGTAATAGTACACCTTTGGTGACAGCTGCCAGTTTTTCAATCAGATCGTATTCCGGGCTGGCATTCTTTTCTGACCATTGCAGGTGATGGGCTTCATCGACCACCATCAAATCCCATTCGCCCGCCAGTGCCTGTTGTCTACGGTTGCGATCATTGACCAGAAAATCGAGACTGCATAACACCAGCTGTTCAGCATGAAACGGGTTATTGAAGTCTTCGCCTTCTTCGATGCCGAGGCAACGTTCTTCATTGAAAATACTGAAGAACAGATTAAAACGACGCAGCATTTCTACCAGCCACTGATGAACCAGTGTTTCCGGTACGATGATCAGAATACGTCGGGCACGTTCGGTGAGTAACTGGTGGTGCAGAATTAGTCCGGCTTCAATGGTTTTACCAAGTCCCACTTCGTCTGCCAGTAACACCCGTGGGGCATAACGATTGGCCACTTCATGGGCGATGTATAACTGATGAGGAATCAGGCTGGTGCGTACGCCAGTGAGGCCGCGCAAATCTGAATGGGCCAGTCGATTCTCATGTAGCAGAGTTTGATAACGTAATTCAAACCATTTGGCCTGATCAATCTGGCCAGTGAATAATCGTTCAGAAGGCCGGCTTAACTGGATAAAGTTATCCAGCTCAATTTCTTCCAGACGTGATGCCTTGCCATTATCCCGGGTGCCAATATAGGTTAACAGGCCTTCATGTTCTTCAACTGATTCTACTGCCAGAGACCAGCCTTCATGGGAGTGCACAGTATCGCCAATAGCAAAGGTAACCCGGGTCAGTGGAGCGGATTGTTTGGCGTAGGTCAGGGTTTCACCGGTCGACATAAAGATGACGGTGACGGTACGGTGTTCTACATCCAGTATTGTGCCCAGGCCCATCTGGGCATCGGCGTCATTAATCCAGCGTTGTCCGGGAATAAAATCGTGCACTTTTTATGTCTACCTATTAAAAAGGGGCACTATAGTAGAATATTTTGTCTGGAAAATCTTCTCTATGCTCATTAGCCGTTTGTTTTTCCGGGTGTAAATACCCCTGAGTCTGGTATTTTAACTCATGGAATCACTCATTAGATGAGCTGATCCAGGTTCAATTAATATGCAGGTATCTGGTATTAATTATCTTTTGGCAGTATAAAATCTAATGTTATTAGGTTATATTTGCCCTGGGTTTTCAGTTCATGGCTGTTCCTCTAAATTAGTGTCTAACGCTAATATCATATGATTAACTTCTTGGCTAATTTTAATATTGATTAATGAATACTATGGTATGTAAATACATGGTGTTGAATTTTTTTGTGACTATAATATTTTTATAAGGAATAATATTATTTTTCATGTATTTAGGTAGATTTTATAAGGTTGTATGAAAGCTCTTGGTATTTTAAATTTACGTCGTTTGTGGCTTGTTTTGATGAGTGTGATGCTGTTGCATGCATCGATTGTTATGGCGGGCAATCTAATTGTTCCAGATCAGATAGAAGGTGCCACACGAGTAACTGCAGAAGATGTTATTAATCTGGTTATGCTGGAGCCTGAAGTAGTAATTATCGATTCACGTAAACAGCAACCATTTGATGATGGGCATATTCAGGATGCAGTGAATATTCTGGATAGTAAAATGACAGAAAATAGTTTAGCGGATATGGTTCCAAATAAATCTACACCTGTTGTTTTTTATTGTAACGGTGAAACATGTTTACGCAGTGCCAATGCAGCAACCAAGGCATATCACTGGGGATATAGCAGGGTTTACTGGTTTCGTGGTGGCTGGAAAGAATGGGTGGATAAAGAAATGCCTGTTAGTCGGGTGAAAAAATAACATGCTTAAAAGCCAGAATATTTCTATACGAAGTATCACTATTATTTTGTTGGCGATGATCGCTATTTTATCTGTACTTGTTTCATTGATTTCCAGTGAGAATTTTATAGATTCGGCGGAACATGCTCAAACAGCCAGTGTCAGGAGTATTTTTGAAGTGGCCGCCAAAGAAGTGATAGGCGATGCCCACAAGAGTGCTCTAAAACTGGCTCATTCTGTTGCGATCAATGATGCTATTAGAAATTCATTTAGTAATAAAAAAGTATTAGAGTCTAATAAATTAGCCTCTATGTTAGATGAACCCTTTATTAAAGGTTTTGTCGGCTCGGCTGATATCGATCTTGTTAAGATACGTGTTTATGATCTGGTTCTGAATTTTGTTGCTGAAAGTAATAGTGGTATTCCAGTTCTGGAAAATAATTTATCTGATGTTATTTATAGTCAGGCTTATTCTAGAACCGGTGCTGATCGAGTCATGGCTTTAGGTGGCCTCTGGGTAGCCAATGATGTGCTTTATTATTCTGTTCTCGTTCCCGTAGGTGGAATTAGAATTGTAGGTTACCTTGAAGTAATTATTAATCCGGTTCGAAATCTGGTTAATATTGCCTCAAGAATTCATATGCCTGTGGCGTTAAGTAGTGTTGCCAGTAGCGGGCGTTTTTATTATCGACCAAAAGTACTGATCGAGCATGAACTGGAAGTGGACTATGTACTGGTTAATCATTTTAATGATCCAGTGGTTAGGCTGACTGCCTATAGTGACATAACAAATTTGCGTCACGAAATTACCAGAACTATTTTTGCATCTATTTCGATTTTTATTTGTCTCGTCATACTGGTTCTGTTTTTCTCGTTATGGCTATTCAGGAAATTCCTGTTTAAACCGCTGACCACTATTCAAAATGATATTGATAGAATAAAACAGGGTGATATTTCGCATAATTTGAAAGTCGAAGGGTGCAGAGAGATTTCACTGTTTGCAGAAGCTTTTAATAAAATGAAGACAGAAGTTTATGAGCGAACTCAGGATCTGGAAAGGCTTACCGCTCAGGATCCGCTGACCGGTATCGCTAATCGACGTTATTTTGATGAGTCATTGCGTCGTGAATATCATCATGCTTATAGAAACAAGCAACCTATCTCTTTATTGTTGCTCGATATTGATTACTTTAAACGTTTTAATGACTCCAATGGGCATCTGGCTGGTGATGCCTGTTTACAGGCTGTGACCAGTGTGCTGGTAGATGTTGTTACCCGGCCATCCGATGTGGTCTCGCGCTATGGGGGTGAAGAATTTGCTATTATTTTACCGATGACACCGGAAAAAGGCATGAAAGCGGTTGCCGATCAGGTCTTACGCGCTATTCGTTTAAGAGCTATTCCGCATGATGATTCGCCTATTAGTAATATTGTGACGCTAAGTATTGGTGGTTGTTCAATAATTCCAACTGATAAGGATCGCATGACATCATTGATAAATGAAGCGGATAAAGCTCTTTATAAGGCGAAAGATGCTGGACGAAATCAGTCTGTATTTAGCAATGATTCCCGCTTAACCATTGTTTCTGGTGGCTAATAAGCGCAATATATTTTTTTCAAATATTAATTTTCAAATATAAATGATAGCCGATAGTGTTATTATTCAATTCTTGGATTCCGGTTGTTTCAGACCGTAAAAATATAAATTTTCTAACTAGAGTTAACTATGAAAGCGAATGAATTAAAGCGTGGACATGTATTTCGTGCTGATGGAAAAAGCATTATGGTAAAGCATGTGTTCGTGCAGTCACCCTCATCTAGAAGTGGTAATACCTTATATAAACTTAAAGGATATGATGTGGTGTCAGGCCAGAAATATGAACATAGCTTCAAAGGCGATGAAGTGGTTGAAGAAGTGAGCATCGAACATCGACCGGTTCAGTTACTGTTTCGTGATGCCGATGGTTGTACCTTTATGGATAAAGAAAGCTATGAACAGTATGTGCTGGCAGATTCTGTTATCGAAGATGAATTACTCTATTTAACCGAATCACTGGAGGGTATAAGTGCATTGATTGTAGATGACGTGTTATCGGGTATTGAGCTACCGGCGTCTGTCGTTCTGGAAATAACGGAATGTGCGCCGGCCATGAAGGCTGCCTCATCATCGGCACGTACCAAACCCGCAACAGTGACTACGGGGCTGGTTGTTCAGGTACCGGAATATCTGACCATTGGTGAAAGTATTAAAATCAATACTGAAACAGGTGAATATGTTTCACGTGCCTGATGATGAGTGACTGGTTCGTTTATATAGTACGTTGTGCTGACAATAGTCTGTATACCGGAATTGCCCTGGATGTTGAGCGACGTGTCGAAGAGCACAATAACAATAATCGTCTGGCTGCCAAATATACCCGTGCCAGGCGACCCGTTGCGCTGGTTTATAGTGAAACAGTGGCTTCAAAATCGGAGGCTGCCAGAAGAGAGTCAGCGATCAAGCAGTTATCTAAAGAAGAAAAAGAGTGTTTGATTAAAACTTAATTTGTTAGCTGATTATTCCCGGATGCAGTCTGCATCCGGGGAGTGTGCATTCATCAGATGATTACGGGTTTATTCATATAAACACAGATAGCCACTGTCTTCAGCCAGTTTCACCTGAAATTTTACATTGGCATCAACAACGAATGTTTCGTTGATTGCGACATTGTGCCAGTCAGTATCGCCAGGCAGCTTTACTGACATCTTACCGCTGATCAATGTCATGTGTTCAACTGTGCTGGTTCCGAATTCATAGTCGCCTTTGGCCATGACGCCCAGCGTAGCCGGTTTGCCATTAACGCTGTAGGCCAGTGATTTTACCTTGCCATCAAAATATTCATTCACATTAAACATATGCTGTCCTCGGATTAAGATTCAGCGTATTCTAACATTAAATAATTTTCATGGAATGACTTTTAAGGAACCTGAATATGTCACGACTGAATGATCTGTTAACTGAAATCCGTGAGCTTGAAACGCGGGTTGCCGAAGAAATCAGTAAAGAAGCAGAAGGATTTGGTTATAGCCTCAAGCGGGGGCGGGTTCGATTCGAGCAGGCAATCAGTGATCAGCATCGTGAGTTATCCAAAAAAGTGGGTGACTATTTGAGGGAATGTAGCTGGCCTGGTTTACTGGTGTCACCGCTTGTTTATAGTCTGATTATTCCCGTTGTAATATTTGACGTTTTTGTATTTATCTATCAGTCATTGTGTTTTTCAGTTTATAAAATTCCGAAAGTCAGGCGTGGTGATTATATTGCGCTGGATCGGCATGAGTTGCAGTATTTAAATGTGATCGAACGGATTAACTGTGTGTATTGTGGATATGTTAATGGTTTTATTGCCTATGTACAGGAAGTGGCAGCACGTTCTGAACAGTACTGGTGTCCCATTAAACATGCCCGGCAACTGGAAAAAAACCATTCACGTTATCACGGCTTTCTTCCTTATGGCGATGCGGAGGCTTATGTAACCGAGCTGGCCAGATTACGACAGCAACTGAACAATAATGAATAACTAGTTTGTGCGCGGTATATTCAGTTCTATGTATTCGGCGCACATGATTTCTTCGCTATCTTCAGGTTCAGGGTTTGTTCTTCTGAACAGGGCTTCAACCCGGGCGGCATTAATAATATCCTGATTAATGATCTCCGGGTATAAATGAAATATTTCATCAATTACCGGCGCCCGTTGTCTGGCCTGATGTTCCAGACGCGATCGTGTTTCATAATCCAGATTATCCAGTAAAAGAAAAAAAGGTGCCTGCCAGCAAAGAAAATCACTGATCAGTTGTTCGTGCACTGCATCGTGATTATCCTGTTGAATGTAAAAGGCAGGGAAATGCTTGCAGGATAGCTGGCGCTTGATAAGGTCTGTTTCAAGATTGATCGCTTCTATACCGGTTGCGTCACCATTATTGTCTCGTTTAAACCATTGTGCACAGCGAGTGTTACTGGCAAAACCATTGATGTAGCTGATCAGGTAATCAGCCGGATTAGTGAATTGTTGATTTGTGCATAGTGCTTTAAATATGTTGGTGTAAAAATTTTTACGGCAGTCAATGCTCAAGTTCCAGCTGAGTGGTGTATCCAGTTCAATATCGTCTTCTTTGATGGCGCTTTTTAGTAACGCCAGCGGTCTGTTTTTATAATCCAGTAGCCAGAGTTCATAGTTGTCTTTAAAGGCAAAGGGAATATCCTGATGGTGTTTTAATAAATACTGGTAAACAACGGCGCCCTGATGTTCGAGATTTTTAAAACTCTCTGACGGGTAAAGGGCACCGCGTTTGAGACCCTGTGTTTCAGACCATCTGCCATAACGAATATCATTGGTCTGCACTTTGTGGCTATTGGTAAGATCACTGACCAGGTCATTGTCACGTACATAAATATCCCAGTGTATGCCATCGGTACTAACAGCCTGTGCGCCCTTATATTCGACAATGTTCATAACACCCCGAAACGGGTTTAGCATGCGCTGTGAATAACAAATCAGTTCCATAGCTATGACTTTAGTAAATGGATTCGATCATGGCGCTGAATCAGGTGATTTATTTGAAATATAAAGGATTAGTGTTTTCTGATATAATTTGCGGCCTTTTTTGTATTTCCAGAGGCTCTGCATGTTTCAGCTTGGTTGTTCCAGTCGTGTGTGTTTTCAGAATGAGATTCTTTCCGGTCTGACAGTCGCGCTGGCGCTGGTGCCTGAAGCAGTCGCCTTTGCCTTTGTCGCCGGTGTTGATCCTCTGGTGGGACTGTATGCGGCGTTTATGGTGGGTCTGCTGGCTTCTATCTTTGGTGGTCGGCCAGGTATGATTTCCGGTGCTACCGGTGCTATGGCAGTGGTTATGGTCTCGCTGGTGGCGGAGCATGGGGTTGAGTACCTGTTTGCGGCCGTAGTCCTGACCGGTTTGATACAGGTTGGTGCCGGTATAGCCCGTCTGGGCAAGTTTATTCGCATGGTGCCCTATCCGGTGATGCTGGGGTTTGTAAATGGCCTGGCGATAGTGATTTTTCTGGCCCAGATCCAGCATTTCCAGTTTGCATCAGCTGACGGTGGTAAAGAGTGGATGTCTGGTACGCCGCTGATGATCTTTCTGGGCCTGATAGTGCTGACCATGGCGATTATTTATTTTCTACCTAAACTGACATCGGCTTTCCCGGCATCTCTGGCAGCCATTCTGACCGTGTCATTACTGGTGATCGGACTGGATGTGGATACCAAAACGGTAGGCGACCTGGCCTCTATTGAAGGTGGTTTCCCCGTGTTTCATCTGCCATCTGTCCCCTATAATTTTGAAACCCTGGCCATTATTTTTCCCTATTCGATCATTCTGGCCGCTGTGGGTCTGATCGAATCCCTGTTGACCCTGAGTTTGATTGATGATGTGACCAATACCCGTGGTCGTGGTAATCGTGAGTGTGTGGGGCAGGGAATTGCCAATACGGTGACCGGGTTCTTTGGCGGTATGGGTGGTTGCGCCATGATTGGTCAGAGTATGATTAATGTGAATTCTGGCGGACATCAACGACTTTCCGGAATTTCAGCAGCGTTATTTCTACTGGCGTTTATTCTGTTTGCTTCCAGTCTGATTGAACAGATTCCCATGGCAGCACTGGTTGGTGTCATGTTTATTGTGGTCATAGGCACCTTTGAATGGTCCAGTCTTCGTATTATGGGCAAGATTCCTAAAGGGGATGCCTTTGTGCTTATTCTGGTATCCGCAGTGACGGTTGCTACCGACCTGGCCATGGCGGTGGTGGTGGGCGTGATTGTCTCCGCGCTGGTGTTTGCCTGGGAACATGCCAAGCATATCAATGTGAAGGGTTACGATAATGAATACGGTATTCGCATTTATGAGTTGAATGGGCCGTTGTTCTTTGGTTCGGTAAATCATTTCCGCGATTTGTTTGACCCAGAAAATGATCCACAGGAAGTGATTATCGAGTTCCAGAATTCTCGGGTGGCAGATCATTCAGCGATTGAAGCCATCGATAATCTGGCAGAAAAGTACATTAAAGCAGGTAAGACCCTGCATTTACGTCATCTCAGTCCGGAATGTCGTCAGTTGCTGAGAAAGGCTGGTGATCTGGTGGAAGTGAATATGATGGAAGATCCCACTTACCATGTGGCAGATGATCAACTAGCTTAGGTCAGATGAAAGAATTAGCTACCATGTGGCAGATGATCAATTGGCATAGGTCAGGTAAAAGAACGAGCGTCCCTGTGGCAGATGATCAACTGGTCTGATATGGCATTAAATATTGATTTTTAGGCCTAAACACAGGCAAAATGCGCGTCTCGCTAAAAGCTGCCAGTCAGTAAAGGGCGGCGTGACAAGAATATACCCGAATGTTGGTCATGAATGTCCGGTATTCATCACAGATTAACCCGTATTACTTATATAGAGGATTTTATCAATGAAACTGATTTTATTAGGTGCACCAGGCGCAGGTAAGGGCACAGTTGCCAAGCTGCTGACTAAAATGGATGGTTCTGTTCAGATTTCAACAGGCGATATTCTGCGTGCAGCAGTTGCCGCAGGTACCGAGTTAGGTAAAAAAGCAGAAGCGGCCATGAAAGCCGGTGATCTGGTTTCTGATGATCTGATCATGGGCATCATGGCTGATCGTCTGAAAGAAGATGATTGCAAACCTGGCTATTTGTTAGATGGCTTCCCACGTACTATTCCACAGGCTGAAGCACTGAAAACGATGCTGGCTGAGATGGGTGAAGTACTGGATTGTGTTGTCAATATCGATGTACCACGTGATGTGATTCTTGATCGTTTAACGACACGTCGTACCTGTACTGACTGCGGTGAGATTTATAATGTAAAATCAAATCCACCTAAAGAAGAAGGCAAGTGTGACAAGTGTGGTGGTCCTGTTGTACAGCGTGATGACGAAACTGAAGAAGCAATCAGTAACCGTCTGGATGTATACAATGAAAAAACAGCGCCTCTGGCCGGCTTCTATGAAAAAGAAGGCATGTTATTGACTGTTAATGCAACTTCAAGTGATGCTGTTATTGATGCAGTAAAAGCAAAACTGGGTAAATAATTTAATATTGATCCAAATTGAAAGGCAGAGGCAGAAATGCTTTCTGCCTTTTTTTATGCTTATTATCTAAGGCTTTCGGATTGCAGTGAAGGTTGACTGATCAGGTAAAATAATGCGGCTATTTGATAGAATGGCCGATGCTTTTCTAGTATTGTTTAAATTTTATAGATGACCATCAGCGTATTATTAGATGATGGGTAATGTTTGGGAATAAAGTCAATATGAAAAATCAGGTTTTTTTGTATTTGAATTCTATATTTAACAAATCGATTCGTTTTATTTCTGTGCTGATATTTCTGATTTTACCGCTGACCGCAAGTTATGCCGAGCATAAACAGAAGTTTGTTGTGGGCTATGCGCAGGATAATATGGCTAATGACTGGCGGGCAGCTCAGATAAAACAACTGGAGAAAGAGTTTAGTAAGCAGGCAGTAAAGTTTGTTTTTACCGATGCGCGTGGGAGCGCAGCTAATCAAATTAGAAATATAGAAGATTTGATATATCAAAAAGTAGATCTGTTAATGACGAGTCCGATGGATGCGGCATTAATGACGCCAGTGATTAGTCAGATATATAAAAACGGCACGCCAGTCGTGCTTGTTACCCGAAATATTTTAACCGATGATTTTACCAGTTTTGTGGCACCCGATGATAAGGAAATAGCACAACAGGCAGCTGCTTTTGTTGCCGGTAAACTTAAAGGTCAGGGTAATATTCTGATTCTTAAAGGCGTGCCTACGGCAACAACAGCGATTGCCAGAACTGAAGGCTTCCTGGCCGAGATTAAAAAATATCCCGGCATAAAAATATCGGCAATTAAGGTTGCTAACTATCTTCGGGGTGAAGCCATACAAAAGATGGATGAGGTTATAGCTGAAAAAATACCCTATGATGCGATTTATGCGCAAAGCGACAGTATGGCAACAGGCGCAAGGCTGGCAATGGTTAAGGCAGGAATAGATCCGGCCAGCAAAATAATTGTTGGTATAGATTATATTCGTGAAGCACATGAAGCAATTAAGAATGGAACTCAGACTGCCTCATTTCTCTATCCAACTTCTGCAAGTCAGGCTGCTTCTATTGTAATTAAAATATTGCATAATGAAAAAGTTCCAAAGCATGTGAAGGTGGAAACGCAAATAATTACTAAAGATAATGTCGATAAAATAAAACCAATCTTTTAGATTTGAGTAATAACTAGATATACATAATGAAACGCCAGTTAAATATTAAATATAAATTACTTTTGCTGTTGCTACTGTCAATTGGTGTCAGTATGTTGCTTGCCGGGTCAGCGCTGAGTTATTTTATTTATAAGGATTACAAAGAAAGCGCAGAAAAATCATTTAATAACTTTTATCGTAATATGAGAGGCGACTTGCTGGCTACTGAAAATGAAATTTTGGCATCAGCTGAAAATATAGCCTCTCGAGGTGATCTGGTCTCATCGCTTAGTCTGGTGTCGGGTTATTCAGATATCAATAATTATCAGCCATTGATTTTTGATACAGAAAAAGAATCAATGGCAAAAACATTATCCAATTTTGCGCGATCTGCAAGGCTTGATCATGTTCGTGTCTATGATAATAAAAACTGGCTGGTTTCATTTAGTGATTATGAGGCTGGCCACTTTGATTATGGCTATATTACTTTCGTTAATAAGTCCCCGCAATTACGTGCTTATTCAACAGCGCATGATGAATACAAGGGGCTGCCAGAAGATTCATTCTGGTTAGGTGTGTTAAGGCATGAGCCAGAGCACGAGACTGTCGTTTATTATACAGAATTAGAAAAAGGTATTGCCATAGAGGCTATGTTGCCGGTTAAACGGGTTCTGCCGGATAAAACCAGTATAGATGTTGGCTATGTTGTAATAACCAAATTTCTGACTAATGAATATTTTCTTGGTTTTTATGATCACGAGGATGCAATTTCAGGTATTTTGACGAGAACAAGTCATTTTATAGGCAATGTGACAAAGTTTACTTCATTTGATGTAGTACGTTCAGCACCGGATTTATTTACAGGTGAAATTCAGTCTCAAGATTCTGTATTTGATAATGATGATTATTTGATTAAGTCGTTTTCAGTCCCTCTTTACAAAGGCGGTGTTTTTTATCTGGTGACAGGTTTAAGTAAAAGCAGTGTTGATGAGCAGGTTAAAAAAGCACAGATTATTATGGTGGTTGTTTTTGGTTTATCTGCTTTAATGGTGTTGCCTGTGGGTTTTGTTTTTGTAGAAAGAGGGATCGTTGAGCCGGTAGAGCATCTTGCGCATTGCGCTGAGTCGCTGACACAGGGTGATTATTCTATATCGGAAAGAAAATTTAATTCAGAGGAATTTACCATACTGAAGCAGTCACTCAATAGAGCTGCTCGAACTATAGATGCCCGCGAGACAGAATTATATAAAGCCCATACAGAACTTGAACAACGTGTTGCTGATCGCACCAAAGACCTGAAGCTTACTAATCAGAAACTGGCAGAGGAGGTGGTTGCTCGAGTGCGCGCTCAGCGTGATCTTATGGAATCAAGTAATATGTTGCAGCTGGTTATCGATAATATTCCACAGTTTGTTTTCTGGAAGGATTTTGACTCAAACTATCTGGGGTGTAATGTGAATTTTCTCAACGCGTCCGGTTTTTCGTCTGTGCATGAAATTATTGGGAAAAGTGATTATGACATGCCATGGAGTCGTCAGGAATCTGATTTTTACAGGCAGTGTGATCGTCGTGTAATGGATGGTGATGCTCCTGAATTAAATATTATGGAGACTCAACATACGGCCGATGGAAAGGTTATTTATGTAGAAACCAATAAAATACCACTGCATGATAGTGAAGGTAGAGTCATAGGTATTCTTGGCACATTTCAGGATATTACTGAGCGAAAGAAGGCGGAAGAAGAATTGCTTAATGCAAAGAATCTGGCTGAGCAGGCTAATCTTGCGAAATCAGATTTTTTATCGCGTATGAGTCATGAATTACGTACACCTTTAAATGCTATTCTAGGATTTTCACAATTATTATCTTTTGAAGAATTATCCGAACAGCAAAAAGATAATATCAATGAAATAATAAATTCCGGGCATCATTTGCTTGATCTGATAAATGAAATACTGGATCTCGCCAAAATTGAATCAGGAAAACTTGTTCTGGATTATAGTCTGGTAGGATTATCTGCATGTATTGATGAGTGTCTTAAGGTTGTGGCTAGCCTTGCTAATGATAAAGGCGTGCAACTGGATAAGTCGGATATGGATAAGGATCTTTGTCTATATACAGATGACTTACGTTTAAAGCAGATTCTAATTAATCTTATTAGTAACGCCATAAAATATAATAAACCTGATGGTCGTGTTGTAATAGCGTGTAAAACTATTGCTGATCAATTTGTTGAAATATCGATCACTGACACAGGCAAGGGTATCTCTGTTGATGATATGGATAAGCTTTTTATGCCTTTTGAGCGTATGGGTATAGAAAAGTCGGGTATCGATGGAACGGGCATTGGGCTGGTAATTACAAAAGATCTCGTCGAACTCATGGGTGGGGCAATTAAGTGTTCGAGCAAGATTGATGAAGGTAGTTGCTTTAGCTTTACATTACCTGTTAATCAGAATGTAGATATTGAACAAACATCGGTAGGTGCTGTTTCAGTGAGGCCTGAGGTTTTGCCTGTTTTAAACAAGGTAAGAAAGATTCTTTATGTAGAAGATAACCTGGCGAACATGAAACTGGTCAGGAGTATTTTAGGTGATCGACCGAATATTAATTTCCTGTCAGCAGAAACTGGAGAAGAAGGTCTGGAAATCGCACGCAAAGAATTGCCGGATCTGATTTTAATGGATATCAATTTGCCCGGTATTAATGGTTATGAGGCTCTTGCTCTTTTAAGGCAGGATGAAAAAATATCAAAAATACCTGTTGTTGCACTATCGGCTAACGCGATGACTCATGATATTAAACGAGGCGAGAAAGAAAGTTTTGACAGGTATCTTACCAAGCCTTTTGATGTGATTGATTTTTTGAAAGTAATTGATGAAATAATGAGCTGATTTGATCTGTAATTATTTTTTTTGGAGTACCGCTTCTCTCTGTTTATCAAGTAATATTTTGAATTCATTAGCAGGAATCGGTTCGCTGAAATAGTATCCTTGTATTTCATCACAATTTAATTCTTTCAGTTTGTTAAATTGTTCTTCTGTTTCAACCCCTTCTGCAATTATGGTAAGACCCATGTTGTGTCCCATTGAAATAATTGCAGATACGATGCTTTCGTCGTTTTCATCTTCAGTTAGATCGCGTATAAATGACCTGTCAATTTTTAAATGTCCCATAGGTAGTTGTTTTAAATATGAAAGTGATGAATAACCTGTGCCAAAATCATCCAGTGACAAGGTTATGCCCATTTGATTGAAAACTCTAAAATAGAGTAGTCCTCTTTCAATTTCCTGCATCATCATGCTTTCTGTGATCTCAAGTTCCAGCATGGCAGGTGGGAAATTGGTCTTGCCAACTATCTTGATGATGTCTATAGCCAGATTTTCCTGTTCAAGCTGGCGTGCTGATAAATTAACAGCGATTCGAAAATCCATCTGAAATTCATCGATCCATTGCTTTGCCTGTCTGCAGGCGGTTTCAAGTACCCAGTCTCCTATGGAAATAATAAGACCGGTTTCTTCTGCTGCTGGAATAAAGTCAGCTGGAGGGATCATTCCATTGCCTGGATGCTGCCATCGAATAAGTGCTTCAGCGCCAATAATCTGTTTGCTCGAAGTTTGTATTTTAGGCTGATAAAAAACAATAAATTCATTATTGTCCAGTGCTGTTCTGAGGTCATCTTCAAGTTGTTTGCGTCTGACAATTTTTTGATGCATTTCCTGTTTGAAAAATTGAAAACTGTTTTTTTCAATTTTTTTGGCCTGATACATAGCTGTATGTGCTTTATTGATTAATGTTTCCTTATTATCTCCATCTTCTGGGAACTGGATGATACCGATACTGCTGGTAATATAAAAATAGCGCGACGCTATTTCCAGAGGGGTTTTGAATTTATCAAGGATGTTCTGTGCAACATTTATTATTTCATCCTCTGTTTTTACATTTTCAAGAAGCAGAATGAATTCATCGCCACCAAATCTTGCCAGAATGCTGTTTTTTTCTAATGTTGATTCCAGATTTGTGGCAATAACTTTTAGTAATTCATCGCCCATGGTGTGGCCGGCAATATCGTTTACATCTTTGAAGTCATTTAGTCCAATGCAAAGAATGGCAAACTTTTTATTATGTATTATTGATTTTCCTATGACTTCATTAATCTTTTCATTAAAAAAATTACGGCTAGGTAAATTGGTTAGTTCATCATGGAAGGCCAGGTATGAAAGTTCTTTGGTTCGTATGTCGATAAAGTTGAACAGCCCTTCCGCTACAAGTTCAAAGAAGTCTGGTGTCGGTGGTGTTATTGAGTTAGTAATGCTGGCGGCTGTTACTTTTTCGGTTTCTTTCAATGCGATAATGGTTGAGCTAAAGTTTAATAATCTGTATTTATTGGCTGTATAGAATTCTCCAAGTGTAAAGGTTCCGCATGTTGGTGCAATACTGGCCAGTGATGCAATTTCGAATTCAACGATATTTCTAGGTAGAAATAATTTACGTCCTTCACAATAATAAGATAGTATGACATCGGGATGGCCGATATCATCAATGATTCTATTGGTGAGTTTATTATTTTCAATGATTGCGCTTGGGTTGCCGTAGCCTATGTAAACATTGTCGCCGACTTTTACATTGCCAGACACAATAAATGACTCCCCATCCAGTCCGATAATGCCACGGGCAAATACGAAGTTGTCACGTTTGATCATGAGAGGAAATGCGGAACCAAGGCCGGGTAGTGCATTGCCTACATTTCTACCCAGATAATGATTAAACAGACTCAGTGGTGTTCTGTTGGAAATGCCCTGAACCAGGTTATTGGTTGCATGTGTAATGACAAATTGCTGGCCTACGCATTGCCAGCCAAAAGAGTTATCTCTATGGGCAATGAGATGGTCTGAATTCAGGCTAACCATGACCGCACCATGGGTCATGATTTTTGTCCCTGCAATAACAAATGTGTTGGTAAATGTTGGTGTAGCCGCTATGCCACCTGCTACCAGCAGTTGTTTGTTGTGACTTGGAATACCATCAAGGTAATGTTCGCCATTGATTGATGCGGCATCGCAAAAGGTAATTAGTAGTTTTGTATCCTGCCTTATAAGTTTATTGCTTAAGGTTTCTGCAGCCTTTCGGCTATCATCTGGATCGGCAATAAATGCGAGTTCAACTCTGGTCTGGTTAAAGCCAATGACCGATAATATGATGTAGTCATTGGAGCGGATTGTACTGGCGTCTATAACTTCATCAGTCGAGATGCCAATAACAATGGCCTTGGGTAAAAGTTGAGCGATTCTGTCAAGAACAGCCTGTAAATGTTCTTTATCATCAGTTGCTGAAAAGACCTGTATCAGTATTGTTGGGAAATCCTGAACCGTCTTAAAATCGCATTCTCTGGGGAGTTCACTTTTATTTAGCGATATTGTATCTACATACATATATAAAATTTATCTTATGCTCATTCCAGTCGAACATTTAGATTAAAGAATAGTAGTCAAATGGCGTGCTGTCCAGCGCTTATCCCCGGTCATTTGCGGGTATTTTTACACGCTGCTCATCATTATTATTGGCCAGAAACAGAGAGTTACTAACCCTGTCGGATCGAGTCGTGTGCACAAATCTGAATTTTCAAATCCCTGCCGGATATATAACGGGACTGTCTAGTAATGTGGTGGGGGGGCTTCTTCGGATGGGGAAAGAATATTGTTTTCAGCAGCGGTTTTAAGTCTCTTTTCCAGATTGGTGAGTCGTTCTGTGAGCAGATCCATCGCCTTTTGTTGCCGGTAAATAATCTTGTCCAGTTCTTCGATGTGGTTTTCCTGATGTGTCAGGCGTATTTCAAGATCGATGAGTTTATCGTTCATGCTGTTTTTTTACCTCTTCTACCCAGAGTGCCGTTGCACCCGCAACACTTGCGGGCATGGCTATAAAATTGATGACAGGAATGCTGGTTAATATCAATGATCCTGAACCGAATCCTAAGGATAAGGTTTTCTTTGAACGGGCCAGTTGATTTATTTCCCGGAAGTAATGCCCATGATTACCCATTGGATAATCTAAATATTCCAGTGCCAGCATCCAGGCACCAAAAAATATCCATATGAATGGCGCACCCATGTTAACCACCGGTATAAATGAAATAATAACAATCATTATCGACCATTTGAGAAGATAAAAAAGCTTGCCAATCTCCGAGCTAATGGATTTTTGAATGGTTTTCCAGGGAGGT
>JAOUMX010000169.1 GCA_029881275.1 Gammaproteobacteria bacterium | reverse complement strand
AATGCTTATTTGGTAGCTGTCAGTGGCCCGCATATTAAGGTGTTGATATTGTTAGGTTGCCATTTACCATCTGGTAGCAGAAGGCATCATGTTATTTGTCGTGAATGACGATAAGCCAGTAGCGCGGGTGCCAGTGCCAGGAATGCAGCGACCATTAAAATGCCAGCTGAATAGGTTAGCAGGGTCGTGTCGAAAATATTGGCATCAATAAATAGACCATAGTGGCTACTGATCCAGGATTGCGAAGCCAGTAATGTGCCATTAAGTAATATAATTCCAAGCAGAATACCGAGGCTGGTAATCAGCAGTGCTTCCAGTTCAATAAGCAGGAATATGAAACTGGCATGTGCGCCAATGGCGCGTAACACAGCAATTTCATGCATGCGTTCTTTCATTGATGCCAGTAACAGGGTAATCATGCCAAGTAATGAAGCAATAACAACCAGCGCACTGATCAGTGCGAGTGTTTTTTCTACTGTGTTCATCATTTGCCAGAGTTCTGTTAAGGCGACACCGGGAATAATTGCCAGTAAAGCCTCATCAGAAAAATTATTGACCTGTTGTTGAACCACGAAGGTAGCTGCTTTTGATTTGAGACCAACCATGAATGCGGTGATGAAATCAGGTGTTACTTTAATGTCATTTGCATGATCATGACTATCGTGGTGTGAGCTGTCTGTATCAGGTGTATCCTGATGAATGTTTTCTATGGCCTGTAAATTAACATGTACAGTCTGGTCAACGGGTGTGCCTGTGGCCTTCAGAATGCCGGTAATTTTAAAAGGTTTGTTGTCGTGATGATGAAAGCTGATGGCGGCAACACCGTGTGAAATTTTGATTTCATCATTTAGCTGGTAGCCAAGTTTATCTGCAATTTCAGCACCGATAACCGCATCGAAGTCGTGATCAAAAGCCTGACCCTGTGCAAATGTCAGTGATTGTTTCTGGCCATATTTAAAATATTTGAAATAATTCTTGCTCGTTCCCAGCACACGGTAACCTTTATGGGAATCACCCAGTGATAATGGAATGTGCCATGATACCAGCGGGTGCTTTGCCAGAGTCTGATAACTGTGCCAGCTGATATTATTAGAAGCGCTGCCAATATGAAAAACAGAATAAAGCAATAAATTGACAGGTCCGGTACGGGCGCCGATGATCAGATCGACACCGGACACGGTTTTGCTGAAACTCTGGCGTGCTTCAGAGCGAATATGTTCTACACCCAGCATGACAAAAACACTGACGGCAATTGCCAGGGTAGTGAGTGTAACGGTTAATTTTCGACTGATCAGACTGGCACTGGCAACTTTAAGCAGCATGGCTGTTTTCCAGTCTGTTGAGCTCATTCATGCTGAGGTGCTGATCAAAATGACCGGCCAGTGATTTATCATGGCTAACAAAAATAATACTGCTCTGATTCGTGCTGGCGTTATCGAATAGCAGTTGAATAAAGTTATCGCGAGAGTCCGAGTCCAGTGCCGAAGTGGGTTCATCGGCAATAATAATCTGTGGACGGTTAATTAATGCTCGTGCTACTGCAACCCGTTGTTGCTGGCCGACACTGAGCTGGCTGGCCTGTTTGGGTAGAATACTGCTTTCCAGTGCTAGCTGCCTGAGCAGGTTTTTAATATTATTACTTTGTGACTGGCGTGCCTGATGGCCAAAATGAGTAGCCAGTTTAATATTGGCTTCGACGCTGAGGTAAGGTAAAAGGTTAAATTGCTGAAAAATAAAGCCTATATGACTGGCACGAAAACGGTCACGGGCACGGGCACTCAGTGAGGTGATATCGGTACCCAGTATTCTGATCTGTCCCTGTTGTGGTAACAGAATACCGGCCAGTAATTTGAGTAGTGTTGATTTTCCTGAACCGGAAGCACCGTATAAAAAGATGTGTTCTCCCTGTTTTATTTGCCAGTGAGGGATACTCAGTGTCGGTATTCGACTCCCGGGCCAGGTATAGTTTAATTTTTCCAGATCTAAAACGGTTTTCATTGTTTAATGGCTATTCGCTATAACGATAGTGATATAATTTAACATCTTTGTTCTATTAATGGACGATCTTTTATGATGAAACTGCATCATTTGTCAGGCTTGTTGATTTGTCTTTTGTTATCGACGTTTGTACATGCCAGTGATTATAAAACGCTGCAGTGGACTGATCTGATTCCTAAAAGCGTACTCGATATTTTGCTTAACCCCCCTGAAGTGATTCAAAAAATTCAGGATGGTACACCAGAAGATGAACTGGATAGTGAATTGCTTGTTGATCTGGGTAGTCAATCTGATTCACCTTATTTTAAGGCGCTGACCTCGACTGAAATTATCCCGGAATATAATAATAAAAAAGTTCGCATTCCCGGTTTTATTGTACCGCTGGAGTTTGATGATGATCAGGTGATTACGGCTTTTTTTCTGGTGCCTTACTTTGGGGCCTGCATTCATCAGCCAGCGCCGCCACCCAATCAGATGATTTATGTGACCAGTAAAAAAGGCCTGAAGCTGGAAGTGCTATATGATCCATTCTGGATTGAAGGTACGCTTTATACCGGGATTAAAGATACAGATATTGGTGTTTCTGCATACACTATGACGGCAGCACGTATAGAACCTTATAAAGAATAAATTAAAATTAAAAATATTTTAAAATTAGTTAACGCGCCATTGCAGATCACGTCATTATGATTTAAATAAGCAGTTAGCAATAATCAGATAGCCCGGTGCTATCCCGGTTTGTTCCGGGTTGTCACCGGGCTATTGTGTTTATACTAGCACTGAGTAGATTAGACCCGTTATAGCGCAGCCGGCAATGACCGAAGCAATGTCGATTTTGTATTTGAATAGTGCAATAAAAGCAGCTGTGCCGATCAAGGCTGAAAACCATTCAAATCGGGCGTCAAAACCTTCAGGCCAGAGCACATGGTAAGCAAAAAATACCGCCAGATTAATAATAACACCCACCACAGCAGCGGTGATGCCGGTTAATGGTGCAGTGAATTTAATATCGTGGCGAGTGGCTTCAACGGTGGGGCCGCCAATGAGAATAAATAGAAACGACGGTAAGAAGGTAAATAGAGTTGCTATACTGGCTCCGGCTATACCTGCAAGCGGTAGTAGTTCTGGCCCAAAAATTTCCTTGCTCCAGCCACCGACAAAACCAACAAAGGCGACCACCATGATCAGTGGTCCCGGTGTCGTTTCACCCAGTGCCAGACCATCGATCATTTGTGTGCCACTTAACCAGGCGTATTGCTCGACACCTCCCTGATACACATAAGGCAATACCGCATAGGCACCACCAAAGGTGACCAGCGCAGCCTTGGTGAAAAACCAGCCCATCTTTGTCAGCGTTCCTTCCCAGCCATAATTGATGGTGAGTGCAACCATGACGGCGATCCAGATTGCCAGTCCTGTAACGGCGAAGGTAATTAAGCGGCTCCATTTAAATTGTGTATGTGCTGCTGCCGGTGTGTTGTCATCAATGATGGCAGGGCCATAGGATTTACTGGATGCACCATGATGACCACCGGTTTTAAATTTATCCGGTGCAAAGTGTGAACCGACATATCCGATAATGCCGGCCATGAGTACGATATAGGGAAATGAAATATCAAAAGCAAAAATTGCAATAAAGGCCAGTACGGCCATGGCGCGTAACAGGTGATTATTTAAAGCTCTTGAGCCAATACGATAGGCGGAAAAAACAACAATTGCGGTAACCGCAGGTTTAATGCCATATAAAATACCCGCCACAATCGGTACATCACCATAGCTTAAATAAATCCAGGTTAATGAAATAAGAATGAACAATGAAGGCAGTACAAATAGAACGCCGGCAACAATACCACCTCGGACACCGTGCATTAACCAGCCAATGTAAGTGGCTAACTGCTGTGCTTCCGGACCTGGCAGCACCATGGTGTAATTCAGTGCATGCATAAAACGGTGTTCAGAAATCCAGCGACGTTTTTCCACCAGTTCCTGATGCATCATGCTGATATGACCAGCTGGACCGCCAAAACTGATAAAGCCCAGTTTGAGCCAGTAGATGAAGGCTTCCCAGAAAGAAACCGGTTCAGGTGCTGTTTCCTGGTTAGTTGGCATGGGTTTTTTTTCTCCTGATTATTATTCTGATGTTTGTTATGTGAAGACAGGCATATCAGGCAAGTTTACTCCTGAACATAAAATAGACTGCGCCTAGCAGGCATAATCCTGCCCATAAGTAATCCAGTTTTAGTGGTTCTTTCAGATACATGATAGAGAAAGGTACAAATACAGTGAGTGTTATTACCTCCTGTATAATTTTCAGTTGTCCAATACTTAAGACGCTGTAACCAATGCGATTAGCCGGCACCTGAAACATATATTCCAGCAGTGCAATTCCCCAACTGATAAAGGCGGCGATGATCCAGGGTTTATTATTTAATTCTTTTAAATGTGCATACCAGGCAAATGTCATAAAAACATTACTGCAGATTAGAAGAACTATGGATAGTAAAACAGGATGCATAGTCATTATGTCTCAAGGTTTAGAGGAGAATGGATTTTTAAAATAATTAATCTGATTACAATCTACAATTTTGTAATCTATCCTGATGAAAGACTATAGATCAAACCTGTGCTTAATTGTTAAATAATTGCTTATAAAACATAAAAGCGCTGTTCAGGGTTTTAAGAATTGTTTATTAAATAATGATTAGCTGCTGTTTTTTTATGATTCTTTAGAAAACTAAATTGTGGTGGACTGAATTTAAAGCAGATCAATAGTGAACAGGGAGGTAGTTAGATACAGGATAAAGATAAAGGGAGCGCTGACAGTAACGCCTGTTTGTGTTCTGTTCTGTCATCGCCCCTGTCATTGGGGTAATTCGTTTATTTAACGACCTCGGCGTGCACCTTTAGG
>JAOUMX010000047.1 GCA_029881275.1 Gammaproteobacteria bacterium | reverse complement strand
ATCACGAATAATTGATTGATTAATCTGGGTGATAATGTCGCCGACAACAAGTCCGGCTTTATCGGCAGGACCATTCTTGAATACATCTGTAATCAGTACGCCCTGAATATTGGGTAGTCCAATTTGTTGTAACATTTGCGGGTTTAGATCAACACCCTCCACACCTAACCAGCCACGTATAACGGCCCCTTTTTCAATAATTTGTTGCATGACATTTAAAGCCATATTGGCAGGTATGGCAAAACTGATTCCCTGATAACTACCAGAGGGAGTGAAAATGGCGGAATTAATACCAACGATTTCACCATTGGTGTTTATTAATGCACCACCAGAATTGCCGGGGTTGATGGCGGCATCAGTCTGAATAAAGTTTTCGTATGTGTTTAGTCCTACACGGTTACGGCCAGTTGCACTGATGATGCCCTGGGTCACGGTCTGACCAATACCAAACGGGTTACCAATGGCTAAAACAATATCACCGACATTGGTAAGGTGGGCATCGGCAAATGTTACTTTCAGATGTTGATTGTGATCAATGGTGAGTACGGCGAGGTCGGTATCAGGATCTGAGCCAACAATGGATGCTTTGGTTTTATGGCCATCACTAAATGTGACGATGATGTCATCGGCTTTGGCGATAACATGATAATTGGTTAATACATGACCATAATTATCAACTATTACGCCCGAGCCCTGGCGTGGTTTTATGGCCTGTTTATTTTTTGTATTACCAAATGGTGACAGTAAAGAAGGCGTTTGTTGTGGCTGGCGAAAGGCCTGTATGCTGACAACGGCGGGTGAGGCCTTGGCAACAGCATCAGCATAAGAACTGGGTACGATTGTTTTAATGGTTTGATGATTAAGCCCATTCCGGGTGGTCTTTGGCCACAGGCTGAGGATCAGTCCGCCAAGAATTAAACCGGTGATGACCCAGCCAAGCAGAAAATGTGTAGAATGCTTTTTTTCAATCATATTTTTTACCAGTGCCCGACAGAAGGATAGATTAATGGCTCAACTCAGGCAGATTGTAAATTACTGTAATGAACTGCTTTGCATACAGGACTTCAGGGATTATTGCCCAAATGGCCTTCAGGTTGAAGGGAAACCGGATGTTAAGAAGATAATTTCTGGCGTTACAGCCTGTCAGGATTTAATTGATTGTGCTCTGGATAATAATGCGGATGCTATTCTGGTGCATCATGGTTATTTCTGGAAAGGTGAGGACGCATCTATTGTCGGTATTAAAAAAAATCGTATTGCGGCGTTGTTAAAAAACAATATCAGTTTACTGGCTTACCATTTGCCACTGGATGCGCATGTTGATTATGGCAATAATGTGTCGTTAGCCCGTCATCTTTCTATAGAGGTTAAGGGATGTGTAGAGCAGGGGCCTGCAAAAGGGTTGCTCTGGTATGGTGAACTGGGTTATTCACACACGGCTGAGCAATTAGCTCATCATCTGGGAATGCAGCTTGATCGTCAGCCATTGTATTTGCCATCATCCAGTCGGCAACCCATAAAAACGATTGGCTGGTGTACGGGTGGTGCTCAGGGGTATATTGATCAGGCGGCGGAATTGGGTCTGGATGCCTATATCAGTGGTGAAGTATCTGAACAAACGTTTCATCTGGCTCGTGAACTCGATATTCATTATTTTGCTGCCGGGCATCATGCTACTGAGTCGTATGGTGTGCAGGCTCTGGGCCGTCATCTGGCAGAGCGCTTTGAACTGGAATATGACTTTATTGAGATTTTTAATCCAGTTTAGTTGAATCCACGCCTTTAATAGGTGATTGTATTGGTATAAGTCGCTGAAATAAAAAGGATAAATTAAATAAGACTTGGCTAAAATACGGATTTCAGCTATCATACGCCCGCAATTTTGTCCGTCTCATTTGGACTAAGTTAATTCAGATTTCATATTTTCGGGATGCTGCAGATAGTGCATACAGGTCCGGAAATCCGTTTTTTTTATTTTATTCGTAAGAGAGGTAGTCATGGCTACAGAGGGCGTAGATAAAGATAAGCGCCGCTTTCTGACGGCTAGTACCGCTGTGGTGGGTGCTGTAGGTGCAGGTTTTGTTGCTGTGCCTTTTGTTGCATCCTGGTCACCCAGTGAACGTGCTAAGACCGCAGGTGCTCCAGTTGAAGTGGATATTAGTAAACTGCAGGATGGTCAGAAAGTAACAGTTGAATGGCGTGGTAAGCCAGTGTGGATCGTTAAAAGAACGCCAAAGGCTCTGGAAGATCTTAAGGCGCTTGATGATAGCTTGCGTGACCCTGCGTCAGAGAATGTTCAGCAGCCAGAGTACGCACAGAATTCATCACGTTCAATCAAGCCAGAAATTCTGGTACTGGTCGGTATCTGTACACATCTGGGCTGTTCACCAACCTATCGTCCTGAACTTGCGGCAGCTGACCTGGGTGCTGACTGGAAGGGCGGTTTCTTCTGCCCCTGTCATGGTTCCAAGTTTGATCTGGCTGGACGTGTCTACTCAGGCGTACCTGCACCATTGAATCTTGAAGTACCTCCGCACTTTTATAAGAGTGATCGAGTGATTCTGATCGGTAAAGATGGGGGAGCGGCATAATGCAGAAATTATTAGCATGGGTAGATGATCGTTTTCCATTAACCAAAATGTGGGAAGAGCATTTATCAAAATACTATGCACCAAAGAATTTTAACTTCTGGTATTTCTTTGGATCACTGGCCTTACTGGTTCTGGTTATCCAGATCATTTCAGGTATTTTCCTGACGATGCATTACAAGCCTGATGGTGCAACAGCGTTTGCGTCTGTTGAATACATTATGCGTGATGTGCCTTATGGCTGGTTAATTCGTTACATTCATTCCACAGGTGCAACAGCATTCTTCGTTGTTGTTTATCTGCATATGTTCCGTGGTCTGATGTATGGATCATACAAACAACCACGTGAATTGATCTGGTTATTTGGTATGTTCATTTATCTGGTGCTGATGGCAGAAGCCTTTATGGGTTACCTGTTGCCATGGGGTCAGATGTCATACTGGGGTGCGCAGGTTATTATTTCACTGTTTGGTGCCTTACCGATTATCGGTGACCCATTAACGCTGTGGATTCGTGGTGATTATGTTGTATCTGATGCCACATTGAATCGTTTCTTCGCCTTGCATGTTATTGCATTGCCTATCGTATTGTTAGGTCTGGTAGTTGCACATATTCTTGCGCTGCATGAAGTGGGTTCTAATAATCCTGATGGTGTTGAAATTAAGAAAAACAAAGATGCGAATGGTATTCCAGTTGATGGTATTCCTTTCCATCCTTACTACACAGTGAAAGATATTCTGGGTGTTGTGGTATTCCTGATTTTCTTCTGCGTTGTGTTGTTCTTCATGCCAGAAGGCGGTGGTTACATGCTGGAGCATGCCAACTTTATCCCTTCTGATCCATTGAAAACACCTGAGCATATCGCACCGGTCTGGTATTTCACGCCTTTCTATGCGATTTTGCGTGCTGTACCGGATAAATTGTTTGGTGTAATTGCCATGGGTGCAGCCATTGTTGTGCTGTTCCTGTTGCCATGGATTGATCAGTGTAAAGTTAAATCAATTCGATACCGTTCAGTGATTTATAAAGCCAATCTTGCTGCATTCGTAGTCGCTTTCCTGGTGCTGGGCTGGTTAGGTATGGAGCCAGCAACACCGGGTAAAACACTGGCTGCTCAGTTCTTTAGCCTGGTTTATTTTGGTTTCTTTGCTGTTCTTTATGTGACATCAAAGAATGAACAAACTAAACCTGTACCAGAGAGGGTTACAAAATGAGAAAGTTATTAATTGCATTTTTCTTGTTCGTGCCTTCATTGGTGATGGCTGCTGGTGGTGCTCATCTGGATCATGCACCGGTAAACCTGAAAGATACTGAGTCTCTGAAACGTGGCGCAAAATCTTTTGTTAACTATTGTTTAAGTTGTCACAGTGCGGAGTACATGCGTTATAACCGTATTGGCCGTGATCTGGGCATGAGCGAAGTTGAAGTTGCACAAGAGTTAATTTCTACTCGTGATGCTAAAGGTGAAAAGACTAAAGTCGGTGAGCTGATGCATGTAGCCATGACAACAGACTATGCTAAAGAAGCTTTTGGTACCAAGATTCCAGGTCTGACTGTTATTGCCCGTGCTAAGGGTGCTGACTATCTGTATACCTACTTGCGTACTTTCTATCTGGATGAAACACGCCCTACAGGCATGAACAATATTGCATTTCCAGATGTGGGTATGCCACATGTATTGTGGAACCTGCAAGGTTTGCAGAAAGCAAATTTTGAAACAGAAACTGATGCTGAAGGAAATGAAAAGCAGGTTTTTGTTGGTATGGAAATTGTTAAGCCGGGTCAATTAAGCAAGGAAGAATATGATGCTTTTGTTGCGGATCTGGTTAATTTCATGGTTTATATGGGCGAGCCCGTACAACTTGAACGTCAGAGTCTTGGCGTGAAAGTTCTAATTTTCCTTTTCATACTGGCGATACTTGCCTATCTGTTGAAGAAGGAATACTGGAAAGATATACATTAATTCGGAACAATGCACATGGATGTGTGTCTTTATTGTTTCCTGAAAGCTAATTCTCACTGAGGTTAATAACATGGCGGCGAACAATGCACTCGCCAATCGTAGATCGGTTATGAATCTATTTTCTGCTCCGACGTGTCCCTATTGTCATCGAACACGCCTGGTACTTGCAGAAAAAGACATTACTTTTGATACGTTTGATGTAGATCTGAATAAATTACCGGAAGATCTTTCTGAATTAAATCCCTACAACACGGTACCTACTTTAGTTGATCGTGACCTGGTGTTATATGATTCAAGAGTGATTATTGAATATCTGGATGAGCGGTTTCCTCACCCGCCATTAATGCCGGTGGATCCGGTTTCTCGAGCTAAAACACGTCTGGCTTTGCACCGTGTTGAAGCCGACTGGTATCCATTAATGCATGATATTTTGAGGGGCTCAGAAAAAGCATCTACCAAGGCGCGCAAAGCTTTGCGTGAAAGCCTTATTTCTTCAGCAGAAATATTTACCGTGATGCCATATTTTCTAAGTCAGGAGTTTAGTCTGGTTGATGCAACTATTGCTCCTGTTCTCTGGCGTTTACCAGTGCTGGGTATCGAGTTACCTAAGGAAGCAAAAGCTTTACTAAAATATGCAAATCGTATATTTGAGCGTGAAACTTTCAAGCAAAGTCTCTCAGAGGCTGAAAAGGAAATGCGTCTGTAATTTTTTCACCACCGGAATTCTCCGGTGGTTGTTTTAAACAGGATATATTGAAATAAAGGCATGACATCCAGTCGTCCATATCTCATACGTGCACTGTATCAATGGATTGTTGATAATGGTGTAACGCCCTATATTCTGGTTGATGCTCTTATTGAGGGTATTGATGTACCGGCTCAGTATATCCAGGATAATAAAATAGTTTTAAATATTGCGCCCATGGCGGTGCACGGTTTGACATTGGGTGATGAAGTCATTACGTTCAATGCTCGATTTGGTGGTAAGTCTACCGATATTTTTGTACCCACTGAGGCTGTGCTGGCAATCTATGCTCGTGAGAATGGTCAGGGTATGATGTTTAGTGAAGAACCTCAGGGACCTGAGCCGCCTGATAAAGGTAAAGGGCCATCTGATGGCCACGATTCACCGGCCAAGCCAACGCTCCGTGTTGTGAAATAACTAATTTATTAAATTAGTTTAATTCTTGTGTTAACAGCGATTTATCAGCATTCAAAATATTATGCGGATCAAACTGTTGTTTGATGGCATTCATTAATCTGATTTCTGTAGCCGATAGTTCTTTGTGGATAAAATTACGTTTTTCCAGGCCAATACCGTGTTCGCCTGAGAGTGTGCCATTCAGTGATAACACAAGGTCAAAAATTTTATCCAGGCATATTTCTGCGTTTTTGACTTCCTCTTTATTGTCTGGGTTGATCAGTAAATTGACATGGATATTGCCGTTACCTGCGTGGCCAAAATTAACAATTGGAATATTGTAGTGTTTGCTCAGATTATTGAGTTCTGTGATCAGTGTTGCCATATGTGAGACGGGTACAACAATATCTTCATTAATTTTTTTTGGGGCAATTTTGCGTAATGAGGGTGATAGTGCTTTTCGTGTTTCCCATAATGCTATTGTTTCGGCTTCGGTTTCAGCGCGTTGAGTTTCAATATGATCTTTAACAATGGATGCTTTTTCAATGGCTTCAACAGCATTGTTAATGTGATCGAAATTACCATCTACCTCAATCATTAACATGGCGCCTGCATCGACAGGCAGTTGTGCTTGTGAATAATCTCTGACGATATTCAGTGCATTGTTATCCATGAATTCAAGAGCGCAAGGTATAGTGGGCTTAGACATAATGCTGGATACTGCTTTTGCAGCCGCTTCCATGGTTTTGTAGGTGGCCTTTAGAGTGCGTTTGGTTTCAGGTTTGGGTAGTAATTTTAATGTAGCCTCGGTGATGATGGCCAGTGAACCCTCAGAACCAATAATGAGTCGTGTTAAATCATAACCAACCACGCCTTTAGTTGTGTAGGTGCCGCATCTAATAAGCTCCCCACTACCCGTGACTGCGCGTAGACCCAGGGTGTTCTCTCTGCAGGTGCCGTATTTCACAGCTCTTGGTCCTGCAGAATTGTAAGCAAGATTTCCTCCAACGCTACAAAATGCTGCACTGGTTGGATCCGGTGCCCAGAAAAATCCAAATTCTTCTGCGGCAAGCTGAACTTGTTTATTAGTAACACCAGGTTGTACACGAATAATCCTGTTGTCAGGATCAATATTGATAATGGCATTCATTTTTTCGAAGGAAAGCACCAGTCCGCCGTGTGTTGGTACCGTTGCACCTGTTGTGCCTGTGCCACGTCCCCTGGGTGTGACCGGGCATTTATATACATTGCAAAGCTTGATTATATCAATAACCTGCTGTTCAGATTGTGGTAGCGCTACTGCATCTGGAGCATATTGTCTGCGACTATTGTCATAACTGTAGGTTAAGCATTCAGCTGGATCAGTGAGCAATGATTCATGGGGAAGTATTTTTTTGAGTGAATTAATAAAATTCTTATCCATAATTTTTATTGTCCGATTAACTGGTGATCAATAAGGTCACAGATACAATGAATAACCAGTAATTGTGTTTCCTGAATGCGGGGTGTTGAATCAGAAGGAATACGAATTTCAATGTCGTCAGGGTTTAATTGCATTGCCACTTCTCCACCATTATTGCCTGTTAGTGCAACTATATGTAAGCCGCGGTCATGAGCGGCATTAACTGCGCTAATAATATTGGTGGAATTACCATTATCTGTAATGACGAATAATATGTCTTCATTTTGACCTAATGCTTGAATCTGTTTAGAAAATATAAGATTGTACGCGTAATCATTTGCAATGGATGTCAATGTAGAAATATCTGATGTCAGTGTGATGGCGGGTAGGCTGGGACGTTCTATCTGGTATTTGTTTAACATGAGTGATGAGAAATGTTGTGCATGACTGGCAGCGCCGCCATTACCGCATGATAATATTTTTTTTCCAGACAATAAACAATGAGTCATTAACTGTGCCGCCAGGGCAATTGAATTTTGCATCACGGCTAAGGTATTTTGTTTGGTATTGATGCTATTCTGAAAATTGATTTCGATTCGTTCAATTAAATTCATAGATATATTTTTTCTTTACTAAAATGCATTTTTGATCCATTCAAAATTTTGAAGGGATCCTTCCCCCGTTATTGCAATTACATCGAATCTTGCTTCGTGCTGCTCAGATTTTGATTGCATATAATGTAAGGCTGTTGTGCGAATTTTTTTCTGTTTGTGTACGGTTATGCTTTCTTTGGCGTCACCATAAAGATGATTCTTTCTATAACGAACCTCTATAAAGACGATGACCTCATTATCATTCATAATGAGGTCAATTTCGCCGTGTCGACAGTAGTAATTCTTTGTAAGTAGCTTAAGTCCGTTGCGCTGCAAGAAATTGCAGGCATTAATTTCTGCCCTGGAGCCGATGTCTTTTTTATTAATTATTTTTGGAAACATTAAGCGACAGGTCTTGAGGCAGTGTATTCAGGTCCAGAATCACTGGTTGGCCATTAATAAATTGTGCCCATAAAAGTTCGCGTCTTAGTCTGTTAAATGAATCAAGGTAAATGTTACCTGTTTGTCCGGAAAATCTCTCGTATGATCGGGTCTGCAATCTTTTTAGGTAGGGTATTAGATAATAGGCATCTGTTCCTAAAGCAAAGAACCGAGTGTATTGTTGATGTTCAGGCCAGTTTTGTGTAAATGCCTGATTGAGTCGTTTTGATGGATTTAGTATCCATGGCATATCACAGTATAGAATTTCATCTATATCACGATCTGCGCGGTTATCAATTTGTCCTGTAAATACATGTGATGTGGAATAAACAGGTAATTCACCGGCATAGTGAAATCTGAATTGAGGTTTTAGTTGTCTTGCATCTTTTGGGGTGGCGGCCATAAATATCATATCCACATCCTGTCGGCGATAAGGTGTAAATTTAAGGTCGGTTTTTAAGATGCTTTCTAATTTTTTATGTCGGGCAATACTCTGATCTATGTTGAGTAATTTTTGAATTGGGTGTTTAAAATCATTTCTGCCCGATACATAAGTTTCTGTGTTTATGACCACGCCGCCTAGCTCTTCAAATCGCTGCTGAAAAGAGTTGCTCAGTCTTTGGCCCCATTGACCTTCGGGAACAAGGATGGCTGCATGGGTATGTCCCTGTCTGAATGCCATTTCGGCAGATTGTCTGGCTTCATCTTCAGGTAATAAACCCATTTGAAATAAGTTAGGTGTTGCCTGTGTTTGTGATTCAGCATAATTTAGCGAAAGTGTTGGTACAATCAGTTGTTCTGCGCTGGCAAGTTGATTGACTGCTGATTTAAGAAATGGGCCAACAATAAAATCGGCACCTGCATCCACCGCTTTCTGGTAGTGATTCCAGATATTATTTTCCTGGCTGCCGGTATCGATAAATGTAATTTCAGGTAATTTCTGTTTAATGGACTGTTGAAAGTAGGCGGTCATAAAACCATCACGAATGGCATTTGTGATCTGGGCGTATTGTCCAGTTAATGGCAGCATGATTGCGATATGGCTGGGTTGCTCCATTAATTCTGTTTGTCTCAGTCCCATTTCCTGATTGAATATATTTATAGCGGGGTGCTGGGGGTATTTCTTCCGCCATTTATAAATACTTTCCTGTAAATGCTGGTTATCTATCTGGGCTCTTTTCGTGATATGGGCAAATTCAATCCAGCCGAGGAACTGGGGATGCAATGGTGCATAACTGAGTTGCTGTAATGTGGTTTCAGGTAGTAATGAAAGTGCTTCCCAAATGGCCTGGTTATTTGCTTCTTTTTCGGTTTCATCCTCGATAAATTTATCCATCTGTACCCGTGTTTTTGCGGCTTCCAGTGGATAAGCTGCATCCAGGAAAGCCTGGGCTCTCAATTTGTAAACATCAATTTGTTGTTTATTGGGTAGTATGTCTGAGAAGGTTAGTAATTTTAGTGCCTCGCGTGGTTTGCCCTGCCCCAGGGCAATGCGTGCAGTTAATATTTGCATATTTCTCAGGATTTCAGCTGATGCTATTTCTACATTAATTAGACTAAGACTATTTTGAGCGTTATCAAAATTGCTATTGCTGACATAGAGTTCTGCTGCTTTTAATAGGTTAGTATTGCGATCAGGGCCTGCGCTTAACTGAGCAAGGGCATAATAACTGTCGGCTGCTTTTTCGGTATCTCGGCTTTCAGCAGTTATTTCTGCTCCCCGCTCATCAACAGGTCGAACGGGTTTCTGGGTACATGCACTGACAAAAATGCCAAGCAGGCAGCAAATCAAGACAGGATTCGGTAATCTCATTATAAAAGCGTACAATTGACTGTTTCTGGTAGCTAAAAAGATTTAGGTATTATATAGATCATGCAGTATTTTGTCTGGGTTATGTCATGTCAATGAATGCGGGCACATTATTTATTGTGGCTACACCCATTGGCAATCGTTCAGATATCACTGAGCGGGCCATCGAGGTGTTATCCACTGTGGATCTTATAGCCGCAGAGGACACGCGGCATAGTAAGTCTTTGTTGCAGTTCTTTAATATCACGACAGCTTTGGTTGCTTATCATGATCATAATGAAGAAGTCCGGACACCACAACTGATTGAAAAGATTATGCAAGGGCAGAATATTGCCCTGATTTCTGATGCGGGTACCCCATTGGTTAGTGATCCTGGTTACCGACTGGTAAAAGCAGCTCATGAGCTAAATATAAGGGTCAGCCCTATTCCGGGTGCTTGCGCAGCAATTGCGGCTTTATCCGTTGCCGGCGTGCCAACCGACCGTTATCGATTTGAAGGGTTCCCGCCAGTCAAGATGGTGGCTCGTCAGGCCTGTTTTGAAAGTATGGTTAAAGAATCGGCCACGCTCATTTTCTATGAATCCTGTCATCGTATTAAAGCATCCTTAGCGGACATGGTTGCTACTTTTGGTGATCACAGGGTTGCTGTACTGGCTCGTGAAATCACTAAATCATTTGAAACTATCCGAAAAGCGACTTTGAGCGAATTGCTGAGGCTGGTGTCTGAGGATGACAATCAGCGAAAAGGTGAGTTTGTGATAATTATTCAGGGTGCGGATCAGGAGTCGCAGCAGTCTTTGGTGGAGATGGATGTTGATCGTTTACTGGGAATTATGCTTGATGAGCTGCCCGTTAAGCAGGCCAGTGAGCTGGTTGCTAAAATTACCGGTATTAAGAAAAACCAGGTTTATAAAAAAGCCTTGCAGATAAAGGCAACTGATTGATTTTAAAGAATTAATTGGGTTAAATAACGAATTATTAAGGTGTCGATATAATTTACATTTGTTTTTTCTCTGATAACCTGCTGATTCAGTGATAGTTTTTTGGCATAAAAATTTGAGAGTCAAAAATACATATATGAATGTGTCGGTTTTCCTAACAAATCAGTGTTTTTTGGGTTCACCTGAACGGGTAATATGAAGTTTATTTCTTTGATTCTACAATGATTATTATTTTAGGCATGGAATATGCTGTTATATCTACAAATAACAATAAATATGCATGAAAAGCTTACTCTCGGTGATGAGAATAAGTAATTCTAGAAAGCAGAATAATAAATGATTAAACAGGGCGTTAGGTGTTATGGAGTCAACCAGGTTGAATGCCATGACTGAAATTTGTATATCTATAGAGAATATAGGATGGTTATAAAAATGTCCCTTAAAGCAGTATATGAAGATTTTAGCGCATGCAGTAATGATTTTGTAAATGGTGTTGAGCATTTAAAAGAACATGCGATACCTAAGGCTGTTGAAAGCTTTAAAATTGCATTCGAATCTGTGGACCGTAGTGATGCTTATCGAAATAAATATGCATCATACTGTGGTCTTGCACGAGTTTTATCGGGTGATGTTAGTGGTCTGAGTCTATGTCGTGAAGCAGCGCGTGCAGAAATCAATGATGGTGATGTGTTTTTAAATCTGGCTCGTGCTGAATGGTATTTTGAGAATCGTAAAAATACAGTGATTGCGTTGAAGAAAGGGTTAAATATTGATAATCGTCATCCCGGTTTAAGATTGATGCGAGAGCAGTTAGGTTTAAGGGTGCGTAGTCCTTTGCCTTTTTTGCCAAGAAGTCATCCGTTAAACCATACTTTGGGTAAGTTAATGCGTAAATAGTTTAATTAAGTTGTTTTGTTTGTTAGCGTGGTTGAGCCACAGGTTTTTTCCCTGTGGCTTCTTTTTTATGGGTAATAAATAAAGTAGAATTTGTACTGGTTGATTAAGTTCAGGGTAAAGGATACCCGTTACAGTTATCATGGAGGATATAATAATGGCTTATCTAAAAGCTATTTATAAAGATTATAGCGACTGCTGTGAAAGTTTTTCAGAAGGCATAGAGTATTTACAAAGACGTGCTATTTCCCAGGCATCTAGAAGTTTTCAATTAGCCTGCGATTCCATTCCTGTTTCACATTCATTTCGAAATAAATACCTGTCCTATCTGGGGTTCGCACAGTTACTAAGTGGCGATATAGATGGCATTAAACTGTGCAGAAAAGCAGCATCTGAAGAGTTCAATGATGGCGACGTTTTTCTGAATCTTGCACGTGCCGAGTTTCTTCTTGAAAGTAGACCTGGCACTATTCGAGCTTTGGAAAAAGGGCTGGAGATTGATAGACAGCATGAAGGTCTGTGGTTAATGCGGCATCGACTTGGTATAAGAAAACGAAAACCGTTGCCTTTTTTACCGAGAGACCATGTATTTAATATTAAACTCGGTTGTTACATGAGACGAAATCGAAAATAATCATGATATTTTAAAGATTTATAAATGTGATTGCTAATTGGTGACATATTGTCAGGAAATAATGATATTGCTAGTGTCGGTTTGTAAATATTTAACAAACGTCTGCAATTAGAAAATTGTATAAATAGTTATAAGCTAGCAGAAATCAATTCCTGTGATATAGTTAGCTCTGAAGTCAGCCGGGTAATCGCCAGTTACTTTATGTATCTGGAGGAAAGTCCGGGCTCCACAGGGTAGAGTGCCAGGTAACGCCTGGGAGATGTGAATCTACGGCCAGTGCCACAGAAAATATACCGCCTTCTTTATGGAGGTAAGGGTGAAATGGTGCGGTAAGAGCGCACCGCGCAACGGGTAATCGTTGTGGCAGGGTAAACCCCACTCGGAGCAAGACCAAATAGGGGAACTATGGTGCGACCCGCACTGTTCCCGGGTAGGTTGCTTGAAATGCATGGCGACATGCATTCTAGATGAATGATTGCCCCAGCTTTGGCTGGACAGAACCCGGCTTACAGGCTGACTTCAACTTTTTTATCTGCTTCACAATTCAACAAAAAACAATTTACCTCACGAAACTTAAAGTAGATTCTTAGGTTCCGTTTATAACCCCTTGAATTTTATTTTTTTATCCTCAAAGAAATACGGTTTCTCTTTGCCGCTGTCTGCTAAGTTCCTGTCTTTAAAGGTATTTTTTCTTATTTTAAAGTGTTTTTTTGCTTGACGTGGTGGATTGTGGTACCTATAGTTTGGCAAAGTGGGGAATAGTGGATGAATGTGGGGTTTTGTGTCCCTGTCCATCTGTTCAAAGCATCATTTGACTAAGAAAAAATGAGCTTGCTCTTTCAAGTTGATAATAAACAGGCGATTAACAATAACAATGATATTTCGCGGTATTAACAATCTAGCTTTGGATGCGAAAGGTCGCATGGCCATGCCTGCCCGTTATCGGGAAAGGTTAATGGAGACATGTGGCGGGCGTCTGGTTGTAACTGTTGATCGTGATCGCTGCTTATTGGTTTATCCGTTGCATGAATGGGAGCTCATAGAGTCCCAGTTAGTCAATTTACCCAGTTTGAATAAACAGGCTCGATTATTACAGCGTCTGTTGATTGGTCATGCAACAGAAATGGAGCTGGATAGTCAGGGGCGTATTTTGCTGCCAACTATGCTACGTGATTATGCTGCTTTAGATAAAAAAATTGTTTTGATTGGTCAGGGCAAAAAGTTTGAGATATGGGATGAGCAGAGCTGGAATGATAACCAGAGTATCTGGCTCACGGATATAAATGATGATGATTCTGATATGCCGTCATCTTTGGAGAATCTTTCACTGTGATGGGTGAGACGCTCAGTCATCAATCGGTATTGTTGACTGAGGCTGTGGATGCGCTAGCCATCAAGCCTGAAGGTATTTATCTCGATGGTACTTATGGTAGAGGTGGGCATACTACAGAGATTTTGAAAAAGCTAGGTGATCAGGGGCGGTTATTGGCTATGGATCAGGATCCTCAGGCAGTTGCGAATGCGCAAAATAAATTTGGTGCAGATCCAAGATTTGAAATTGTCTATGGTAATTTCGAATCATTGTCTGATGTTGTTTGTCGGCATGGACTGGGGCAGAAAATTGATGGCATTTTGTTAGATATCGGGGTGTCATCGCCTCAGCTTGATGATGCGGCAAGAGGTTTTAGTTTTATGAGATCTGGTCCGTTAGATATGCGCATGAATCCGGAAGTTGGGCAATCTGCTGCTCAATGGTTAGCTGTTGTTGAAGAAAATGAATTAGTGGATGTGTTAAGACGGTTGGGAGAGGAGCGTTTTGCAAAGCGTATCGCGCGCGCAATTATTGAAGTAAGGCAGCATCAATCCATAGATGACACGCTTCAATTGGCGCAGATTATAAGCGATGCGGTTCCAAAAAAAGAAAAACATAAACATCCGGCGACTAGAAGTTTTCAGGCAATACGCATACATATTAATCGTGAACTTGAAGTTCTGGAAAAAGCACTTGAGGATGCAGTAAACGTTTTAGCAATAAAAGGTCGTTTGGTTGTTATTAGCTTCCATTCCTTAGAAGACCGAATTGTAAAACGATTTATGCGTGACAAATCCAGGGGGCCTCAAATACCAAAAGATTTGCCGGTTATGGATAGTGAAATACAAATTCCATTTAAAATAATAGGTAAAGCGATTAAGCCAGGAAAAGATGAAATTGATAACAACCCAAGAGCACGGAGTTCAGTGCTTAGGGTCCTGGAGCGTGTCCATTGAATATGTTAGTTCTGGTAATTGGAGTCTTGTTATTTCTGGTTATGAGTTCGGCAATCAGTGTTATTTACACCAAACATGAAAGTCGAAAATTATTTGTTGAGTTGCAGCAAGTGAATAGAGAAATTGATGAACTGGATATTGACTGGGGGCGTTTGCAACTGGAGCAGAGTGCATGGTCGTCACATGGCCGTGTTGAAAAAATTGCGCGTAAACGACTGGATATGAGATTGCCTGCAGCGGATGAGGTTATTTACATAAAAAAATGAAACATGTAACACGCATACCGCATTACAGATTCCGGCGATACACCGTATTTTCGGTTTTTATTTTAGCAATGCTGGCTTTATTCTGGCGTGCTCTTGATATGCAGGTAATTAACCAGGCATTTTTTAAGCAGCAGGGTGACGCGCGTCATTTGAGAGTTGTTACAGTACCAGCCCATCGCGGTGATATTTATGATAGAAATGGCGAGCCGCTTGCTATAAGCACACCGGTTGATACGGTTTGGTTGAATCCCGGAGAGTTTGTTGAAGCAAAATCAGATGTTAAGGATCTGGCTACTTTGTTATCGCTTGATAAAAATGAATTGCTTGAAAAAATCAATGCTAATCAAAAGCGTGAGTTTTTATATATCAAACGGCACATAGATCCAGAATTAGGAAAAGAAATTCTTAATTTAAACCTAACAGGCCTTTATTTAAGGCGTGAGTATAAGCGTTACTATCCGTCGGGTGAGGTTGCTTCTCATTTGTTGGGATTTTCTAATGTGGATGACATTGGCCAGGAAGGGATAGAGCTTGCCTATGAGGATTGGTTGAAAGGTGAGGCAGGGGCAAAACGAGTTATAAGAGACAGATTAGGCAGAGCTGTGGATGATATTGAGCGTATTAGTTCTGCGGAGCCGGGTAAACCTGTTTATTTAAGTATCGACAGGCGAGTTCAGTATCTTGCTTATAGTACTTTGAAGGCGGCCGTAAAAGAACACGGAGCCGTTGCTGGATCGGCTGTGATTCTGGATATTACTACGGGTGAAGTTCTGGCCATTGTTAATCAGCCATCATTTAATTCTAATGATCGTAGTCAGCTCAAGCCAGGTACTTATCGCAATCGTGCTGTTACTGATGTTTTTGAGCCAGGCTCAACAATGAAACCAATAACGGTAGCGGCTGCTCTGGAAACGGGGCGCTGGAATTCAAAAGATAATGTGCATACGTCTCCTGGTTATATACGGGTTCAGGGAAATGCAATTAAGGATATGAAGAATTATGGCACTCTGAATATGGGTGAGATAATTCTTAAGTCGAGTAATGTCGGTATTAGCAAAATTGCATTATCGTTGTCGCAAGACGAGCAGCTTGATATGTATATGAATCTTGGTTTTGGAGTTGATACGGGTAGTGGTTTCCCCGGGGAGTCTGTCGGAGCATTGAATACCGGTCGTCTTGGTGATTTTGAGCGTGCAACAATGGCATTTGGTTATGGATTATCTGTAACGCCATTACAGTTAGCTAGAGCATATGCTGCCATTGCAAATGATGGGGTCATTTATCCTGTGAGTTTCATGAGATTAGATAAAGCACCTCAGGGTGAAAAAGTCATTAGTAAAAAAACATCGAAAATTGTCCGTAAGATGATGCAGCGCGTTGTTAGTTCTGAAGGTACAGGTTTCGATGCGCAAGTGCCAAATTATAATGTGGCAGGTAAAACAGGTACGGTGCATAAGTTTGTTGCGGGTGGTTATGCGGAGGATCGATATCTTTCGATTTTTGCAGGCATGGCGCCGGCATCTAATCCAAGGTTGGCAATGGTGGTTGTCTTAAATGAACCAAGCAAAGGTGATTATTTTGGCGGTCAGGTAGCGGGTCCAGTGTTTTCAAAAGTAATGTCGGGTGCCTTGCGATTACTTAATATTGCTCCTGATAATCTAAAAATGGCTGCTCAAAAAGTACGGAGTGGTCAAGCATGATGGCGGCCATGTCGAACAATTGTCAGGGTGTAAAGTTAAATGATTTATTAGCTGATTATGTGGCTATAAACTGTTTGCCTGATTTGACAATAACAGGGATTCAATCGGATAGCCGGAAAATAAAAGCCGGGAATATTTTTGTTGCTTTATCTGGCGAAAAAGAACATGGGCTGGCGTATGCACATGAAGCATTAAAAAATGGTGCGGTTGCTATTTTGTGTGACAGAAAATTTGATCAATATTGTCAGCAATTAATCAGTCATTTGCTAACACGAGTAATTTGTATACCTGTTAATGATCTCGAATTACATCTGGGGAAGATAGTCAGTAATTTTTATGGAGATCCTTCTGGTGATATGTTTGTGGTTGGCGTCACTGGAACAGATGGTAAAACATCTGTAACAAACTTCATTGCTCAAGCGCTTGATAATGCAAATGATCGTTGTGCGATTATAGGCACAATTGGAAATGGATTGGTAGGTGAGTTAATAGAATCGACACATACAACGCCAGATGTGTTGCGTGTGCATGAGTTACTATCAGAGTATTATTCTAAATCAGTTAGACAGGTCGCAATGGAGGTTTCATCTCATGGCCTTGATCAGGGTCGAGTGAGTGAGGTCAGGTTTGATGTGGCTGTATTTACCAATCTAGGTCGAGATCACCTGGATTATCATGGTGATATTGAATCATATGCAAATTCCAAGAAAAAATTATTTTCAGTAGAAGGGCTTAGTGCTGTGGTTGTAAATCTGGATGATGATTTTGGACGTCAGTTGGCTGAAAATAATAAAGATAGATTAGACGTATGGGGTTATACCGTTAATTCTGATAGTTATTTTGGGTTAAAAAATATTATTAGGGCAACTGATGTGGCTATGACTCATCAAGGATTGTCATTTACGGTTCAATCCCATCTTGGTGAGGCAGAGGTTAAGTCAGGTTTAATTGGTGAGTTTAACGTATCTAATATGCTGGCGACGCTGGCTGTTTTATTGATTAAGGGTCTGGCATTTGATGATGCAATACAAAAACTTCAGGAATTAAAAACTGTTATTGGCAGGGTCGAGACTGTGAGAGTGGAAGGGTTTCCGCTTGTTGTTGTGGATTATGCGCATACGCCTCAGGCACTGGCATCAGTTTTAAAAAACCTGAAGCTGTTTTGTCAGGAAAAATTATATTGTGTGTTTGGTTGCGGTGGTAACAGAGATGCTGGTAAGCGTCCATTAATGGCAGAAGCGGCAGAACAATATGCGGACAAAATTATTATTACAGATGATAATCCGCGCATGGAAAATCCCGATAATATTATTAATCAAATCAAAATCGGGTTTAAAAATTTATCTAATGTAAGTGTTATAAGAGATAGGGCTCAGGCAATTCAATATGCAATAAAAACAGCTGGCGTGGATGATGTTATTCTGATAGCTGGAAAAGGTCATGAAAACTATCAATTGATAGGAAAAGATAAAATTCCATTTAGTGATATTAAAACTGTTCGTAATTGCATGAGGGTAGCTAAATGATGGCTATGTCTCAGGCAGCGCAAATATTAGCTGGTGATTTAAAAGGAACGGACGTTGTGTTTAACAGTGTTTCGATAGATAGCCGAAGTTTGCAGATGGGCTCTATTTATTTTGCCATAAAGGGCGAGCAATTTGATGGTCATGATTTTTTACAGCAGGCAAAGGAT
>JAOUMX010000046.1 GCA_029881275.1 Gammaproteobacteria bacterium | reverse complement strand
AGCTGCAAGACCTGCAGCAATAGAAGGACCAAAACTGGCAGAACCGTCAAGTAATTTGGCAACACCACCACCGCCCATGGCAAGTACTGCATCATTAACAGCGGTTTCAAATGCCAGGAAGGTCGTACCGACGATGCCACCCAGTGAATGCCCAAGGAAACTGATTTGTGCAGTATCGAAATCCGCACCACCGCCGTCATAATCCATTGCCGTTAATGCAAAGGTAAGGGCAAACAAATCCGACACCGACTGCCTTACATTGTCACGGGTGTTTAATAAATTACTCAAATTTATATAATGACGACCAGAACTATCGGTAATACCATCGGGTATTACTGCCGTAATATTGCCATCAGCATCCTGAGTTACCAAATCCAGGTCAAATGTTCTCTCACCATTCACCGTATCCTTAAATGGAGCCGTACCATCGGTTTCATTACCGGTTAAACCGTGCAAAGGCAAATCAATCGCAACCACCGCTATACCGGCAGCCGCCATTGAATCTGCAATAGCCAGCATAGTTGTTCTGTTGGTAGTGATACCGTGCTGATAAATTAACACGGGCCAGCCACCTGTCGGCTTAATTGACTTTGGTATAGACACCATCAATGGAATAGTTTCTGTCGACGTTGCAAGCGGACTTAAATTAGCCGCCAGATAGGACAAATGTGAGCCTGCAGCTCCCTTCCAGTAGGAAGCCAGGGGTGCCGGATCATTTACACCACTGGCGGCTGCAAGGTAATAGGGCACATTCAGGCCACCCACATAAATATCAGCCGCACCAAAAGGAGATGGTGTCACCGCTGTTGGAATGATCGCTGATGCTGGCGCTGCTGCAATCACATCTGTTCTCACCTGGCCCAGCACATCGGTAATCGACTGAGTAGTAAAACCCCAGCTAATAACAATCTCACCGACGGTAATCGCAGGACTGGCCAAAGCCGCTATCGTTGATTCACTGGTGCTAATTAACTGACGTAACGGCTCAAGAGCCTGAGCTTTTTCATCCGTCAGTGCAGCTATCTGACTGACACCACCAACAACCAGAGAGGCTGCATCTGGATTTTTAGCCAGTGCATAGGCTGCCGATGGTTTCATTGGATTACCACTGGTACTCAGCAAGGCACTGGTGACTACAACATAATAATGTGATTTTTCATCAAGGGGCTTTAGTGGCACCACCGCTAATGTAGAACCGGTTGCATCTGCTGCCGAAACTGTAGCGACAAAATCCAGGCCATAAGTAAGTTCAGCCGTTATACTGACAACCGCACCACCCGGTGCGCCACCTGTTGATAGACCAACTTTAAACACTCTCACCGATGAAGCAGAAACACTCGCAGGGTCAATAGCGCCAAGAAACCCGGTGGTCATAGGTGCGACAGTAGAAAAACCATCAAGGCCATTAATAGCCACCTGAGGATCTGACAAATCTGTTTCATCCAGACCTGGAATATTAATGGTGCCATCTGCTTGTCCTAAAAACAGCAAATCATTGGGAAAAGGAATAATACTATTCCCAGGGTCAAAGTTACTGGCATTACCGGTATCAATTGAATTCTGTGTAACTTCCGATGGATCACCTTCACAACCCGTCAGCCCGATTACTACACATAAAGAAAAAATTAGTTTACGCATGTTATATCTCCAAAATTCTTTTTATTGTCAGCCTAGAAGTTCCATGTCACCTGTGCGCTAAGAATATCAACAGCCGCATCGTATTTACCATTTAACGTAGCGGCTAATGTTGGAATTGAACTTTCGTAGGTATTATTGATTTGTGTTTTACTGACGAACAAATGGCTGTATCCCAGATCAATGGTAAATTCATTATCCAGCCTGTATTGTGCCCCAAATGATAACCAGGTTCTGTTATCGCCCGGCACCCGTGGTGTGCGCAGTTCTGCACTGGGGATAGGCGTTTCATCATAAGCCAGACCTGCACGTAATAATAATTTTTCATCCAGACGGTAATTTGCACCCAGCGAATAACGTAAACTGTTATTCCAGTCTTCAGTGGTGACCGAATTCGGCTGATTCACATTATCGTAAACAATGCGTAATTCTTTAAAGTCACTCCAGCCTGTCCAGGTAATATCCGCCAGCACGGCCAGTTGGGAATTGTAGGCATGATAGACACTGGCAGATAAAGAATCAGGCAAGGTAATACTGGCTTTTAACCCGGTATCCACAAATGCGCCACTGGCTGTGACAAATGACGCCGCCGCCGGCACCGTAAAATCAGCATCCCCGCTTACATCATGTTCAACTTCAGAACGGTAAGCCAAACCCAATCGTGTATCTTTTGAAAACTGATAGAGCACACCCATATTCCAGCCATACCCCCAGTTATCACCGGTCAGTGTTGCAAAACCGTCAGCCGCTTGTGGTGTAGCACCCAATGCACCACAGGCTGCTGGCCCTAATGCCGCATAACAAAGTGATCCAAAATCAACCGCGCTACTAAGGATTACATCCACGTATTGAGCACTGACACCAAAGCCCAGTGAAAGTTTATCGTCTAATTTATAAGAAAGACTGGGATTAAAATTAACCGTCATCACATCGGATTCAACTGCATGATAACGACCGACCCAGTTATCATCATACTGGGTCGCCAGACCAAAGGGCGTATTCATACCAAAGCCAAATTTCATCTGCTCATTAATGTCACGCACATAATAAAAATTCGGTACATACGCATCACGGCCACCATCATCATCGGCACCGGATAGTGCAGGTGACCCAAGTATTGCTGCACCCGTTGAACTATTATTAGAGAAATCGGCAACTGGCCTGATATAATGCAACACACCCACCATTTGCTCACCATTCAACAACACCATACCCGCCGGATTAAACTGAACCGTTGAAGCATCTTCTGCACTTGCGGCTGCACCGGCAAAGGCATTGCCCATACCACTGCCACTAAACTCAATCAGCGCAAAACCAGACGCATGTACCTGACTACTGACAAGAACATTGGCTAATACCGCTGCCACTGTCATGGATCCCGTTGTTATTTTTAGTTTCATTTTTCCATCCTGTTTATAATGACCCGATCAATTCAAATCATCATACGCAGGAAACAAAAATTTTCAATTAAATAAATGAGGTTCGGGCTTGACTGAAATCAATACCGATATTAAGAAACTCTAATGCAGCATCGTATATGAAGTACTAGTAAGCTAAGAATTCTGTTATTACGAGCAACCAATAATTCCCAGCTCTGAAAAATCACTGTGTGTCTTTTGCATAAAACCGCTTCGCCACGACGCATTGGTAATTGAAGATTTTACCAGCCAATTGTCTTTGCAATCTCCGGCAAATCACCTTCCAGTCCCATGGCATGACGCATAAATTTATGTTTAACCGGTATGACTTTATTCACCAGATTCAAACCAAGATTCCGTACCATGGTTAATCCCGTCTGCTCATTGCTGAATAAATTTTTGAACCCACTCATGCTGTACATCATTAAAGTATTTTCACCGCGACGCCAGCGTTCGAATTTACGTAACGTTGCATAAGATGAAATCTCACGCCCCTGAAGATCTGCTTCCAGTATTACCTGCGCCAGACTGGCCGCATCCAGTATACCTAAATTGGCACCCTGACCTGCCAGTGGGTGGATGGTATGCGCGGCATCACCAATCAATGCCAGACCCGGTTTAATATAATTTTTTGCATGACGACGAACCAGAGGAAATGCTGCCCTTGGCCCGACGGATTCAACCTGACCCAGAGCATATTCAAACGCCTGCTCCAGCTCACGGCAGAAAGCATCTTCATCAAGTGATACCAGTCGATCCGCTTCTTCATCGGTTGCCGACCAGACAATAGAACAACGTCCATCACTCAGCGGCAAAAAAGCCAGTGGCCCGGTGGGCAAAAAACGTTGCCAGGCGGTTTGCTGATGATGCTTTGACGATTTTACAACACAGACAACACCTTTCTGATGATAAGGTGCTTTTTCAATTTCAATACCGGCTGCTTCTCGCACTCTGGAACTGGCACCATCGGCACCAACTAATAATGCCGTGGTTATTTCATTTCCGTCATCAAGTTTAATCGTGCTTTTATTGTCGGCATACTGAATTGACTCAACCGACAGTGGACATAACCAGTCTATATTGGATGATGTTTTTAACTGTTCGATCAATGCCAGTTGCACAACTTTATTTTCAATAATATGACCCAGCATGTCGACACCCAGATCTGCCGCATCAAAATCAATCACACCATCGCCGGTTGAATCCCAGACATGCATTTTCTGGTAAGGACTGAGCCGTCGAGACTGAATACCCTGCCAGGCATTTAAATTTGAAAATATTTGTTGTGATGCACGATTAATTGCCGAAACACGCAATTCATAATCATCATGTTTATTCACATCCGTCAATTCATGCGCTTCAATCACTGCGACCTGCAAACGACTTCTGGCCAGTGCACAGGCCAGCGTCAGGCCGACCATACCACCACCAATAATCATCACATCATAATGATTTTTCATAATGATATCCTGCGCATCATTTTACTCATACGACCCAGTAGCCCCATACTCTGACGTGCCATGATATGACGCAATGAAGGTGTTAAATCCATTAATATCAAACCTGCTGCACGGGCATGCGCCAGTGGTGAAAAATTATTTGAAAACACTTTTACTAACGTATCGGTCAAACGATACACCCGTTGCATATCTTTACGTCGCCTGACATGGTACTCGGCCAGTAACAGTTCGTGACCGGGATCATCTGCACCGGCGATGAGCTCCGCCATCTCGGCAACATCACGCAACGCCAGGTTATAACCCTGACCGGAAACCGGATGCAATGCATGAGCTGCATTACCAATAATCGCCACACGCCCTTTTACCAGCTGCTCAGTTTCAACATAGGCCAGCGGATAGGCATGACGCACACCGGCTTTTAATATGTAACCCAGACGAAAGCCAAAACGTTGTTGCAGTTTTTCAATAAAAGCGTCATCACTTAAAGACATAATCTGTTGAGTATCTTTTTTATCGATGGTCCATACCACTGAACAACGTTTTTTCGTCATAGGTAAAAAAGCCAGCGGCCCGCTATCGGTAAAACGCTCATAGGCAACATTATTGTGTGCATATTCCGTTTCAACATTGGTGATGACAGCGGTCTGGCCGTAATCCTGTTGCTGTGTCTGTAACCCGGCGAGTTCACGAGCACGGGACATAGCGCCATCAGCGGCCACCAGTAATGGTGCGATTAATAATGTTTTATCACCATTATGCGTAATAGTAACCGTGACTGACTGCGTGTTTTGCTGCAAAGCATCAATCGTTGCCGGGCAGATTAATTCTACGTGATCGAGCTGCTGCAAACGGCTCATCATTAGCTGACCAATGACACGATTCTCCGCCACATAACCCAGTGCTTCTACATTTTCTTCACTATGGTGCAAACGGGTTGCACCCAGATGACCACGATCAGACACATGAATTGATTCAATTGGCTGAATCAAAGGCTCAAGCTCAGCCCATAAATCCATTGCTTCAAAAATACGCCGTGAACCATAGGACAGTGCAATTACGCGATCATCAAAACTGGGTTGCGAATCGGATTTAAACGGCACCGCTTCAACCACTGCAATGCGTTTATTTTTCTGCTTAGACAGGGCGCAGGCAAGACTGGCACCGACCATGCCGCCACCAATAATAATCACATCGTAATGATGATCAATTTTATTACTCATATATTCCTTGCTTTAGAAGCAGAGGTTTTATGTCATTGCAAAGCAGTTTACATAACGCAGCAATCTTTGTGTCATGATGTATGAGATTGCTTCACCGAGACTCACAATGACAAGCAAAAAAACATAAGCCCTAAACTATATTACTTACAACTTAATACTATTTCGCCATCAAAGCTTCAATATCTTTTGGCCATTTGGGCAAGTCTTCAGTTAACACATCACAACCTTCTTTGGTGACGACGACATCATCTTCGATACGCACACCAATATCCCACCAGCGTTTTGCACCACGGCTACCATGAGGTATATATAACCCCGGCTCAATCGTCAGCACCATACCAGGCTCCAGTAAACGCCATTGATCATCCAGTTTATAATCGCCCACATCATGCACATCCATGCCAAGCCAGTGGCCGGTTCTATGCATATAATATTTACGATAGGCCTGATCCTTAATTAATTTTGGCACTTTGCCTTTTAACAGCCCAAGATCAACCAGCCCTTTCGTCAGGACTTTAACTGCTGCATTATGGGGATCATTCCAGTGATTACCCGGCTTTACCTGTTTAATCGCTTCCACATTGGCCTCAACCACCAGTTCCGTAATTTCACGTTGTGCATCGCTATACACACCATTCACTGGAAAAGCACGGGTGATGTCCGCATCATAACCTTCGAATTCAGCACCGGCATCGATCAAAACCAGATCACCGTCTTTAAGCACATCATTGTTATCGGTGTAATGCAGAATGCAGGCATTGGCACCACTACCGACAATGCTCGGATAAGCCCAGGTCGCACCATGGCGCTGAAACTCGTGCAATATTTCCGCATCCAGCTGATATTCATACATACCGGGTTTGCAGATCTGCATGGCGCGCTTATGCGCCTGCACTGAAATTTTGGCCGCCTTTTTCATTAAGCGAATTTCATCCCGGTGCTTGAACAGGCGCATGTCATGCAACAGATAATCCAGGGATACAAATTCATAAGGCACATGGGTACCGGCGCGGGCTGTTTTACGCAGCGTATTAACCCAGTCCATGACATTTTTATCAAACTGAGGATCCAGGCCCATGGTGTAATAAACGCGTTCACAATGCTCCATTAGACCGGGCAGAATATCGTCTATATCCGATATAGGGAATGCATCGTCAGCGGCAAATATCTCCATCGCGGCATCAGGGCCATAACGTCGACCATGCCAGACTTCCTGCTCGGGGTCCTTATCACGACAGAACAGGATGTATTCCCCATTTTTACGCCCTGGCACCAGCACAATGACGGCTTCAGGCTCTGGAAACCCGCTTAAATAATAGAAATCACTGTCCTGACGATAAGGGTACTCCACATCGCGGTTACGGGTGCGCACCGGGGCGGCCGGCAGAATGGCTATGCCACCATCGCCGATCATCCGCATCAGCTGTTTACGGTGTCTGGTGTGAACTTTCTGATTCATCGTCTCAATACTCTAAGCTGGGAGGGGGATTGATTTTTCGTATTAATGTTTAACATCGGATACGGGTAAACAGGGTTGCAACTCTTCGTTAATCAGCAGAACAGCCATGCGCACATACTCATAAAGCTGAACATAGGCATCTTCATCTGCCTCATCAACCATTTCATCATCATGGCCTGCCCTGGCTATTTCGACCATATCCCTGATTAATTCGGCCGTATCTTCGGGTAAGTCAGAATCCTGCTTCAAACCGCCTGCCGCAAGACCATAGGTAAATCCCTGACACCACTGCGCCAGTGCATCGACACGCTCAGCCAGTGGCTGCTCATCGTCCGGAAGCAGCAGCTGATAATCGATACCTGCATCGTTTAACTGCTCCTGTGTGCTTTTAAACAGGCCGACCAGTAACTGGCTGGCTTCCTGAACCAGCATATTGTTCAGATCCAGCTCCACGAATACCTGATTCAGCCAGTCAGCCAGCGCCACCTGGCCTTTGGCACAGAACATGCCACTCAGGGCACCATGGGATTCCGGTGCTGACATTTCTGCATCCGTTTTAGTCAACGCATCCTGTAACCTGTTATAATCTGGCCTATCGATCATCAAGGAATTCCTGATTTAGAGAATAATGGGATTCTAACATGAGCTATATTATATTCAGTAAAGTTGACCATATCTGTTTCTGAAACTATATTAAGCACTATGACTAAACAAACACAGCAAAGCATCGACGATCTGGAGCGCAAGGTAGAAGAACTACTGGCGCTAACCCGTACCCTGTCCACAGAAAACAGGCAGCTAAAAAACCAGCTGCAAAACCTGAAATCAGAGCGCTCAGGTCTGGTTGAGCAAAAGGAGCAGGTTCGCACCCAGGTCGAAGGCATGATTGCCCGCCTCAAGTCCATGGAAACCGCATAGCGGCATCCTGGGCGAATTCACTAATTCAGGTCTCGACGTGAGCAATTCAAACGTCTCCAGTCTAACCATAAAAATTATGGACAAGGATTATCGTGTATCCTGTCCCAGTGGTGAAGAAACCACATTAAAAGCATCGGCTGAATTTCTGAATAATAAACTAAAAGAAATTCGTGATCGCGGCTCTATCATTGGCAGTGAACGCATTGCTATTATGGCAGCACTAAATCTGGCCCATGAACTTCTGAACAGCCAGGAATATAAAAACGATTTCAATGACCTTGATTCTCGTGTCAATAATTTACAATCAAAAATTGATATTGCTTTACGCGAAATTGAAGTAACATAGACACATATCAATGACACGTTAATTTGTGTCTGTAATACTGAACACAACCTCAAATCGATTGAGGTGCTCAATAAAGTCATATTATTATTGACCAAGAGCTGTAAAATTGTAAAAAGTTTGGGTGTTTCTGCAGTGTTTGTATGCATACTTTCTATACCCCTTGAGCCTTAATTTTCGACCCCGGGTATGATGCTGTTGGCACTGTGTGCATTACCGCCATCTGGCGAGAAGCCTTATGTACTAGCGCGAGTTCCCACTTGAACCACTGGTTCAAGGGTCGAAAGTTTTGCTACGGCACTGTGGTTTCACCCTCCTCTAATTATTTACAATTTACATGCCATCAGAAAATAAAAATAATCTTCGCAACCTCATACGACAAAATCGCAGGCAACTGGATTTTCATCAGCAAGATTTACATGCCTGGTCCATTGCACATCTAATTATACGACTGCCTGCTTTTCGTAATGCAAAACGCATTGCCTGCTATCTTGCCGAAGACGGCGAAATAGATCCTGTCTACATCATTGAAAAAGCATTGCAATTTAAAAAACAGGTCTACCTGCCAATACTGCCGCCAACCGGAAAGTCTTTATTTTTTGCTGCCTACAATCACCGCACCAAACTTAAAGCTAATCAATTTGGTATTCTGGAACCGGATACACACCCTGATCACTGGTTACGTGCAAGAGACTTAAGTTTAATTTTATTACCGCTGGTTGCCTTTGATGAAAACTGCAATCGCCTGGGCATGGGCGGAGGCTATTATGATCGCAGCCTGGCATTTACTGCTCATCGAAAGCAATGGCACAACCCCAGACTCATTGGTCTTGCCCATGAATTACAAAAAGTCGACTCATTATCAAATGAAACATGGGATATACCTTTAAACATGATCGCCACTGAAGAAAAAATTTACTTCAATCAACAGAGTAAAAAATGAAATACTGGTTAATGAAATCCGAACCCGATGTATTTGGCATTAATGATCTAATGAAACGACCAAAGAAAACCGAACACTGGGATGGCATCCGGAATTATCAGGCTCGAAATATGATACGTGATGAAATGCAAAAAGGAGATCAGGCTTTTTTCTATCACTCTAACGCAAAACAGATTGGCATTGTTGGCATAATGTCAATTTGCAGAGAAGCCTATCCCGACTACACTGCATTTGATCCTGACAGTAAATACTACGATCCTAAAAGCAACCCTGACAATCCCCGCTGGTTTATGGTCGATGTAAAGCATGTACGCAAATTCAAAAACATAATTACCTTAGATACATTAAAACAACATGCCGATCAGCTAGGAGATATTGCTTTATTGAAACGCGGCAATCGCTTATCAATTAATCCGGTTACAAAAAAACAGTGGGATTATATTCTTAAACTTGAGCAATAATTATTTCTGTCCAGCTGGAGCCAGAGTCAATTTGAGTCTGGCCGCTCAAGCAGATTAAAGAAACATTTTATAAACAGGATTATCGGTTTCTTCCCACCAGCGATAACCCAGCTCGCTGAGAAATTCATTCAACGCTTTATGATCAGAATCAGGCACCTGCAAACCCACCAGCACCCGGCCATAGGCTGCACCGTGATTACGATAATGAAATAAACTGATATTCCAGCGATTACCTATCTGGGTCAGAAAATTCAATAACGCACCAGGACGTTCCGGAAACTCAAAACGATACAGTAACTCATCTTCCAGCCCAGATGCTCTGCCACCAACCATATAACGAACATGCATTTTTGCCACTTCGTTATCGGTCATACTTATGACCGGATAACCATCTTCTTTTATTTTTGCGACCAGCTCTTCCAGTTCCTGCACGCCATCCTGCAACTGGATGCCGGCAAACACATGAGCGTCTTTTGAATCTGCATAACGATAATTAAATTCAGTAATGCCACGCTTACCAATGGTTTTACAGAACTTTCTGAAACTGCCCGGTTTCTCGGGAATAGTAACCGCAATCAGGCCTTCTCTATGCTCACCTAATTCGGCGCGCTCCGAGACATGGCGCAGACGATCGAAATTCATATTGGCACCACTGTTAATAGCCACCAGGGTTTTATCTTTAAGTTTATGCTGATCGATATATTTTTTAATACCGGCTATCGCCAATGCGCCCGCCGGCTCAGTAATAGAACGGGTATCATCAAAAATATCCTTGATGGCAGCGCAGATTTCATCTGTTGATACGGTAATAATCTCATCAACACATTTTTTGGCGACACGAAAAGTTTCCCGCCCCACCTGCCGAACAGCCACACCATCGGCAAATATACCCACCTGATCCAGTATGACACGGCGATTTTTTGCAAACGCGGCCGCCATACAGGCTGCATCTTCTGGCTCTACACCAATAATCTTTATCTCCGGGCGCAGATATTTAACAAAAGCCGCAACACCGGCAATCAAACCACCACCGCCAACCGGCACAAAGATAGCGTCAATCGATTCCGGATACTGTCGCAAAATTTCCATGCCCACAGTGCCCTGACCTGCAATAACATCAGGATCATCATACGGATGGATAAAACTTAATTTTTCTTTTTCAGCCAGCTCATAGGCATGCTCTGACGCCTCGTCATAAGTGTCGCCAAATAAGACGATTTTGGCGCCCAGCGATCTTACCGATTCAACTTTAATGCGCGGTGTCGTTTTGGGCATGACAATCGTAGCTTTTTGTCCCAGTCGTGCAGCAGCCAGTGCCAGACCCTGCGCATGATTGCCTGCAGATGCCGCAATCACCCCTTTTACTTCACCCGCCTTCGTCAACTGGTACAGCTTGTTATAGGCGCCACGGAGTTTAAAGGAAAATACCTGCTGCAAATCTTCTCTTTTCAACAGCACCAGATTTTCCAGCCTGGCAGTCAGGCGCTTGGCCTTTTCCAGTGGCGTTTCCATTGCAACATCATAAACCCGTGCGGTCAGAATTTTTTCTATATATTTTTGTGTCATAAATTTTGTATAGTGTTGTTTTTGCTCTAATGCCCGACAACAGGTATCATGCAGCAAACTCAATCAAGGTGCTAGTACTATGACTCAAGATGAAATGAAACGCAAAGCAGCTGAAGCCGCTCTGGAATATGTTGTGTACGATGAAATTGTTGGCGTAGGCACAGGTTCTACGGTAAATCATTTCATTGACTGCCTGGCCGGCATTAAAGGCAAAATCAAAGGCGCTGTCTCCAGCTCTGAAGCCTCGACCAAACTCATGCAGGAACGGGGTATTCAGGTAATGGACCTGAACAGTGTTGACTACATTCCTGTTTATATCGATGGCGCTGACGAATCCAACCATAACCTGTCTCTTATCAAAGGTGGTGGTGGCGCACTGACCCGTGAAAAAATCATTGCCGGTGCCAGTGAAAAGTTTGTCTGCATTGCCGATGAAAGCAAACTGGTTGATGTTATGGGCAAGTTCCCGCTACCGGTTGAAGTCATTCCCATGGCGCGCAGCTACATTGCCCGCAAACTGGTAAAACTGGGTGGCCGTCCGGTATGGCGCGAAAATTTTATCACCGATAACGGCAATATCATCCTTGACGTTCATGACATGGACATTATGGAACCGATCAAAATGGAAAATGAAATTAACAGCTGGGCCGGTGTCGTTACCTGCGGACTGTTTGCCAATCGTGGTGCTGACGTGCTGATTCTGGGTACACCGGACGGTGCCAAAACGGTAATGCCTAAATAAGTCATAGTTGTTAGTCTTAAGTCGCAAGTCTAAGGCAAAAGCTTCTGACTAACGACTTAAGACTTAAGACTTAAAACTTAAAACCTCTATAGAAGAACCTTCTCTATTCCGCCATTTTTAACTGAATTCATGAACTGCTGTTGCCAGTTTTCACCCAGTTTTAATTTGGCCAGTTCAACCACAATATAATCCACATCCAGACCGGTATCATCCTGATAACGCAACAATCCCTGCTGACAGGCAGGGCATGATGTCAACATTTTTACATTATCAGCCCTGGCCGTATCAGCGCCACTGACCCGTTGAATGTTTTTATGCAACTCCTGCTGTTTACGGAATTTTACCTGCGCAGCAATATCCGCTCTGGCAATGGCAAATGTACCCGACTCGCCGCAACAACGGTCCGACAATTCCACCTTAGCATTCATCAGGGTTGACGCCACCTTGACCGGATTATGGGTTTTCATGGGTGAGTGACAGGGATCATGGTAAAGGTATTTGGTACCCGAAACGCCATCTAACACGACACCTTTTTCCATTAGATATTCATGTATATCCAGCAGGCGACACCCGGGGAAAATCTGATCAAATTTATATTCCAGCAGCTGATCCATACAGGTACCGCAAGACACTACCACGGTTTTAATATCCAGATAATTTAAGGTGTTTGCCATACGATGAAACAGCACACGATTACCGGTTGTAATCTGATGGCCTTTTTCTTTATCGCCGGAAGCTGTTTGCGGATAACCACAACATAAATAACCGGGCGGCAATACGGTTTGTATGCCCAGCTCATATAACCAGGCCATGGTGGCTATACCCACCTGGCTAAACAATCGTTCAGAGCCACAACCGGGAAAATAAAATACTGCTTCACTGTCGGTATCGGTTTTGTTGATGTCTCGCAATACCGGGATGGTTTTATTGTCTTCAACACCTAACATGGCGCGCATGGTTTTTGAAGGCACACCTGCTGGCATCGGTTTACTAAGAAACTGAATTACCTGTTCCTTAATCAGCGGCTTACCCGTGGTGGCAGACGGACGTTTTGTTTTTGGTAATAGCCCGGGGATGGCTTTAAATACTTTATATGCGAACCGCTGTCCCGCATAACCGGCTTTGATCAAACCATTTCGCATCAGTTTAATGGTGCCTGGCTCGGTTACATTTAAAAATGCCATGGACATTTTAGTTCCGATATTGACACGACGCTGTCCCTGCGACTTTAATATATGCCGCATTAATACCGTAACATCGCCAAAATCAATATTCACCGGGCATGGCGACAAACAACGATGACAAATCGTGCAATGATCTGCCAGGTCATTCATTTCATCAAAATGACGCACCGAAATACCACGACGGGTTTGTTCTTCATATAAGAATGCTTCGGTAATCAAACCAGAAGCCAGAATTTTATTACGCGGCGAGTAAAGTAAATTTGCACCGGGCACATGGGTTGTACATTTTGGTTTGCATTTGCCACAACGCAAACAATGAGCAATGGAATCATTCAATTCACCCAGCTCACTTTCCTCGAGAATAATCGCTTCCTGTTTCAACAGTCGCAAAGACGGTGTATAGGCACGTTCCAGACCGCCGGTTTGAGAAATTAATTTACCGCGATTAAAAAACTGTCCCGGATCGATTTTCTGTTTATATTGCTCAAATGCTGTAACTGCATCTTTTTCCAGATACTGAAACTTGGTAATTCCAATGCCATGCTCACCGGAAATAACGCCACCCAATGAAATTGCCAATGCCATGACGCGATCCACAATACGCTCTGCTTCCTGCATCATGGCGTAATCATTAGAGTTCACAGGAATATTAGTATGCACATTACCGTCACCAGCATGCATGTGCAACGCCACAAATAAACGACTGGAGAGCACTTCTTCATGAAGACTATCCAGCTTGTTGTGTACCTTTACTAAATCGTGCCCACTAAAAATCTGTTTTAACGGCCTTTCAATTTCCTGACGATAAGAAATACGAATATTTTTTTGTAACACCTGATTAATTACAGTTTCATTCTGATCAACCAGAGGCTGTTCGGCTTCAAGTAAAATCGTATTCTGCTGTGCCACTGTGTCATCCAGGTGATTTAACACCTGCGTCCACCGTTGACGTGCCTGTGCAATCAATGCATGTGCCGATTCAAATTTCTGCTTGAGTAATTCAAGGTTTTCCTGATCACTTTGATGAACTTCTTTTTCGCTGATCTGCATGCAATTTTCTATGGCATTCAGCATGCGCAATTTATTCATGATCGACTGTTCAATATTGATACGCTCAATACCTTCTGAATACTCTGCCAGTTTATCCAGCGGAATAACCACGTCTTCATTGATTTTAAATGCATTGGTATGTGCTGCTATTGCTGCGGTACGTGCCCGTTCCTGCCAGAAACGATGACGTGCTTCATCACTGACTGCAATAAAGCCTTCAGCATTACGCGCATTGGCAAGGCGCACCACATGAGATGCAGCCTCAGCAACCTGGTTTTCATTTTCACTGGCAATATCGGCTATCAGCAACATTTTCGGCAAGCCACCACGTGTGGCCTTGGACGTATATTTCACTGCGCGAATATAACGATCATCCAGATGCTCCAGACCGGACAACATGACTTCGCTATGCTGGTCCAGATAATTTTTAATCTCGACAATAGCCGGCACCGACTGGCGAATATCATTACCGTAAAACTCCAGACATACGGTGCGAATATGTGGCGGCATTTTATGCAACAGAAAGACGGCCGAGCTAATCAGGCCATCACAACCCTCTTTCTGTACACCGGGCAAGCCACCCAGAAATTTGTCAGTAACATCTTTTCCAAGACCTTCCTTACGCAAGGATTTACCTGGAAATTTTAAAATCTCTGGTTCCGCAATCAGCCTCTGTTTTTTCGAATCATAACGGCTAACCCTGAATACCACTTCCTGCTGTTCATGAATCTTGCCCAGATTATGGTTAATGCGCTCGACTTCCAGCCAGTTTCCATCGGCCGTGACCATGCGCCAGGAAACCAGGTTATCCAGTGTCGTGCCCCACATCACCGCTTTCTTACCACCGGCATTCATGGCGATATTGCCGCCAATGGTGGAGGCATCCTGCGAAGTGGGATCAACGGCAAACACGTAACCGTGCTCTGCGGCACGTTCGGATACCCGCCGGGTGACCACACCGGCCCCCGTGCTCACCACCGGCACGGGATGATCGACACCGGGAATGTTTTTTAACTCAACCTTACTCAGGGCCTCCAGTTTCTCAGTATTAATCACCACCGTGTTTTCATAGAGAGGCACGGCACCACCGGTATAGCCGGTACCGCCACCACGGGCAATAATACTCAGATCCAGTTTCACACAGGTTTTTACCAGATCCGCCATTTCGTCTTCACTGTCTGGCGTTAACACGACAAAGGGAAATTCGACGCGCCAGTCAGTGGCATCGGTTACATGGGATACCCGGGCAATACCACTGAAGTCAATATTGTCCCTGCGCGTCACCCGGCTGAATTTTTTAATTGCCCTGGCCCTGAGTGCATTCTGGGTTTCAAACCAGTCTGCAAAGCGCTGCAGGGCTTTATGCGCCTTATCCGCCAGATCCAGTGCCTTTTCATTACCATCGGCACGGGCAACAATCTGCTCGAGCCGGTGATGTAGCGCCGCAATCAGCAAGCCACGGCGTTTTTTATTCTCTAACAGGTCATCCTGGATAAAGGGATTACGGGTCACCACCCACATATCCCCCAGCACTTCAAACAGCATGCGCGCCGAATGACCGGTCCGACGAGAACCACGCAATTCATTAATCAATTCCCACATGGGTTCGCCGAGGAATCGAATAATAATTTCCCGGTCAGAAAACGAGGTGTAGTTATAGGGGATTTCGCGTATGCGGGCAGTTGATGTCATTCAGAAGCGAGCTTTGCCAGTATTCAAAGAGGATGAATTCTAGCATAAGCACCTGAGGCTGGCATGTTTCATAAAGACCAGATTGCTCTCTGAAACTATCACCAGGATATTGATGTAGCCGCGACATACACTTCAAGGATATTGGAAATGCAATTTTTGCAGGCTAGTATTCTTGCTGAACACTGTCGCTACTGCGCATCCCGACACCGGTGACAGGCAGTAATTCTGCACATAAAAAAACGGGGCCTAAGCCCCGTTTTTTTCAACTTTAAATTCTTGAATCAGAATTAGAAGCTGTGTTTCAGACCAAATGTCAGACCATTCAGCTCAGCAGATGCTGTATCAGAACTTCTGTCCACATAAGCTGCATAAACAGTAGTCGATTTGCTCATGTTATGCATATAACCCAGTGCTACAGTGTCCATATCAGCAGCAGCAGCAGTATCATGCGCTGCCATGCCGTATGTGAATGCAACTGTGTCGTTATCATTCAGAGCATAAGTTGCCATCAGAGTGGTGTAATCATAACCAGCACCAGGAGTTACTGTATAAACATAAGGGCTAGCAGTAGTTCCTGCCCCTGTTCTCACTACAGCAGTAACATCAGCTGTTTGCTCAACGACAACACCGGCAGTTAGGGCATCCATAGTGTACTTAACACCGAACTTAGTAGCCGATTCACCTGCAGCATAACGACGATGATCAGATACACCATCAGTGTTTGCATCATTCTCAATATTCAGCATATCAGCAAATACATACAGACCTTTGGCTTCATAACGAATACCCAGACCAGTAGTCATTTCGCCAGTACCGTTTAACTGAGCATTCAAAACAACCTGCATACCACCCATAGGCGCAGAAGAAAAATGCAACAGATTAGACATACGACCGCCGTCATCACCTGATGAATTACTTAAATCAGAAGTTGAACCAGTTCCACGACCTTCAGCAGCTGTGTGCCAGAAAGGATCCATTTTAGCAGCTGTTTCTTTGTAGTTAGAAGACAGAGTACCGAATTTAACTGTACCCATGCCTGCTTTTTTCAGACCGATCCAGCGATCACGAACACCGATAGCTGAACCAACATCCGTTGGATTTACAGACCATTCAAATTTGGCCATCACAGTTAAACCACCGCCCAGATCTTCTTTAGATTTTACGCCAAAAGCAGATTTACGGTCATTCAGATCAAATTCTGCATCTGTGCCGCCAGCAGATGCACCACCACCTGTTTCAACATGATCTAAAGACACATGAGCACGACCGTAAACAGTTGCTTCTGCCTGTGCCAGTAATGGTGCTGCCGTTAAACCTGTTGCAATAGCAATTGCTAGGATTTGTTTTTTCATTATGCAAGACTCCCGCATTGTTGTTGTTTGTGTTTGTAAGTTTTTTATCATAGCTATGATTTTTTGTGTGGTCATACAAAAAAATCAGTCCTATTTATAAACATTTAAAAATGTAAGTCAACCACTTTGTTTCGAAATGTTATGCCTAGTCCAGTTTTTAGCCTATAAAATAAGTAATATCCAGTAATTCACTGTATAAATAGAGTAAAACGAAATAAAAAAATTAATGTCTGTATATAAAAATTAATTCGAAACCGAAAAACATTCCGTCTTTATTTTCTGCTAATACGGCATTTTAATTAACCGTTTTTATATTTTTTAAAATAGCCTTAGGGCAAAACATTTGCCTTTTTATTAATCGCATTTTAAGGACAAATTAAGGACAAACCGTTCCAGACATTGAATGCCTGCCAGTATTGACACTTCAACTAACGATAACCATAGCCATTCAACACATCAATGCTGACAAAAAAACAGAAATAACCTTTAAAAACAATCAGTTATCTTACTCATCATCCAGCTTTAACACACTTTTTTAACGCCTGAAGCCAGCACATTAAATGACTGACCAGTCACTTCATACTCCCTGTACAAACTTAACCTGTCCGCAGAAATATAAAATAACTATATTTAAGGCTGTAGATAATGTTATTTGGGAATTATGTCAAAGTCATAAGATTCCAGTCGCCCACTCTATAGCCCGGCAAAACCCAGGCACAGACTGCTTAATCAACTTCCCACAGGATTTTCAGTATAAATACTCGCCAGACGCTTTTTTTGCAGGCAAAAAAAAGACCCTTTCGGGTCTTTTTATATTGGCTGGGGAACTAGGATTTGAACCTAGGTTGGCGGAGTCAGAGTCCGCAGTCCTGCCGCTAGACGATTCCCCAATATCG